>JAADEJ010000037.1 GCA_013153475.1 Campylobacterota bacterium
CTTTTTGCCTCTTTTGATTACGTGGTGGCCCCCTCCAGCAGTTGCGTGGGGGCGGTGCGCTACCGTTATGAGGGGGTGGTGTCAGACGCCCGTTACCCGGCGCTTAGGGGCAGGGTGTTTGAGTTGTGCGAGTTTTTGCACGATGTGGTGGGGGTAGAGAACCTGCGTTTTGTCAAACCGCTCAATCGGCGGGTGGGACTGCACAACAGTTGCCACGCCCTTAGAGAACTGATGCTGGCCAGGCCCAGCGAGTTGCGGGTAGAGCCCTTTTCCAAGATTGAGGCGGTTTTGGAGAGGGTGCCGGGTTTGGAAGTGGTGCTTCCTTCGCGGGATGAGTGTTGCGGTTTCGGGGGGTCGTTCAGCGTGGATGAGACGGCGGTCAGCGCCATGATGGGCAGGGACCGCATCGCCGACCACCTGGCCAACGGGGTCGATGTGATGGCGGGGGTGGATATGAGTTGCCTGATGCACATGGAGGGGCTGGCGAAACGTGACGGAACCCCTATGCGTTTTGTGCACGTGGCGGAGCTGATGGCGGAGAGCCTGGCATGAGCGGCGCGCACAACCACGCCCGGGCGGCGGAGGCGTTTACGGCCGATAGCAAGCGGGCCCACTGGCATGACAAAGCCCTTTGGTTTGTGCGCCAAAAGCGGGACAAAGCCGTCGCGTCGGTGCCCGAGTGGGAGGCGTTAAGGGCGGAGGCGGAGGCTCTCAAAGCCCATACCCGCGCCCATCTGGGCTACTACCTGCGCCTCTTTGAGGAGCGGGCGAAGGCCAACGGCATAGAGGTCTACTGGGCCGAGGACGCCGAGGCGCACAACCAAATCGTGCACCGCCTTTTGCAAGAGCACGGGGCGCGTCGGGTGGTCAAAAGCAAGTCGATGCTGACCGAAGAGTGCGGGCTTAATCCCTACCTTCAGGCGCGGGGTATCGAGGTGGTCGATACCGACCTGGGGGAGCGGATCGTTCAGCTTGCCAGCCAGCACCCCAGCCATATTGTCCTGCCGGCCATTCACCTGAAAAAGGAGGATGTGGCGCGAATTTTCGCCAAACACCTGGGCACGGCGCCCGAAAACCACGATCCGGCCTATCTGACCCGCGCCGCCAGGGAACATCTGCGCCAAAAGTTCCTGGAAGCCGACGCGGCGATTACCGGTGTCAACTTCGCCCTGGCCGAGGAGGGGGCGGTGACGGTCTGCACCAACGAGGGCAACGCGGACCTGGGCACGGCACTGCCCAACCTGCATATTGCCTGCATGGGGCTTGAGAAGGTGGTTCCTTCCGCCGAGGCGCTGGGGGTACTGACCCGCCTGCTGGCCCGCAGTGCCACCGGCCAGGCGATTACCACCTACACCTCCCATTTTCGGCGTCCCAAGCCGGGCGGGCGGCTCTGCGTGGTGATTGTGGATAACGGCCGAAGCGGACTGCTCAAAGAGGAGTTCGCGCAGGCGACGGCCTGCCTGCGGTGCGGGGCCTGCATGAACACCTGCCCGGTTTATCGGCGTAGCGGCGGGCACAGTTACGGGTATGTGGTGCCGGGGCCCATCGGGTCGGTGCTGGCGTCGGCCAGGGATACGGCACGTTATGGCTCGCTGGCGTTTGCCTGTACGCTATGCGCCTCTTGCGATACGGTCTGCCCGGCCAAAATCGACCTGCATGAACTGCTCTTAAAGAGCCGTCGCCGGGTGATAGAGCAGAAGCCTTTTCACGCCAAGCGGACGGGATTGCGGATGGCCGCATTTGTATTGCGCCGTCCCCGGCTTTACCGCTTTTTGACCGCTCTATGGCGCCGGCTGGAGGGGGTGGTGCCAAAGAGGTGGCTCTACCACCCCAAAAACGCCTGGGGCCGGGAGCGGCAGATGCCAAAGATCGCCCAAACCCCTTTTCGGGCGCGTTACGCCAAAAGGAGAAGAGCATGAGCGCCAAAGAGAGGATTTTACAGGCCCTGCAAAGCGATACGCCGCCCGCTGAACCCTGGCAAAGCCGGGTTGAGACCTTCGCGCCGGACGATCTGCTCACCTCTTTTACAACGGCGTGGGAGGGTGCCGGCGGCGAGGTGCTTTGGCTTGGGGAAGCGAGCAAAGAGGCCATTGCCCTTGCCCTTGGCGCGACGACCAAAAAGGTGGTGGATACCCGTCATGAGAAGATAGATGAAATAGCGCCTGAGGGGCTTTGGGCGATTGTGGAGGGGGTGTTTGGCGTGGCCGAGAACGGGGCGGTGTGGATTGAGCCCAAAGAGCGCTACCCCAGGGCGTTGTTGACGCTGGCCGAGCACGTGGTGGTGGTGCTTGAGAAAAGACGGTTGGTGCCCACCATGGCCCAGGCGTACCGAAAGGTCGACTTTTCGACACTCTCCTACGGCCTCTTTCTGGCGGGGCCCTCCAAAACCGCCGATATCGAGCAGTCGCTGGTGATCGGCGCCCATGGGGCGCTAAAGTGTACGGCGGTGCTGGTTTAGAGGTAGTTGTCCACCACCCACTCCCCAAAGGGGAGGCTACAGGTGAAGGCGGGTGAGACGGCGTTGAGGATGTGAACGCTGTTTTCATCACCCTCCACCGCGAAATCCTGCACCAGCTCCAGGGTGCGGGTATCAAGAAGCTGAGCCCGGATACCCGGCGCGCTCCAGGTGTTAAAGTCGGCCGGGTTGACGGTGTGGAGCATATCTTTGGCCAGATCAGCCAGGTGCGATTTGGCGTACTTTCTAAACTCTTCAAAGGCCAGCCGCCTGAAACCGAAACGATCGGTAAGAAAGAGCCTGGCCTCGTACCACAAAATCTCTGTTAGGTCGTTAAAGTCAAACCCTTTCAACCCCTGGTAGTTTTCGCGCCAGAATGCGGGAATGGCGGTGGGGCCTATTTTGACGGTGCCGTCGACGGTGAGGGTGTAGTGTACGCCCAAAAAGGGGTTTTCCAGTTTGGGGACGGGGTAGACGTTGGTGCGTATCGGGCGCTCTTTGCCGCCGTATTTGAGGTAGACGCCTTTAAAAGGCAAAATGGTGTAGTGTTCGCCAAAACCGAACTGTTTGGCGATCTTGTCGGCGTACAATCCGGCGCAGTTGATGATTTTTTCCGCCTCGAACTCGCTTTGGGAGGTTTTGACGCGTTTTATGGCGCTTCGGTAGAGGTAACGGGTGTTTAGGTAGAGATTGGCCCCCTCTCGTATCACCTCCTCTTTGAGCTTTTTGACCACCGCTTTGGGATCGACCGTGGCGGTGTCGGGGCTATGCAGGGCCAGGCGGTGGGTGCGCACGTTGGGGTCAATCCTGGTCGCCTCTTTTTCGTCGATTAGGCGGACGTTGACCCCGTTGGTTTTGCCCCGATGCTCCAGCTCTTTGAGTGTCTCCACCTCTTTGTCGTCGCGGGCGATGACCAGCTTGCCGCAGGGGTTGACGGGCAGGCCGTGGGTTTGGCAGAAAGCCCTGAGGCGGGCGTTGCCCTCTTTGGTGAAACGGGCTTTGAGCGAGTCGGCGGTATAGTAGAATCCGGCGTGCAGTACCCCGCTGTTTCTGCCGCTGGCGTGCTCGCCCACCTCTTTCTCTTTTTCGATCACGGCGATGGAAGCGTCGGGGTAGCGCTTTTGCAGGGCCCTGGCGACCGAGAGGCCGATGATGCCCGCCCCGATAATCAGAAAATCGGTCTTCATGCAAAGTGTCCGTCTGGAATGATTTAAGTAGAAAAATTATAGCGTAAGCCCCCCAAAAGGGGGCGGGGATTATCAGAGTTTGCCGTCGAGGTGATCGGCCAGGCGTTGCAGTTTGACTTTGTAGGCTTCGATGTCAAAGTCTTTGACACGGGCTACGCCGTCTTCAATGGCGGCTTGCGCCACGGCGCTGGCCACGTAGACAAGAACCCGGCGGTCAAAGGGAGAGGGGATGATGTAATCGGGGCCAAACTCCATGTTGTCACGGCCGTGGGCCTTTTTGACGTGCTCGGGTACCGGCTCTTTGGCCAGGGCGGCCAGGGCGCGGGAAGCGGCCATTTTCATGTTTTCGGTGATCTTGGTGGCGCGGACATCCAGGGCGCCGCGGAAGATCTGGGGGAAGCCCAGGACGTTGTTGACCTGGTTGGGGAAGTCGCTCCGGCCGGTACCGATGATGACATCCGGGCGCGCCTCTTTGGCGACCGGGGGCATGATTTCGGGAATGGGGTTGGCGCAGGCGAAGATGATGGGGCTTTCGGCCATGGTTTTGACCTGCTCGGCGCTGACCAGATCGGGGCCGGAGAGGCCAAGAATCATATCCGCGCCCTTGATGGCGTCGTCAAGCGTGCGGTCGGGGGTGTCAAACGCGAACTCCTGCTTGTATTTGTTCAGGTCGTCCCGTCCGCTGTGAATGACCCCTTTGGAATCAAGCATAGTGATGTTTTTGACACCCAACTGCTTGTACATCTTGGCGCAGGCGATACCGGACGCGCCGGCGCCGATAACGACGACTTTGAGATCTTCGACCGGTTTGTCGGTCATCTCCAGGACGTTGATCAGACCCGCGGTGGTGATGACGGCGGTACCGTGCTGGTCGTCGTGGAAGACGGGCACGTTACAGATCTCTTTGAGGCGCTCTTCAATCTCGAAACATTTGGGCGCTTTGATATCTTCGAGGTTGATGCCGCCGAAGGTGTCGGCGATGCGGGCGACGGTTTCGATGATCTCTTCGGTATCTTTGGTGTTGACTTCAATATCGACCGCGTCGACGTTGGCGAAGGTTTTAAACAGAACCGCTTTTCCTTCCATGACCGGCTTGGAGGCCAGGTGGCCGATGTCACCCAGGCCCAAAACCGCGGTACCGTCGCTGATGACGGCGACCAGGTTGCCCTTGTTGGTGTAGTCGTAGGCGGTGTCGATGTTTTTTTCGATCTCCAGGCAGGGGAAGGCGACGCCGGGGCTGTAGGCCATGGCCAGCTCTTTTTCGGTATCGCAGGGTTTGGTGATCAGCGTACCGATCTTGCCGTTGGTGTCAAATTCGCCTTTGGCCTTGTGGTACTCCAGGGAATCTTGCTTGAATTGATCGCTCATGGTCTCTCCTAATGTGAATGGGATATAAAAAGATATTACCATTCTACACTTGTGTCGCTGTGTTCTGCGTGTGTCGGCGGCGTAACCCGGGAAAATGTTCATCCAATTTTTGTGAATGTAACCTTTGGAAACAGAAGGAGAAATGGGATAAAATAGAGCTTACTTCACGAAAATAGAAGAGGAGTGTGAATGGGCGGTTCGGTGCATCGGTTTCTGGTGGCGTCGGCGGCGCTGGTCGTGGTGGTGGCGGGGCTCAAAGCCGCCGCCTCTTTGCTGGTTCCTTTTATTCTGGCGCTCTTTTTGGCGCTGTTGCTGGCGCCTCTTTTGCACGGGATGGTCAAACGGGGGGTGCCCAAAGCGGTCGCTTTTGTTTTGGTAATGGGGACCGTTTTCGCGCTGTTTGTCTCGTTGACGGGGCTGGTGTCGGCCCATTTGGCCGATCTGTTCGCCCATGCCGACGCGTGGCAGAAGGCGATGCACGAGAATCTGAGTAGCTGGATGGATTATATACAATCCAAAGGGATCGAGGTGGATAAAGCCCTGATTTTCAGCACGTTTCAGCCCGAAAAACTCTTTCACTTTACCCTCTCGTTTCTCAAAGGTACGTCGGCACTGCTCTCCAACTCTTTGTTGATCTTTTTTCTGATCCTTTTTATGCTGGTCGAGTCGTTCGGTATTAAAAAGAAGGTTCGATTTATCGAGGCGCACAGCGGCGTGCGCGGCCTTTCGGAGGGGATTGGCCGCTTTTTGGAGAGGATTCATCGCTACTTCTCGTTAAAGGCGCTCACCAGCCTGGCCACGGGATTGTGGATTACGGCGGTGCTTTATGTCTTAGACGTGCCCTATCCGCTTTTGTGGGGGATCGGCGGGTTTATGCTCAACTTCATACCCGTCATCGGCTCCATCGTGGCGGCGATTCCGCCGGTTTTACTGACGCTGGCCACGCAGGGATTGGGGGAGGCGCTGTGGGTCGGCGGGTGGTTCGTGGTGATCAACCTGGTCATCGGCAACCTGCTTGAGCCCCGTCTGATGGGGCGGGGGTTGGAGCTTTCGGAGCTGGTGGTTTTTGTCTCCCTGGTCTTTTGGGGATGGGTCTTTGGCAAGGTGGGGATGCTTTTGGCCGTACCGCTGACCATGATGGTCAAGTTTGCCCTGGAGACGGCCGATGCCACCAACTGGATCGCCGTCTTGATGTCGGACAGGGTAAAAGAGGAGCCGAAACGTTAAGCGTTTTGGCACGCCTTTTGGGCAATGTTTCGCCAAATTTCAAGCGCCAGGGTATCGGGCAGTCTGACATGATCGAAGGTGACCGTCTCGCCCGCTTTGAGGGGCTTGACAAACTCTGCGTCGGCCAGCAGGCCGATGGGCACGTGGTCGGGGTGTCTGGCGATCTCCACCCCTTCGCCCCGCACCGTGAAACTGCCGATCGCTTTTTTAAGGGTTTCGCCCACAGCGATATCCCGTTTGGCCACGGCGGCCACGCTGTAGCGGGGGTTGGGGCTATTGTCAAGCAAAACACCGCCGCCGTTTAGAACCCGCTGAACGGTTTTGATGATCTCCATGTGGCACAGGTGATAGGTGCGCTCGATGACGTAGTAGGGCCCTTCTCCCAGCTTGTAGTAGCGAAGCGCCCCTTTTTGCTCCTCTTCGTGCTCGGCCAGAATAAAGACGCCGGCGGGCAGTTTGGGGGAGAGCACGTAGTCGCTGACGGGTAGCGCGACGCCTTTTTCTTTGGCCATCTCTACCAGTTTGGTGCCCCCTTCCAACATATCGTCGCTTTTAAGTTTGACAAGCCCCTCCTGAATCAGGTTGGCCCCCAGGCCGTTGGCCACCAGCACCTGCTCGATCTGTACTTTCGTGCCGTCGGTAAAGGAGGTGACCATCTCCAGACTCAGATTGGATCTCGCGCCCCAGTACTCCATCTCTTCGCGGGTGGGGTTTTCGTTGAGAAAACCTTTGATGTTGGCGTAGAGCACCGGTTTGAAACCCATGGCCAGCGCCTCTTCGTGCAAGGCGGCCAAAACGCCGGGCTGGTCGCCGTCGGCTTCGGTGAGCATCCCTTTGCCCACGAAATAGGAGCCGGTGGTGACATGAAACTCCGAGTTCATCGTCACCACCGGCAGGCCCGCCTTTAACACGGTATCGATCACTTCGGTGGCGTAGACCGCGTCGCCGCTACACTCGACGATCAGGTCGCTCTCTTGGATAAGCGCTTCCAGATCATGGGTTAAAAGCGAAGGGTCGACGAAATCGGTGCGTCGGGAGATGTCGCTTCTGGTCAGCACTTTGCTGACGGTCAATTCGGGGTGGCGAAGTAACATTTTGGCCAGGCCGTTGGCAATGAAACCCGAACCCACCACGCCGATGCGGCGCCGTTTGACGGGACGCTCCAGCCGTTGGAGACATCTTTTCAGAGCCTCTCGCCAGTAGGGAATTTTCAGATTGTAGTCGCGCTTGATCTTCTCTTTGCTCAAAACGCTGTAGGCGGGTCGCTTGGCCGGGGTGGGGTAGGCGCTGGTGGGAATAGGATCGACACGGCACTTTGTGCCGGAGAGCTCGAAAACGGCCTGGGCGAAGTCGTACCAGGAGCAGTTGCCCTCGTTGCTGAAGTGGTAGATCTCCACCCCTTCGGGAAAGCGGTCGCTTTGAAGGATCTGTAAAATCGCTTCAGCCAGGTCGGCGGCGTAGGTAGGGGTGCCGATCTGGTCGTAGACCACGTTGATCGTGTCGCGCTCCTTGGCCAGTCTTAGCATGGTTTTGACAAAGTTGTGTCCCAACGCGGAGTAGATCCAGGAGGTGCGGATAATCAGCGCCCCTTTGGGCGCGGTTTGCAAAATCGCCTCTTCGCCGGCGTGTTTGGAGCGGGCGTAGACCCCCTGGGGATTGACGGTATCGTCCTCTTTTAAAGGGGTGTGGCCGGTGCCGTCAAAAACGTAGTCGGTAGAGATGTGGATCAGGCGGATGTCATGTTTTTTGGCCGTCTCGGCCAGATTCTTGACCCCGTCGCGGTTGACGGCGAAGGCCGCCTCTTCATTCTCTTCGGCGCCGTCGACGGCGGTATAGGCGGCGCAGTTGACAATATGGGTGACGCCGTTTTGCGTGACGAAGCGCTCGATCGCTTCCGGGTCGGTAATATCCAGGCTCTCTTTGTCGGTAAAGAGAAAGCGGTCGGAGAGGTCGCTCTCATTGACAAGGCGGCGCAGTTCACCGCCCACCTGGCCGTTGGCACCGGTGACAAGGACGGTTTTAGGCATAGAGATCCTCTTCGTAGGTAAAGATTTCGGCCTCTTTGAGCCGGGGCTGTTTGCGGTCTTTTTCAGAGAGCAGTAGCGCCTCTTTGGGCAGGGGCCATGTTATGCCGATATCGGGGTCGTCAAAGGCGATGCCGCGGTCGCACTCGGGGCTGTAGTAGTTGTCGACTTTGTAGGCGAAGATCGTGTCGTCTTCCAGTACCACAAAGGCGTGGGCGAAACCGCGGGGAACGAAGAGTTGGCGTTTGTTTTCACCGCTAAGCTCCACGGCGACATAGTGGCCGAAAGTGGGACTTCCTTTGCGAATATCGACCGCCACGTCGATGACGCGCCCTTTGATGACGCGCACCAGCTTGCTTTGCGCGAACGGCGGGAGTTGGTAATGCAGGCCTCTTAACACCCCTTTGTCGCTTTTGGATTCGTTGTCCTGGCAGAAAGGAACGGCAAATCCTAAAAAATCTTCCAGCTTGTCTTTGCGAAAACTCTCCATAAAATAGCCCCGGGGATCTTCAAAGACTTTGGGTTCAATGATGATGACATCGGGAATATCGGT
>JAADEJ010000102.1 GCA_013153475.1 Campylobacterota bacterium
ATCTTGTTGATGCCCGTTTGCAGGCTCCCTTTGTAGAAGTAGACGTCGCAACTCTCCCGAATCGCCTTGACCATATCGGTCTTGCCGTGCCCCGTACTCTTCCAGCAGCGGAACTTGTGCTTGATCCGCTTGCCCAGTTCGATGGCGCCGTTGCAGAAGAAAGTGCCGTAAGGTGAGACCTTCCCCGAATCGACCAGCGCCAACGCCACCCCCGGTTTGATGACCGATCCGGGCGGATAGAGACCGTGAATGAGCTTGTTGGTAAAGGGATGGTTGAGATCCTCAATGATTTTACGCCATTCATCGCGGCTGATCCCGCTGACAAAATCGTTGGGATCATACGCCGGGTAACTTCCGGCGGCCAGCACCCCACCGTTAACCCCCATCACAATCACCGCACCGGTCGCGTTGCGTTCGGCAAAAAGGTCGGAGACATACTGCTGAAGCCGCATATCCAGATGCAGGGTGATGTCGGTCTCCTCTTTGGGATCCACCCGCTCCAGCTCCGCCACCTCTTTGTTGAAGGCGCTCACTTTCACCTTACGATACCCCGGTACCCCTTCCAAAAAGCGGTTGTAGTAACGCTCCAAGCCGCTTTTTCCCGCGATTCCCGTCAAACCGGTAATCTCGTCGCGACGGATCTCTTTCTCATTGGCCTTTCCCACATAGCCCACCACGTGGGCGGTCACGGCACCGTAAGGATAGTAACGTTTGGTCGTCGGCTCGACCGAAAGATTGGGCGTACGGGATAGCTCCGTATAGTGCGGCAGCACCTTCTCATAGGGCAAAAATCCCACCACGACAATGGGATCATGATGGTAGGGAGAGTCTTTTTTAAGATAACGGCTGACAAGCTTTTTCGTATCGATCTCCCCAAACGCCCTGCGTATCGCCACCACCGCTTTCAGCAGCGTCTCCCGCCTCTTTTTTGACGAAAGATGCGGGGCGATCAGAAGCTTAAAACCGATCTGGTTAATCGCGAGCGGCTTGCCGTTTCGGTCGAGAATCTCCCCGCGAACGGGAAGAATCCACTCCTTTTTGACGATATTCTGGTTGGCAAGGGACTCGTAATAGGTATTGGACTTGATCGAGATTTTGTAGATTCTTCCCAGTAAAACGGCCCATACCAGAAGAAAAAAGGCTATGACCAACCGTATTTTCATACGATCACCGCCCCGATCAGATCCATCAGGAGATAGTACAAAAAGACTGGATGCCAGGTTATCGCGTGATGATTCAAAACAGCCTGGTAAAAAAGCAGCAACCCCAGATAAAAGAGATTGAAAAGCACCACGGTCACCACCTCCACGACACCGTGCCCAAAAAGCGTATGTCGCAGCCGGGGCTCCACGAACCGGTGCATCAGAAACATGGTCGCCAGCAGGCCGTAAAAAGGCAGGCTCCAGACCGCCTCGAACACCAGGCCGTAGAGTGTCCATAAAAGGGTTTTCATATAATCCCCGCCCAGCAACGCCCGTCTCCACATCAGATAGACACTACCCAAAAAAGGGGGAAAGAGAGGATAGAGATTTCCCAAAACGGGATAAAGCAGCGCCGCGCCGAAAAAGAGAAAGGTCAGCGAACGGTTTTGATGAGCGAGATTTCGTTGCATACGGGAAAGTGTTTGCACTTGATGCAGTCGGCCCAGATCTTGTGTTCGGGAATGCTCTCTTTGGGAATCTCTTTAAAACCGAGCGCTTCGAAAAAGGGAGCGGTATAGGTCAAAGCCAGTACCTCGTAAAGCCCCAGCGCCTCACCCTCTTCCAGCGCCCTGCTGACCAGCTCGGTTCCGATATTCCTGCCCCGATAACCTTCACCGACCACCAAACTTCGGATCTCCCCCAGGCGGGGGGAGTGGATATGCAACGCCACATACCCCACAATGTCTCCCTCCGCCTCGGCCACGATATAGGAGCGGATATTGGTAGCCAACTCATCGTCGCTTCGGGGCAGAATAATCCCCTCTTCCACCTCTTTTTTGACAATCGCCTGCATAGCGGCTATATCATCCAGAACCGGTTTGCGATAACTTACGCGCACGGCGCCCCTTTGATCACCTTCTCGAAAATTAGCCGCTCAAGCTTCTCCACCCCTTTACGCTTCTGACTTGAAAGTACCAGCGCGCCGGGATGGTCACGCAACAGCGCCCCCATCTCTTTCTGGTTGAGTTTATCCGATTTGGTAAAGACCTCCATATAACACTGATCCGGTCCCAAAAATCCCCGGATATAGTCGGCCACGTCGTTGTCAATCGGCTCATCGGGGTGGCGGGCGTCTCTTAGGTGCACAAAAAGACGGATGGTACGACGGCTTTTGATAAAGTCGTTCAGACTCTTCTGCCAGGCCTGTTTCATGCTTTTGGAGACTTTGGCGTACCCAAACCCCGGCAGGTCCACGAAATGGAGCCGGAACTTCTCACCCGTCTCATCCTCTTTGTAGGTAACGTCAAAATAGTTGATCAGACGGGTTTTACCGGGTGTCGAAGAGCTTTTGGCCAAATTTTTGCGACGGGTCAGGGCATTGAGCAGTGAGCTTTTGCCCACGTTACTGCGCCCCAGAAAAACCACCTCCCCGATCCCTTCCGGCGGCGCCTCTTCCAAACGGCTGGCGCTGGTTATGAAGGAGGCGTCAACGATTCTTGCCACGTTTCTCTTCTACCTGGAAAATAAATTTGACCGGCTTGTGTTTATTCCCTTTGACGGTCGATTTGCCCGTCAACCGATCGACGATCACCTCGTCACCCTTGACGGTACGGTCGAGTTTCGGCTGGCGAAGCACGACATGGCCGTAAAACTCGTAAATCTGCTTGACCGGCTTGTAGACCAGTTTGTCCGCCTTGCCCGTGTAGTATTCGTCGTTTTTTTGCATATGGACAATAAAAGAGGCGTTGCCGATGGCCTCATAGCGCTTGGGATTGCGCTTGGCGTCAAAATAGACAATGACTTTGGAAGCATTGAGTTCATCGGGCCCTTTGACCATATGCACATGACCGATAAATTTGGAGATCATCTTTCCCTCATCCGCCTCGAAACGGTCGGAAGTGATCTCCACCTGTTCCGTCGTATTGGCCGCCGCCGCGAACACGGCGATCAACAGGGCACCGTATAACGTTTTTCTCATTTCTCATAATCCTTCCGGGAAATTTTCGCATGGATATTCAGGGCCTTTATTTTACCGCTTTTTTGATAATACCTAAGATGCCGGCCCGTGACGATACTCTCGCCATAGGTAATGACAAAGGGCGCCTTGTCGGTGGTATAGGCTTTCATCCTCATATCGTAATAGAGGTAGGGAGTTCGCATTCTCCATCCGTCATCCCTTTCGAGCACGACCTTTTTTTTCAACTCGATCGCTTTATTTATGACAAAAAGCGCCTCCTCGGCCACCACCTTTTCCCGCCCCTGATCTCCCAGACGGTTGAGAACGGGATCGTATACCATCAACTTCTTTCCAAACTTCCAGGCCGCGCTCCCTTTGAGATAGTCACGAACCCCTTCGGGGAAAATGGTATAGGAGTCAAAATCGAAAAAAGCGACCTGCGGCACCCCCTCTTTGCGCGATACGCTCACGTGGTAGGGTTTGAGAAGGAAAACGGCGGCCAACGCCAAAAGGGTCATGGCGCCGATAAAGTGGCGGATATTCAGATCCATGGCGCCAGATACTCCTCTTCCAGCCCCTCCTGACGCACCAGCATCTCCACCATCTCCCGTACGGCCCCTTCGCCCCCCTTTTGACTGAGCACCACATCCACGCTCTCCAAAATCCGGTGGTGGGCGTCGGCGGGTGCGAAAGAGACGGCACACCGTCGCAGGGCCCGGTAGTCGTTCAGGTCATCGCCTATCATCGCCACCTCATCCAGCCCGATACCCAGCGATTCGCACAACCGCTCCAGCCGGTCCAGCTTCTCCCTCTCCCCCTGGTAAAGATGGGTAATACCAAGCTCTTTGGCCCGCCGCTCTACAATGGCCGACCTGCGCCCGGTAATGATGGCCGCTTCCCGTCCGATCCTGAGCCAGTTGACGATGGCAAAGCCGTCCTTGACGTTAAAGGCTTTGAGCTCCCGTCCTTCGCTGTCGTAGACGATCCTGCCGTCGGTCAGGCAGCCATCAACGTCCAGTACGATGAGTCGGATCACAGCACGCCTTTGGTACTGGGCACACCGGCCTTCTCCGCCGGTGTCAACGCCCGGCGCAAAGCCACGGCGGCGGCCTTAAAGGCCGCCTCTATGATATGGTGACGGTTCTTGCCCCTTTTGAGCGTCATGTGGGCGGTAATGCCGGCATTGAAGAAGAAGGCGCGGAAAAACTCCTCCGCCAACTCCGCGTCAAAAGCCCCCACCTTGCCATCAACCGGCACGTCGTAAAAGAGATAGGGGCGGTTGGAGAGGTCCAGGTCGCACGCCACCGCCGCCTCATCCATCACCACCACGGCACTGCCGAAACGCTCAACCCTCTCAAGGGGAAAAACCGCCTCTTTAAACGCCTCTCCCAGCACAATACCCACATCCTCCACGCTATGGTGGTCATCCACGTGGGTATCCCCCTCACAGGTGACTGCCAGGTCGAACCAGCCGTGCTTGGCGAAGCTCTCCAGCATATGGTCCAAAAACCCTACGCCCGTCTCTATCTCCGAACGCCCTTCGCCCCGCGGGTTGAAACGCAGGGTAATGCGCGTCTCTTTGGTCTGCCGTTTTTTTTCCACTTCTTTCATAACTAATCCCTTATGATATACGCACCCGGTATGTTCCAGGCTTTGATGAAATCTTTGGCTTCCTCTTCCGAACGGAATCCCAACAACCAGACCCTGTAAAGAGGCCGGCCGCCCACCGTGTAGGTTCGTACCACGGCCCGGTAACGTCCCTCGAAACCGTCATAACGTTTTTTGTATAGTTCCGCCCCCTCGCGCCGGCGGAAAGCCCCCACCTGCACGCCGAAGGTGCCGGCGGTCACCTTTTGGCGGCCCCCTTTGGCCCCCGCTTTGGCGGCGATGAGACTGTCAAAACCCAATACCGTCAGCTTCACCGGCGCCGTACCCGTCTTGTCGATGCCGATCCGCCGTCCGGCCTCATAGGAAAGATCGATAATCCGCCCTTTGACAAAAGGGCCCCGGTCGTTGATCCGCACCACCACCGACCGGCCGTTTCGCAGGTTGGTCACCCGCACCATCGTATTCATGGGCAGAGTCTTGTGGGCGGCGGTGAGGGCGTACATATTGTATGTCTCACCGTTGGAGGTTTTACCGCCGTGAAAATCGGGGCCGTACCAACTGGCGACACCCCGTTGGGTCCACCCTACCGCCACGACCGTGGGATAGTAGGTTTTGCCGTTAATGGTATAGGGGCGCATCGTGGCCCGATGGATCGCCTTTGAGGAGCGGGGTTTGGAGGGTGTCGCGCTTCCCGTCCAACCGCCGTAGGAGGTGGAGTGGGTCGAACACCCTCCCGTCATAAGCGCCAAGACCATCCCCGCGACCGTCAACTTAATTGGGTATGACAAGTTTATCTCCCGCGTGAATGATGTTGCTTTTGAGGGCGTTGCGTTTTTTGATGGTCGCCACCGCCACCCCGAAGCGGCGGGCGATGCCGTAGATCGTATCACCCGGTTTCACCTCGTATTTGCGAATGGAGCCTCTTGGAATGGGAATCACCAGCTCCTGTTTGGGGTAGATACGCCCTTTTCTGATCTTGTTGAACGACAAAATCACTTTATAGGAGATGCCGTACCGGTAGGCGATGCTACTGAGCGTCTCACCCCGTTTCACCCGATGCACCAGGTACATATTTTTCTGCCGTCCCGGCTTGTAGGAGAGTTTGAAGCGCTCCAAACGGCTGACGGGGATATTGATAAAAGCCGCTTTGCCCGGCGGAGTGAAACCGTAACTGAACTGGGGATTGAGCACTTTCAGCGCCCCGGCCTTCATGCCAATCTGTTTGGCGATATGTTCCAGCGTCTCACCGCCGCTCACTTTCACCCGCATCAGCCGCTCCGAATCGGCCGAACGCAGGATTCTCATTTCTTTTGGGGTAAAAGAGAGCTGGGCGTTGTTGGCCACCAGCGCCAAGGAGACGATTTTACGAATATAGTTGCGACTCTCTTTGGGCAGATACTTCTTTTTCTCATCCAATAACACCCGCAGATCATCACTTCCCGCTTTGCGAATGGCGCGGGCTACCCGTCCCTCCCCACAGTTGTAAGCGAGCGCCGCCAGGTACCATTTACCAAAACGCCCATACAGCCTCTTTAAAAAGCGGATCGCCGCTTCGGTGGCCCGCACCGGGTCTTTGCGCTCGTCGATATAGCGGTCAATTTTCAGGCCGTAGAGTTTGGCGGTTTCGGGCATAAACTGCCACAGCCCCACCGCCTTGGCGCTCGACTTGGCGTGGGCGTCAAAATGCGATTCAGCCATCGCCATGAAAAGAAACACCTGGGGGATACCGCTTTCGGCGATCATCGCCCGCAGGGTGGGAATATAGCTCTCGCCCCGTTTGAACATCCGAAGATAGTGGTTACGACGGGAGGTTGTCAGGTTGATCTTCAGCTCGCGAAAGAGCCGGTCATGCAAAAAAGCGGGCGGGATATCCAGCGTCTCAAGAACTTTCGCGTCATCGACATACCGGCTCTCGTTCAAAAGCGAAGCCCGGGCCCCAAACAGCAAAAGGGCCCACAACAGCAAAAAGCGAAACAAGGTTCCCCTTTGTGGAGTTTTCTTTATTATACCATAGCCGTTGACACCCGTTTATCCCTTTGACGCTATGCCAAAAAGCCGCCAGGCGTTTTGGGTGGTCAGCGTCTCAAGCGTTTTCTCCTCCATGCCCAAAACCTCACCCATCTTCTTGAGCACCAGGCGGGTATAGGCCGGTTCGTTGCGCTTGCCCCGGTGGGGGTGGGGTGTGAGGTAGGGGCCGTCGGTCTCCACCACCAGCCGATCAAGGGGAATTTTGGGCAGTACGCTCGGCAGTTTTTTGGCGTTTTTGAAAGTCAGTACCCCGCCGATACCGAAATAGAACCCCTTTGGCGCCAACGCCAACAACCGCTCATCGGCGTTATAGCAGTGCAGTACGCCGCCGATTTCATCCGCGCCTTCTTGCAGCAAAAGGGCCAAAGCGTCCCCGCTTGCCTCGCGGATATGGACAATCAGCGGCTTCTTAAACCGTTTGGCCAGGGCGATCTGGTCGGCAAAAACCCGCTTTTGCTCTTTGATCTGCGCCTCTTTTTCTCCATCATCCTCCGACAGGCGGTAGTAGTCCAGCCCGCACTCGCCCACCGCCACGCAGAGGGGGTCTTCCAAAAAGCCGGCCAGAAAACCGGGGTCATATTTTTCCATATCATAGGGGTGCACGCCGGCGGCGTAGTAGATGTTCTCATGCGCATGGGCGATCTCTCGGGCCAACGGCAGGGTATCGGGATCGGCGCCGGGAATAATCACGGCCCCCACCCCCGCCTCTTTCGCGCGTAAAAGCACCGCCTCAAGGTCATCACGGTAGCGGGGATCATCCAGATGGCAATGGGTATCGACAATCATCGGGCAAACTCCTCCAACAGATTCTCCGCCAGCGCCTCGGCCTCCTCCAGCCCCTGCCGTCCCGCCAACATTCTGGCGATCTCCTCTTTTCGCTCCGAACGCGCCAGCGCTCGGATACGGCTGACCCCCTTCTCCTTGACAACCAGCAAATGGCCCTCGGCCGCGGCGCTTAGATGGGGCTGGTGGGAGACGGCGATAACCTGGTAGTTTCGCGCAAGGCGCTTGAGCAGTCTGGCAATGGCGATACTCTCGTCCCCGCTGACGTTGGCGTCGATCTCATCCACCAGCAAAACGCCCCCGCCGCCGGCCAGCTCCCCCTGACACGCCAGCAGTGCCAGGTTGACCCGGCTAAGCTCCCCGCCGCTGAGCGTCTCAAGGCTTGAGCCCTCCAGAACAAGCCGTACCCTCTCCGTTCCGGTCGCGTCGTGGGGTTTGCTCTCAAGGCCAAAACGCAAAGGCGGCAGACGTAGCGGCGAAAGATAGCCGTTGACCATCTCCTCCGCCCGCTTCAGCGCCTCCTGTCGCCCAAGGCGCAAAGCCCGCGCCTTTTGTGTCAGCGCCTTGCGCAGTGTCGCTTCCTCTTTTTCAAGGGCCTCTTTTGTCTCGTCCATCCGCTCAATGGCCGCCAGCTCCTCCTTTTTGCGCGCACAGTAGGCCAACGCCTCTTCAATGGAGCCGTAACGGCGCTTCAGATCGGCCAGCGCCTCAATACGGTCAAGCACCGCCTCCACGTCCAGCTCTTCGAGCTCCTCCAACGCCTCAACCGCCCGGTCAAAGCGCAGGCGCAGGTCGTTCATGGCCTCCGAAAAGAGCGGCGCTTCTTCCTCCATCAGCGCCAGCGCCTCCTCCACGGCCCCCTCCAACTCAAACACAGCCGACGCCCGGGCCACCGCCTCGCCGATCTTCTCCCTGCGCGACAACCGCCGCTTCACGGCCATCAGCTCCTCATCCTCACCGGGTTTGGGCGCCACCGCCTCGATACGCTCAATCTCAAAAACGGCAAACTCCCGCCGCTCTCTTGCCTCTCTCTCCGCTTGACGTATCCGCTCCAACTCCGCCGACACCTTCTTATGGGCCTCAAAGAGCCGGCCGTGCTCCGCTTTCAACGCCTGAAACGCCGGGTTCTCAGCGCCCGCCACGTCATCAATCAGCGCCAGCAAAGCAGTATCCGAAAGCGCCCGACTCTCCCCCTGCCCCACATGGCGTACATAGGGCGCCAGCAGGTCGGCCAGCCGCTTTTTGGAAAGGGTCAGGTCATTAAGAAAATAGCGGGTCTTCTCCTTTTTGACGGCCCGCACCACCGCCTCGTCCTCGCCGTTCTCATACCCTTCCGGCAGTTTCAACGCCCGGCCTTTGAGGCACATCTCCGATACCGGGGCCTGCACGTCCCGCCGGCCCGTCAGCGCCAACAACGCCCCCATAAAGACCGATTTGCCCGCGCCGCTGGGCCCGGTAATGACCGTCAACCCCGGCCCAAACGTCACCTCGACCTTCTCAAATCCCACCAAGGACCTGGCGAAAAAGCGGGTGATCATCGCATCTGCCCCCAGGAGAGCTTTTCTCTGAGCACGTCAAAGTAGTTGCGCTCGATCCTGTGCACCAGCCTCGCCCCCACGGCGGCCTTGCGGATGATCAGGGTATCCTCTGGGCCAAAGTCATACTGCTCCTGCCCGTCCACGATCACCAGCGACTCCTTTTCGGGCGTTTTAAGCTCAATCTCGAAATCGGCCGGGATCACCAGGGGGCGCTGGGTCAGGGAGTGGGGGCAGATGGGTGTCAGAATAAAGGCGTCAGTCAGCGGAAAGGTCACCGGTCCCCCGGCGGCCAGGTTGTAGGCGGTTGAGCCGGTCGGGGTGGAGACGATCAGCCCGTCGCCGAAATAGGTGTTGAACCACTTCTTGTCAATGTAGGCGTCGACGTTGACCATTTTGGAGATAGAGGGGCGGCTGATGACGATGTCGTTAAAGGCGAACATCACCGTCTGATCCCCCTCCCGCTGGAGGCGCGCCTCCATCATCATCCGCTCATCAATCCGAAACTCCCCGCCATAGAGTTTGTCTACAAAGCTCTCGATCTCGTCGGGGTTGATGTCGGTCAAAAAGCCCAGCGTCCCGGCGTTGATGCCCAGGATCGGCTTGTGCCAGGCGTAACTGCGCCGCGCCAAAGAGATGAGGGTGCCGTCGCCGCCGATGCACACCAGCAGGTCACTGCGCTGACACAGCGTGTCAAACTCCTGCCCCAGCACGCCGATCATCCCGGCGCTGATCGCCTCAATAGCCACCTCCGTTCCCTTGGCCTCGAACGCCTTTTTCACCCGGAAAAAGAGCGATTTGAGCTCGGGCGTGGAGGGGCGCAGTAACACGCCGACGGTACGGATTGACAAAGGCTCGCCCACGCGCTCCCCCTCTTTAAAATTCTGGTTACAATGCTAACAAAAAATAAGTTTGTTTTCGCTATAATCGCGCCAATTTCTACAGGAGAGAGCGCTTTGCGAACACACTACTGCACCGATCTGAACGAAAACCATGTGGGCCAACGGGTCCGGCTGACCGGCTGGGTCAACAGCTACCGCGACCACGGCGGCGTCATCTTTATCGACCTGCGGGACAAGACGGGTCTTGTCCAACTTGTCTGCGACCCCGCCGACAACGCTGTGGCCCACCAAACCGCTTCCGAGGTGAGGGACGAGTTTGTATTGATCGCCGAAGGCACCGTGCGGCGCCGGGGTGAAGGGCTGGAGAACCCCAAACTCAAAACGGGCGCCATCGAAGTGGTGGTGGATAACCTCATCATCGAAAACCGCAGTGAGCCCATGCCCTTTGTGCTGGGGGATAGCAACGTGGGCGAGGAGATTCGCCTCAAATACCGCTACCTCGACCTGCGCAGACCGGAGATGTTTGAGCTTTTCAAGCTCCGCTCCAAAGCGGCCATCGCCGCGCGCAACTGCCTGGACAGGTTGGGCTTTTTGGAGGTGGAGACCCCGGTATTGACCAAATCGACCCCCGAGGGGGCCCGGGACTATCTGGTGCCCAGCCGGGTGCACAACGGCGAATTTTACGCCCTGCCCCAGTCTCCGCAACTTTTCAAGCAGTTACTGATGGTGGCCGGTTTTGACCGCTACTTCCAGATCGCCAAGTGTTTCCGCGACGAGGACCTGCGGGCCGACCGTCAACCCGAATTTACCCAGATTGACGTGGAGATGAGCTTTTGCGACCAGGAGGATGTGATGGCGGTGGCCGAAGAGCTGTTGAAAGAGATCTTCGGCGCCTGCGGCAAAGAGATCGCGACCCCTTTCAATCGCATCACCTGGCGCGAGTCGATGGAGCAATACGGCAACGACCGCCCCGATCTGCGTTTTGGGATGCCGCTGGTGGAAGTGATCGACCTTTTTGAAAACTGCGACTCCCCCATCTTTGCCGAGATCGCCAAAGACCCCAAAGCCAACCGCATCAAGGCGCTCAAAGTCCCCGGCGGCGACAACGCCTTTTCGCGCAAGATCATCAAGGAGCTTGAGAGCTTTGTCACCAAATTCGGCGCCAAGGGGCTGGCCTATATCCAGGTGCGCGACGAGGGGCTCAAAGGCCCGATTCTCAAATTCCTTGACGACGGCGCCGTCGAAGAGCTCAAAAAGCGCCTCGATCTTCAAACCGGCGACATCGTCTTCTTCGGGGCGGGTGATCGCAAAACCGTCTGGGACTACATGGGACGCCTGCGTGTCGAGACGGCTGAGCGCCTGGGGCTGATCGACAGGGATCGCTTTGAGTTTGTCTGGGTGGTCGACTTTCCGATGTTCGAGGTTGAGGAGGGCAGGCTCAAAGCCCTGCACCACCCCTTCACCATGCCCAAAAACATTGACGAAACGGATGTGGAAGCGATTGAATCGGTCGCCTATGACGTGGTGCTCAACGGCATTGAGCTGGGCGGGGGCTCCATTCGTATCCATAAACCCGACATTCAGGAAAAAGTCTTTAAAATACTGGGCATCGGGGAAGAGGAGGCGCAGGAGAAGTTCGGCTTTTTGCTTGACGCCCTCAAATTCGGCGCGCCGCCGCACGGCGGATTCGCCCTGGGATTTGACCGGCTCATGATGATGCTGGGCAAGCGCGAGAGCATCCGCGACGTGATCGCCTTCCCCAAAACCCAAAGCGCCACCTGCCTGCTCACCCACGCCCCCTCCGCCGTGGACGAGGCGCAACTCAAAGAGCTGGGTATCCGCATCCGCAGGCAAGCCAAAAGCGATGCGGCTCAGTGACGCCAAAGTCGGCGACCTGGTAAAAATCAAGGGGTTTGAGGCCGAGTGCGAGCAGTTTCGCCGCCGGCTGGAGGCCCTGGGCGTTCGGGTAGGCGACGTGGTTGAAGTCAAATCCAAAGCCTTCCTGGGCCCTATTGAGATCCGTAACGACGAGACCGACCTGGCGCTGTGCAGGGGCCAGGCCAAAAAGATCCGCGTCAAACCGCTTGACGCCAAACGATTCGACTAACCAACACAAGGAGAGACCCGAGATGAAAAAACTGTTTCTGATTATCGGCGCGCCCGGAAGCGGCAAAACCACCGACGCGGAGATCATCGCCGCCAACAACCCCGATACCATCGCCCACTACTCCACCGGCGACCTGCTTCGGGCGGAAGTGGCCAGCGGCACGCCGCTGGGCGCCACCATTGACAGCTACATCTCCAAAGGCAACCTGGTGCCGCTGGAGATCGTGATCGACACCATCGTCTCCGCCATCAACCGCTCCGACAAACCGGTGATTCTCATTGACGGTTTCCCCCGAAGCGTCGAGCAGATGGAGGCGCTGGACAGGATATTGGCCGACGAGCCCGGTATTGAGCTTGTCAGCGTCATCGAGGTGGAAGTGAGCGAAGAGGTCGCCAGAGAGCGGGTTCTGGGACGCGCCCGGGGCGCCGACGACAACGAAGAGGTCTTTAAAAACCGCATGAAGGTCTTTACCGAGCCGCTGGCGGCCATTCGCAAATTCTACGGCCAAAAGGGTCTGCTTCATACCATCAACGGCGAGCGCACCATCGAAGAGATCGTCGACGAGATGGAAGCGTTTATCAAAAGCAAAATCTAACCCCTCCGGGACGCCCCGTCGTCCCGCCCTCCTGAAGGCAACGCCATGCGATTTTACCAGGTGATTATCGGCACCGAAATCCTCAACCGACGCCGCAAAGACAAACACTTCGATTTCCTATCCGAGGCCCTGCTAAAACGGGGTCAAAAGCTCTACGCCTCTTTTGTCATCGAAGATGACACGACGCTGATTACACGGGTTTTCGAGCTGGTCAAAAGCGATCCCCAATCCGTGCTTTTCAGTTTTGGCGGCATCGGCAGTACGCCCGATGACCTGACCCGCGAAATCGCCGCGAAGGTCTTTACCGGCCGCCCCCTGCAAACCCACGAAGAGGCCAGGCGCCGCATTATCGCGCAGTTTGGCGAAGAGGCTTTTCCTCACCGTATCCGCATGGCCGAACTGCCGCAAAACGCCGGATTGCTTGATAACCCGGTCAACAACGTGCCGGGCTTTAGCATAGACAACCGCTACTTCTTTACCCCCGGTTTTCCCCAAATGGCCCACCCGATGATCGAGACGGTGCTGGCAAAACTCCTGCCCGACGCCAAACCCAAACCCCGCATCACCTTTACGGCCCTCACCAGCGAAAACGAACTGATCGCCATGATGCAAAAGGTTCCCAAGAGCGTCGAATTCTCTTCCCTGCCCGCCTTCTGCGGCGACAAACGTATCGCCGTCATCAGCCTCGCCTCTGACGACGAGGCGGAGGTGGCGCGTTGGTACGAGGCATTTCAAGCGTATATGCAAGCGCACAACATCGCCTGGGTAGAGGGGGATCGTCACCGTGACCCTGATCTATGCCGATCTGACGATTGACCTGCCCCACGTTACATCCAAAAAGGGGCGGCGCGCCCTTTTAAACGGCATCAAGGAGCATCTTAAAAGGATGAATTGTTCGGTGCTGGATATGAGCGGCGAATACCCCAAAGAGGCCCGCCTGGCCCTTGCCTTCCTCTCACCAAACAGCGGCGAGGCCACGGCCAAAATCGAAGCCCTGGAGCAGATCATCCAAAGCCGCTGGCCGGAGCTTGAGACCGATCTTAGCTACGAAATTCTCTAACGCAGACTCCAAACCGCCGCCACACCGATTAAGAGCGCGACGATATACCCCACATGGGCCCAGATACCCGCTTTGGCCTCCCTGTTGCCCCGCTCCAGGTCCAGGCCGCCGTAGACAATGGCAATGGCCGAGGTGATAAAAGAGAGCAGTGTGTAGGCGTAGATGGGATAGAAGAAGAGTTTGGTCGTGGTCGCGGCGTTGTCGGTAATGTGCAAAAAGAGCCCCGTCAGGGTTATCAGCGCCGTCACAACGTTAAAAATCAGCAGTTTCATCCAAACTTTTTTAAGCATCGCACACCTCCTGTTGCAAAAATCTCGCCACCCCCTCTTCGTCGTTACTCCAGGGAAGAACCAGATCGGCCACGGCCTTGAGCTCCTCGATGGCGTTGGCCACGGCGATCTTTCGGCCCGCCATCCGAAAGAGCCCCAGGTCGTTGTGGCTGTCGCCAAAAACCGTCGTATCGGCCCTGCTGACCCCCGCCATCGCCTCCAGACGTGCCAGGGCGTGGGCTTTGTCACCCTCTTTGTGCAGTACCGTCATAAACCAGCAGTCAATATAGGGATCGGGGTTGCGCTTGATCTCGATCAGCGAGCCGAAACGCTCTTTCAAAAGCGCCTCCCACTCGGCGGTGCGCTCCCGGCTATCGACATAGACGATCTTGAGGTTGCGCCTAAAGGCGCCGAACGGCTCATGATCGAGCAGGCGACGGTCGTTGTGGAAGGTCTGTATCAGTCTTTGCTGACAGGGCGTTTTCTCTTTGGGGTAGGCAAAACGCTCTTTGTCCGCCCCATCCAGCCCTACCAGCAAAGGATAGACCCCCGAAACGTCATAAACGGCGGCCAGAATCTCGTCGCCCAGCGCCTTGTCAATGGCTGAGAGGTGCAAAATCTCCCCGTCGGCTAGGGCGATCATCACCCCGTCAAGCAGAATCATCGGCTCACGCAGGATAAGCCCCCGTAACAGTTTGCTCACCCCCGTATGACTGCGCGCCGTGGCGATAGAGAGGCGTACCCCCCGCGCCACGCACCCGTTCCACACCTTTTGGGTCAACGCGCCCACCGTCTGGTCGCTTCTTAAGAGGGTAAAGTCCAGGTCGCTAAGATACAGATGGGCCACGCCGCTCCTTTTTGGCGCCATTATAGAGTCTCTTTGAAAAAAAGGGGCTTAGAGACTTTTTTAAAAAAGCCATTTAATCAACGTGGCCATCTCCCCCTCCAACGGGGCGCGCACATCAAGCGCCTCGCCGGTAACAGGATGCCTTAGGTGTAGGTCGGCGGCGTGCAACAGCAGGCGGTGGGTCTCAAAAAGGCGCCGAAAAAGGCGGTTGTGCTCGCCCCTGCCGTACTTGGTGTCGCCGACAATGGGGTGAAAGATATGCTTCATGTGCCGGCGAAGCTGATGTTTTCGGCCTGTCTGCGGCCAAAGCGAGAGCAAAGAGTAGCGCGCCTCCGGGTAGCGGCTGACCCTTACGGGCAGTGTCACCGTCGCCAGGCGCTCGTAACGGGTAAGGGCGCTTTGCGGCGGTTTGTTTTTTTGGGCCCTGGCGTCGGTCATCTTGTCCAAAACCTCTTTTAAGGGATAATCAATCACCCCCTCTTTGGCCGTATGGCCCCGCACCACGGCCAGATAGCGCTTTTGAATTCCGTGCTCGGCAAACATCTCACCCAGCCGCACCGCCACAGCCTTCTCAAAGGCAAAAAGCAAAACCCCGGAGGTGGGTTTGTCAAGCCGGTGGACGGGGTAGACGTAGCGCCCCGTCATATTGCGTACCGTCTGAAGCGCGAATTGCGTCGCTTCCTTGTCGATCCAGGAGCGGTGCACCAGCAGGCCGCTCGGCTTGTTGACGGCGATCAGCCACCGATCCTCATAGAGTACGGGCAGGGAGTCAGTCACGGCTACGCTTTCGGACCACCACGGCCTGTTTGTACATCCCGAAACGCTCGTTTTCGCACCAAAACTCCTCGTAATGGAGCCGGTCAAACCCCGGCCCGAAAAACCCGACAAGCTCACCCGGCGCCAGGAGATAGTCGGGGTTGCCTCGCTTTTCGTTTTCGGGATGGGCCATGTAGGTCTCCACCACGATCAGCCCGCCCCGCCTCAGCGCCCGGGCCGTTCTAAGCAAAAGGGCTCGGTCCAAAAAGTTGGTCATCACCGCCAGGTCATACCGCCCCGCAGGGGGCCGCCACGCCGTAAGATCCACCCGCTCGGCCCGCAAGGGAAGATCGCCTATGCGCGATTGAAGTCTCTCAATGGCCGTATCGGAAATGTCAAAAGCGTCCACCCGCAATCCCTGCCGGGCCAGGTACAAGGCGTTGCGTCCCCCGCCGCAGGCCAGATCGACCGCCGCGGGCCCGCCGGCCAAGTGCCACCACCTTTCCAGCGTGGGCGAGGGGTGCTCCCGCTCCAGCGCCTCGGGGTTTTGCGTATACTTCTCGTTCCAGCGCTCACGATCTCGCTCGGCCATGACAATCCTTTCGCTTTTTGGTAAAATGCGCTATCAATTTTTATAGGAGATGCCTTCATGGATATTACCAAAATCGGCAGCGGCGAATGCCCCGACAAGGTGCACGCCCTTATCGAGATCCCCTACGGTTCCAACATCAAATATGAGCTGGACAAAGAGAGCGGCGCCGTCTTTGTCGACCGCGTGCTCTATTCGGCCATGTTCTACCCGGCCAACTACGGTTTCGTGCCCGACACCCTGGCCGACGACGGCGACCCCATCGACATTCTGGTGCTCAACGACTATCCCGTCCAGGCCGGCAGTGTCATCAAGTGCCGCCTGATCGGCGTGTTGATCATGGAAGATGAAGCGGGTATGGACGAAAAACTGCTGGCCGTACCGGTTGGCAAAATCGACCCCTCTTTTGACGGTATCGAAAGCTACGAAGACCTGCCCAAGGCGACGCTGGACAAGATCAAGAACTTCTTTGAGACCTACAAGATGCTTGAGCCCAACAAATGGGTCAAGGTCAAAGAGTTCCAGGGCAAAGAGAAAGCGGCCCAACTTCTTGAAACCGCCATCAAGAACTACAAGTAATCCCCTCTTCTTCCCCCTTGGCGGGGGTCTTTAACGCAGATTGTGATAGACGTAACTCTCGATTCCGTTGGCAATGCCTTCCGCCAGGAGATTTTGATATTTTGATGAAAAGAGCCGAAGCGCCTCGGTCGGGTTGGAGATATACCCCACCTCGATCAACACCGCGGGCATCTGCGCACCTACCAGCACCCAAAACGGCCCCTCCCGCACGCCGTTATCTACCACGCCGTTATAAGCGCGCCTGACCGACATGAGCATCTGGCGCTGCAGATCGATGGCCAGTTTGTTGGACTCAATGATTTTTTCTCGGTTTAGAACGCTCAAATAGGCCTCTTTGGTATAACGGTCCATCGACTTGACATCACTGCTGTTCTCAATGGCCGCCACCCGCTTGGCCCGGTTGGTACGGGCACGGGAGAGAAAGTAGGTTTCGATGCCACGGTTTTTGATTCTGTCACCGTTTTTGGGTACGGCGTTGGCGTGGATAGAGATAAAGAGATCGGCATGCTTGCGGTTGGCGAAGCGTGTGCGGCGTTTAAGGGGAATGAAACGATCACGTTCTCTTGTCAGATAGACACGGTACCCCCGCTTCTTCAAAATGGTTTTGAGGCGTTTGGCCAGAGCCAATACCGCGTCTTTTTCCCGTTTGCCGCGGTATCCCACCGCCCCGCCGTCCTTCCCGCCGTGACCGGGATCGATCACCACGGTATAGGTTCTGTCCAACGTATAGTGTTTGTCGGCCGGCGCTCTCTTTTTGGAGACAACGGGAGTCGCCGGGCGTTTTTGACGGTTGCGGGACGCAGAGGAAGCAACGGAATGTTGCGGCCTTTTTTGACTCTTTTTGACCGCTTTTGCCACCGGACGCACCACAAGCGATCCGCCTGGCAAAGAGATCTGCAGGCTCTCTCCCTCAATCCGCCAGGTCGGTTTGTAGGGCTTTCGGGTCTCCACCACGACACGTACCCGCCTGGGATCGAACTGACCGATCCGAATCTCTTTGAACCCCTCGCCCCGAATCCGCTTGATGGCGAAAGGCAAAACGGCGGGTTCCAGGTCAAAAACATACAGAACCCGTCTTTTCTCTTTCAGGATAAAGTGGCGCAGTCCATCCCCGGGAACCTGTCGATTGAAGTGCAGCACCAAACGACCGTCCCGTACCTCCGTCTTACGCAGACGGATCTTTCCACCCGAACTCTTACGGCTCCGGCGGACGGTCGGCTTGCGGCGGTTTTTGTGCCGGTAGGATTTGGGCGAAACCGTTTTTAAAGCGTTGCGATAACGGGTAGCGTCCAGCCCCAAACGGTTGGATGCCTCTATCAAGCCTTCCAGTGCCCTTTTTTGAAGCGACTTGTCGTTTTCGAGCAATCCCTTCATATAAAGCGACTGGTAATCATGGTATCCCCGCCATACGACCGCTTTGGATTCCGACGCCACGGCCCGCGCGGCTTTTTTAAGCTGGGCGTCATAACCGCCGGCCCATAAAAAGAGGCAGGAAAGAAGCAGGAAAAGAAGCGCGAAGCGTGCCTTTTTTATGGCCTCACTCCCCGTGTACCAGTTTGTGCATCAGCTCTTTGACGCTGATGATCTCGTTCAGCCGCCACCCGTTGGCGCCGGAGAAGTAGAGCCCAAGTTCTCTGTCGCCCAGATAGGCGTCACTGAGCCTGTCGGCAATGCAGTAGCCCACCTCTTTGGCCTCCACGCCCCGCTTGCAGGGCGCCACGCAGTTGCTGACGCACTTGATGGCCGGGCCTTCCCGTTTGGCCACCAGATCGATCAGATTGGTGCGCACCCCACGGGCCGGATACCCCACGGGCGATTTGAGAAGCAGAATATCCTCCTCTTTGGCATCCAGCAGAATCTGTTTGAAGGTCTCGCTGGCGTCGCACTCGTGGGTGCCGATAAAGCGCGTGCCCATCTGCACGCCCGCCGCGCCCAGCTCGATACAGCGCTCAATATCCTCTTTATCCCAGATACCCCCGGCGGCAAAGACGGGCATACCGCCCCACTGCTTCGCCTCTTCCACCACCGGACCGATGAGATTTTCAAGCTGGTACTCCTCCATCTGGCACTGCTCATAGGTAAAGCCCTGGTGCCCGCCGCTCAGGGGCCCCTCCAGAATCACCGCGTCAGGCAGCCGGTTGTAGCGCTTCTCCCAGCGGCGGCAGATCAGGCGCAGGGCCTTGGGAGAGCTGACAATGGGCACCAACGCCACATCGGGAAAGTCGGCGGTGAATTCGGGCATATTGGTGGGCAGTCCCGCCCCGGTGATAATGATGTCCGCGCCCGCTTCGCAACTGTCGGTCACGACCCGTCCGTAGTCGTTGATGGCATAGAGAACGTTACACGCCAGCGGCGCGTCCCCACAGATTTTGCGGGCATTCTCAAAAATTTTAAAAAGCGCTTTTTTGGAGTAGAAGTTCTCCGCTTCCAACGGCCTTCCGGCCACCAGCTTATCGGCGTACTGTTTGTTTTCATAGTAACCGGTTCCCACCGAACTGATCACCCCCAGGCCGCCTTCGAGGCTTACATGGCCGGCCAGCCGGTCCCAACTGATACCGACACCCATTCCCCCCTGGATAATCGGGTACTTCAGCTCATATTTTCCGATCTTGACGGGTCGCAATTCCACTACTTCACCTTCACTTTCGCAAATTTCTTTTTTCCTACCTGAAGTATATAATCTCCGGGAGTTAATTGCAAGTCTTTATCAAGAACTTTCTCCTGATCGATCCGCACGGCGCCGGCCTGCAGATCCCGCCTGGCCTGCGAGGTGGAAGGCTCCAGTCCCGCCTCTACCAGCGCCTTGGCGATCCAGAGGGGCCCTTGCAGTTCAAATTCGGGCATATCGGAGGGAAGCTCTTTTTGTTTGAACACCTTGTTAAACTCCGCCAACGCCGCCTTGGCCGCCGCCTCATCGTGAAAACGGGCCACGATCTCCTCGGCCAGCATCTCCTTGGCCCGTTTGGGGTGCAGGGCGCCGCTTCGCACGTCGGCCTTCATGGCTTCAATCTCATCTAGGCTTCGGGCGCTGAGTAGTTCATAATAGCGCCACATCAGCTCGTCACTGATGCTCATAACCTTGGCGAACATGGTGTTGGGCTCTTCGGCCACGCCGATAAAGTTGCCCAGTGACTTGCTCATCTTCTGCACGCCGTCAAGGCCTTCGAGAATCGGCATCATCAAGACCGCCTGCTCCTTTTTAAGCCCGTAGGCCCTTTGCAGGTGACGCCCCATTAAAAGGTTGAACTTCTGATCGGTCCCCCCGATCTCGATATCGCTCTCGAGCACCACGCTGTCGTATCCCTGAAAGAGGGGGTAGAAAAACTCGTACAGCGAGATATCCTGCCCGCTTTTAAAACGCTTCTCAAAGTCATCCCGCTCCAGCATCCGGGCTACGGTGCGCTTGGAGGCAAGCTCGATCATCTCATAACTGGAGAGTCTGCCCAGCCACTCGCTGTTGAAGACCACTTTCGTCTTGGCGGGATCAAGAATTTTAAACACCTGCGCCTCGTAACTTTTGGCGTTGGCTTTGACCTCCTCTTTGCTTAGCTTCTTCCTCGTCTGGCTCTTGCCCGTCGGGTCGCCGATCATACCGGTAAAATCGCCGATAAGAAACTGCACGATCCCGCCGTATTTCTGAAACGTGGCCAGCTTTTGCAGCAACACCGTATGGCCCAGGTGCAGATCGGGTGCCGTGGGATCAAAGCCAGCCTTGACATAATAGGGCTCCCCCGTCTCGAAATAGCGTTTGAGCAGTTTTTCGATCTGTTCGTCGGTAATGATCTCCGCCGCGCCCCGGCGAATCTCCCGTAAAGCTTCTTCTAACATCTCGCTATCCTTTGTCATGATGGTTGTTTGTACGCGTCGGTCAGACTGGTAATCTCAATCACCTTGAAACGGCGTTCCAGCAGCGATTTGAGACGGTTTTTGTCGTTCTCTTTGCTTTCGATCACCAGCTCACATAGGTTGCTCTGCGCCAGGCCGTCGCCCAGTTTGATGGCGATGATATTGATGTCGATCTTGGCCATGAAGCCAAGAAGCCTGGCCAGAGCCCCTTTCTCGTCTTTGAGGGTAATCAGTACCCGATAACGGCTGGGACGGCTCTCGTTCCACTCCACAAAGAGCATAGGGGTATGGGCCTCGATCATCTGGTAGGCTTTTTCGCAGAACTTGTGGTGCACCACCGCTTTGTTTCCAACCCTGAACGCGACGATCGGGTCACCCCGGCGGGGATGACAGCAGTAGTCGAACTCCACGCCCGTCACACTGTCGGCCGCGTAGAGGGTAAAATTCTCGAAATCGTAACGGCGCAGGCGGCGGGGACCGAATTTGAGCAGCCCCGAAAAGAGCGTACGTCCCCCCGCCCTCTTCTCAAGCAGACGGTTGACCGTCTCTTTGAGAAAACTGGGCTCTTTGGCGATGCGGTGAAGCTTCTCGTCCAACCCCTCTTCCCGTATCCACGCCTCGATCTTCGCATGATCGACACGAAATATCTCGGCGAGGATATTGACGGCGCTTTTACGGTTGATCTCCCGTTTGCGCTGGTTGCAGCGGGTGCGCATATGGCTTTTGGCCCGGGAGGTTTTCACCGCGTCGATCCAGGTACAGTGGTAGATGGGATGGTCTTCGGTAATGATGCGTACCAGATCGCCGTTTTTGAGTTCTGTCAGCAAGGAGGCGGGCTGTTTGTTCACCAGCGCCGCCGCGGCCCGCTCGCCCACCTGGGTATGGACCGCGTAGGCAAAGTCGAGTACCGTCGCCCCCCTGGGCAGGGTGATCTGGTCGCCGCCCGGGGTGAAGACGGCGATATCCTCACTGTAAAGGTCGTTTTTGACCAGCTCGTAAAACTCTTCGATCGACTCGTTTTGGTACTGAAGGTTTTTGAGCCACTCGGTATTGACCCCGCTCTCGCCGGTTTTGTACTTCCAGTGCGCGGCGATGCCGTATTCGGCCATTCTGTGCATCTCGAAGGTGCGGATCTGCGCCTCGATGATGGAGTTTTCGTCAAAAACCGTCGTATGAAGGGTCTGATAGCCGTTCTCCTTGGGCAGGGCCACGTAATCTTTGAAACGGGCGATCAGCGGCTTGAAGTGCAGATGCAGCGTTCCGAGGGAGCGGTAACAGTCGATGGGTTCGGGCACCAGAATGCGTATGGCCAGCAGATCCAGGATCTCGTCGATCCCGATCCCTTTGCGCTGCATTTTGAGATAGATGGAGTAGTAGTGTTTGACCCGCCCGAATATCTCGAAACTGTCCTTTTTGAATCCGTTGTGCACCATCAGGGTTTTGACTTTGGCGATAAAGTCATTCAGGCGGATCTGGAAATCCTGCCGGTGCGACTGGATATAGGCGTCGATTTTGGCGTACTCTTTGGGGAAAAGGTAGTAAAAGCTCAAATCCTCCAGCCGGTTTTTCATGGCGGCGATCCCCAGCCTGTGGGCGATAGGCGCGTAAACCACCAGGGTCTCTTCGGCGATGCGCTGGCGTTTGTGAGGCGGCAGGGCGTCGAGAGTGAGCATATTGTGCAGGCGGTCACACAGCTTAATGACCAACACCCGCACATCCTCGATGGAGCAAAGCAGCATTTTGCGAAAGCTCAGCGCCGAAGTCACCAGCCGTTCGTCCGACCCGGACGGGACCAGCTCGCTTTCGCGAATCTCCATGATTTTGGTGAGCCCCTCGACCAGCTTGGCCACATCTTCACCGAAACGCCCCCGTACCTCGTCAATGGTGCGGGCCGTATCTTCCACCACGTCATGCAGCAACGCGGCGATTACCATGGTCTCGTCGGAGCTGATCCGCGCGGTAATGGCCGCCACGAGTATGGGGTGGATGATGTAGGGTTCACCGCTCTTTCTGAATTGCCCCGCGTGGGCCTCTTTGGCAAAGACGAGCGCCTCTTCGATCCGCCCGGTAGGGTCGATGGTCTCATAAAGAAGCTTCTGGGCATCCTCCACCGTATGGGTAGCGCGGATCAGGTCTATAAGAGGCTCAAGGGCGGGGCTCATAAAAGAAGGCCTCAGTTGGCTTTGGCACCCTCTATCGTGATGAGTCCCTCGGCGATTTCGGTGATGGCGATATCGGAAAACTTATGTTTTTTGGGATCCATCTCTACCAGAGGCTGGGCACCGTTGGCCAGTTCGTTGGCCCGTTTGGATACGGCCGTTGAAAGCAGATAGCGGTTGAAATTGGCTCTTTCCAGCGCTTTGGCGGCGATTTTCTCAAGTCTCATCTTTTCTCCTTTGTTATTTGACGATCGAACACTTTTCGTAGTCACCCTGCATGATGGCCAGCAGGTTCCCTTTTTTGAACATATCGCACACCACGATGGGCAGCCTGTTCTCCTTGGCCAGGGCGATGGAAGTATCGTCCATGACCTTGATATTGTCGGCCAGCGCCTCGTCGTAGCTGAGCGTGGGCAGTTTTTTGGCATCGGGATATTTGGCGGGGTCTTTGTCGTAGACGCCGTCCACTTTGGTCGCTTTGATGATCATATCCGCGCCAATCTCGATGGCCCGCAGGGTCGCGGCGGTATCGGTGGTGAAGAAGGGGTTGCCCGTCCCGGCCGCGAAAATGACGATACGCCCCTTTTCCAGATGGCGCACGGCGCGACGGACAATGAAGGTTTCGCAGATCTGCTCCATCTTGATGGCGCTTTGCACCCGCACCCGCATACCCAGATACTCCAACGCCTCCTGCATCGCCACGGCGTTGATGACAGTGGCCAGCATGCCCATATAGTCGCCGCTGGTGCGCTTGATAATGCCGTCTTTGGCGGCCGTGACACCCCGGATGATGTTGCCGCCGCCAATCACGACACCCACTTCCACGCCGTTGTCCACCAACTGTTTGATCTCTTCGGCGATGAATTTGAGGATAGAGGTATCCACCCCGTACCCGCTCTCACCCGCCAGCGCTTCCCCTGAAAACTTGACCAGTACCCGACGTTTTGCCATGCCGCTTCCTTTCAGGACTCTTTAAAATATGCGGATTTTATCCAAAATTTACTTTGAAAAAGCTATGGCCGTCAAGCTATCGAAGCCGGATGAGCTCCAGGGGGTTGATGTGGCGGTTCTTTTTGGTCACTTCGAACATCAATTCTTTCTCCACCCGACCGATCACATACCCCCGCTTGACCCATTTGCCTTTGCGAATGGTGGGCGCGATCTTGTCCATTTTGGCGTAGATGGTATGCAATCCCCCCTTGTGTTCCACGATTACCACTTTTCCCAAAATCGGCGTATCCTTCGCGAAAACCACCTTTCCGTTCAACACGCTCTTGACCTTGGCGTTGGGTTTGAGGGGACGCAGGGTAACCGACTCGTTGTAGATCTTGATACCGTATATCGGGTCGGTATAGGCCCCGAATTTCTTGACCACCCGGGCCCGTCCCACCGGAGAGATCGTCTTCCGCCCCCGATAATGGGTGACGGCGATTTTTTGATAGGACGACCCCAGGGTACGAACCCGCATCTTCTCACCCTGGGTAATCGTCCGGGATGTCCGTACACTCTTTTTCACCTGTTTCGCCCGACGTTTACGCGCCTCCTCCTCTTTGAGGATATGGAGCTTCGCCAGGGTACGCCGCAGGCTCGTCTCTTCCTCATGCAGGCGCTTCAACCGTTTGGTATAAGCCTGTTTCTGGGCTTCGAGTTTGGCGGCGAGAGCCTGTCGTTCCTTCTTCTCCCGCAGCGCTTTCTCTTTGCGCTCTTTCAGCCTCGCAATGGTCGTGCGGATTCTTTTCGCCTGCTTTTGCAGATTCTCGTACTCCCGCGCCGCTTCGCCGTAGCTCTTTTTGAGCCGGGCGATCTCCTCGTTCTCCATCCGCACCATCTGGCGCACCGCCTCGGCTTCCACCACATCGTCCGGTGAGGCGACCCCCTTGTTTTTGATAATCTCTTCGTACAGGAAACGGTCGGTCAGAAGGGTTTTGAGCCGCTCTTCCAGCCGCTCTTTCTGCTCGCGCAGCGTCCGGGAGGCTTTTTGCAACGCCTGAAGCTGCTTCTCCCCCTCTTTCAGTTGCACCGCCCCCAGGGCGATCTCTTTTTCCGACGCGGCGATCTCTTTATCCAGAGTCTCCAGTTTGCGCCGGTTTTGACGAATCTGCTCGGCGATAGCCGCCAGTTTTCTATCCATGTTGGCGTAACTGCTCCGGGTGACAGCCAGACGTTTTTTGGATGTACTGATCTTCTTTTGCAAAGAGGAAGCTTCCGACATACCCGTCAGAAGCAAAAGCGCAAACAGCCCGAAAGAGAGCAGACGGCCGACCATCAAAGTTCCTCGCGAAACCGCAAAACAACCCACAGGGCGCAAAAGAGCGCGATACCCAGACCCATCAGGGCGATCAGCCCGAAGTCACGGGGAATCATCAATGCCGAGAGATCCACACCCATCTCCCGCATCAGCGCCGCCACTTCCGTGTTGTAGGGCAGATAGAGAATCACGCCGGCCACGGCGACTATGGCGATGAGGGCATCCACCACCGCCATGCGAAACAGCACCCCGCTTCTAAGCCACAAAGGCGCCCCGAAGAGCGCCATGATCTGCAACCGCTGGCGATGCTCATACTGCCAGATCTGCATCTGCTTGACGATCAGCAAAAAGCCGATCACCCCGACAAGCAGTCCGAAAATATAGAAATTGCTCTTCATGAAAAAGAGCATCCCGTAGAGCCGGTCGTGAACCTTCTCGAAAATCAGTACCCGTTTCACTCCCTTAAGACGAAGCAGCGCGCTTTTGAGTCTCTCCAGCTCTTTCCCGCTGGGATAGCGTTTGAGTTTGACGTCATAAAAGGCGGGCATTCCGGCTTTCAGTTTTTCCACCCTCTCCCGGTCCATGCCGCGCGCCAGTTTTCCCAGCGCCTTGCCCGTGTCGATCGGTTCGACCTTTTCGATCAACGAAGAGGCATTTGCGATACTCTTTGTTTTTACATCTTTCTGGGCCACCAAAACCACGGAATACTGCTCTTTCAGACGCACTTCGTAACGCGACAGCGTCCGATCGAAAAGCATCAGGTACTCCAGGGAAAAGAGAATCGCGAAAAGGGGGAGAATCAGCCCAAGATGGTTTCTAACGAATGTCATGGAGCACCCCGTTTTCGAGAATCAGATGACGGTATTGGGCGTCGTACATATCGGGAATATGGTGTGTGACGACCAGCACCGTCGTCTCCAGTTCCCGGTTGGCCCGAAGCAGTAACTCCCAAATCACTCTGGCCGAGTAGTCGTCGAGGTTGCCTGTCGGCTCGTCCGCCAGAATCAGAAAGGGGTTGTGGGCCAACGCCCGGGCCATGGCCACCCGCTGCTGCTCCCCGCCGCTGAGCTCCAGCGGATAGTGGTCGGCTTTGTGGGTCAACTTGACATGGCTGAGCAGTTTACCCGCCTGAGCCCGACAGACATCTTTGGGATAACCGGCAATGATGAGCGGCAGCATGATGTTCTTCTCTACCGTCCACTCCGTAATCAGTTTGTAATCCTGAAAGATGATGCCGAGATGACGGCGCAGTTTGTAGAGTTTCGCGGAGGAGAGGCTGCGCATATCCATGCCGCCGACCACCAGTTCGCCGCCCCCTATCTCCATCGCGCCGTACATGGACTTCAGAAGTGTCGATTTACCGCTTCCGCTCGCGCCGGTAATAAAGACGAAATCTTTGGTCTCCACTTTGAAGGTGGCGTTTCGTATCACCGGCTCGTGCCGGGGATAGGCGAGTTTCAGCTCTTTGGCCTGGATGACGCTTGGCACAACCACTCCTTGATATATTGATGGGCTTTGGCGTTGGCTGCCGTCGGCACCGGATCTTCGGGAAAATAGCGGGGTTTCTCCCCCTCGATTACGAGGTATTTGTGCTCGGGCCGGTCAAAACTCCCGAAAGAGAGCCGTATCACTCCCTCCCCTTCCCGGATACGATAAAAGCGTTCAAAGTGAACGAAAAAGTCACCGGCGACGTGACTGTTTTGGGGACGCCTCGCCAGAAGCGCCTCGAACCCGTCACTTCCCTCAAATTCGAAAGAAGCCGGCAAAACACGGGGAGGCGACTCTTCAAGGGCCGAAACATGCACCTCGTAAATATCTTTTTGCATCCGTCGCCAACGATCCTCGTATTTGCTTCTGACCGCCGCTTCCGCGTTTTTTTCCACCGCGAGCCGACACGTTCGCGGACGTAGAAAAACCTCCATGGCGTATCGGAAATAGTTGTCGCTGTCTGTCCGAAGCTCCAACGTACCGCCCGGTCGCAGCACCCGAAGAGACTCTTTGAGAAAATCGTCCGAAATCACGCGCCGATGGGGTTTTTTATCCCAGGGGACAGGAAAATGGACGAAAATACGTTCCACCCTGTTACTTGGGAGCAGCTCCATAAAGAGCCTGGCGTCATAATCGATCACCCAGACGTTATCAACTCCTTCCAGATCAATGCGGCGCATCACCTGCTCCAATGAGGGGCGGTGAATCTCCAGACCGATCAAATGGACATCGGGACGGGCTTTGGCCTGATGCAACAAATGCCTGCCGCTGCCGAAACCCACCTCGATCCAGAGAGGTTTGTCCGGCAATATCTTCTCGTCAAACGTGCCGATCTCTTTCAGACAGGGAAGCGGCTCTTTGAGCATCGCTTTCTCGGGCGAGGCGATATTGCTGTAATAGACCCGGGGAGAGACTTTGTCTATCAGCGCCTTGAGCGCTTCTTTGACCAATGTGTTGGGAGAGGGACGGGTGATCTTTTCGGCCTTGACAAGCAGATCCTCCCCTTTCGGTTTGACCTGCAAAAAGAAGGGTGTGCCGCGAACACTGCATGAAAGCAGGGATTCGCCGGGAAAATCGACGTTATCCGCCTGCCAATGAAAGGCGATATCGTCCATGGTACACGGGAGGGAGAGCCCCTCCAGCGAGTCGATCCGGATATGCGGCATAGGCGGACGTTATTGTTCGTCGGGTTTGGGAATATAGAGTTCCACGCTTCGGGAAGGATCCGAGACGATACCGTTGGGATCCACTTCCAAAACGGTATAGGTGTATTTGATACCCGGCATCATCGTGGTGTCGGTAAAGGTGGTGCCGCGTATGTTGGTAAAGCTCTTCTTCACCTTGCTCAATCCGTTCCAGTAGGTTCTGATAACCCGGTAATGGTCGGCGCGTGTATCCACCGGGGCCCAGCTGATCACGGCACGGTTGCCCTGGAGCATGGCGGAAGTCACGGTAGGCGCGAGCGGTTTACCCAGGGTGCTTCCCACAACGGGCGAATCGGGCATGGGACTCTCCAGGCCGTCTTTGTCTACCGCCGTCACCTTGTAGTAGTAGGTGGCGCCGTCGTCTTCCACATGGTCGTCAAAGGCGGTGCCGTCCACTTTGGCGCGATAACTGTAAAAGCCCATCGCGAAGGGCGCACGGTAGACCTTGTAGTAAACCACGTCGGAAGTGGCGCTGGGTTTCCAGGTCAGGTGCACCCGTTTGGGAAGGTTCATGGACGCCTTGATTTCGGACGGCGGCATGGGCAGGGGCTTGGTAATCGCTTTGACCGGTTCGCTGGGATCGGTTATCTCGCCGTTGCAGAGTTTACAGCGCACCCGATACATATAGACTTCGCCGTCACCCAGCGTCTTGTCGATATACTCGGCGCTGAGACGATGTTTGATGGTCGCCTCTTTCTCCCACTTTTCGGGATGGGAAACGCTGGCGCGCTCCACGATATAGCCCACGACCCGGAAATCCTGATGGGGCCGCCAGATAATCTTGATCCGGTTGGGCAGATCGGTAATGGCACGCACGAAGCTGACCGAATGGATCATCGGCATCGTCCGAACCTGCACCGGCGAAGACTGGGGAGAGACGTTGCCGTTCTCATCGAACGTGGCCATCTGATAGACATACGTAGACCCCGGTTTCAGACCCGTGTCCACAAAATGGGAGCTGTAGCGGTCTTTGATCTCCGCGACCTGTTTCAACTTCATGGTTTTGGCATCGGGGTCTTTGCGGTAGATACGATACCCCTCAACACGCAGATCGGGCACCATGCGCCATTCGAGGCCGACGGTAGTCATGGAGCTGATACCGCGAATAGAGTCTACGACCGGCAGATCCTGACGAACCTGCGGCGCTTTATTGTTCAAAACGGGAGTTTTCGTCGAACATCCTGTGGCGATCATCACCAAAACGCCGTAAAAAATGGCCCGGATCAAGTATTTCATCCAATCTCTCCTTTTCAAAAACACGCGCCATCCATCCGCGCATCGAGACGGGAATCTCAGCCTGAAACAGCATGGTCTCTCCCGTTTTCGGATGGATCAGATAGAGGATATACGCGTGCAACAAAATACGTTCGATTCTATCTCTTTTGCTCTTAAAACCATATAAATGGTCCCCGAGAATATGGCGTTGCAACGATGCCAGATGCACACGGATCTGGTGGGTTCTACCGCTGTAGAGTTTGGCCCCGATCAGCTCCATTCGACCCGTCTCGTCCGTCAAAAGCTTCTCAAAGCGTGTTTTCGCCGGTTTGCCTCCCGCCACCACTCCCATCTTCAGGCGATTGGCCGGATTTCTGGCAATCGGCGCCTCCACAACGACACTCTCTTTAAGGGGCAGATCGATCACCGCCACATAGTAGCGCCCCATGGTGCGATCTTTCAACTGATCGGCCAGGAGAGCATGGGCCCTGTTGTTCTTGGCCACCACCATGGCGCCGCTGGTCTCTTTGTCCAGCCGATGCACGATGCCGTGGCGTTCCTCGCCGCTGAGCGTCGAAAGGTTCACGCCCCGGCGCGTCAACCAGTCCACCAGCGTGGGTTCCTTGACGCTCGGCCCCCCGTGAACCACCACGCCCGACGGCTTGTTGATCACCATGATGTCGTCATCCTCAAAGATAACCGGTACGTCAAAGTCGGGTTCCGCGGCTCTGTATTCGGGTTCGGGCGCCTTTTCGTAGGCGACACCCTGCCCCGGCGCGAGACGGTATCCCGGCTTGGAAACCACCGTTCCGTCCACCCGCACCATGCCCTTTTTGATCAGTTTCTCGATCTGATTGCGCGAAACCCCGGTCATATGGCTCTGGATAAACCGGTCCAGACGCCCGACCGCCTCCACGGGAGGCAATTTGGTTAAACTCTTTTTTTCCATTTTCCGGTTATAATCCCCCAAAATTCCCCGATGGGAGCGACATGAAACACCCCCGGCTCGTCGACCGGCGCATTTTAACACACTTCGACTTTTTTCTGCCGCTGCTGATTCTGCCGTTGATCCTCGTTTCGTTGACGCTGGTCAGGGAGATCAGTCCCGCCCTGTTTCGCAAAGAGCTTTTCTATATTTTCCTGGGAATGGGGGTTTTTGTCCTCTTCTTCCTGATCCCCTGGCGTGCCATCCGCTGGCTCATCCCTTTTTTTTACTGGGGCACCATCGCGCTGCTTGTGAGCGTGGATCTCTTCGGCGTTACCCGCCTGGGCGCCCAACGGTGGCTGGAACTTCCTATCGTCGGTCTGACCATCCAGCCTTCGGAACTTTTCAAACCCGCCTTTTTGCTGATGCTCGGCTACCTGGTCAACGAGCATCCTCCCCCGCCGCAAGGGTACGGCCTGAAGGAGTTTTTACGGTTTTCCTTCCATATTCTGCTCCCTTTCGTGCTGATCGCCAAAGAACCCGACCTGGGCACGGCGCTGGTTTTGCTGATTATCGGTTACGGCACCCTGTTTCTGATTGGCGTAAACTGGAAGATCTGGGCGTCCATCGCGGTCGTTCTCGCTTTCGCGGCCCCGTTTATGTACAACCATCTGCACGATTACCAGAAAAAACGCATTCACGATTTTCTGAGTGAAAAACCCAGCTATCACGTTCAACAGTCCATCATCGCCATCGGCAGCGGCGGCATGACCGGCAAACCCAAGGAAGAGGCCACCCAGACCCAGCTCAAGTTTCTTCCCATCGCGTCCAGCGATTTTATTTTCGCCTATTTTGTCGAACGTTTCGGCTTTGTGGGCGCCGCGGCGCTCATCGCTCTCTACGCCACGCTGATTCTGCACATCCTGAGTCTTGGCATTCACGCCCGCGGCGACTACTATATACGGGTCACCGCCTACGGCATCGCCCTGCTGCTGTTCGTCTACACCAGCGTCAACATTCTCATGACCATCGGCCTCGCCCCCGTTGTCGGGGTGCCGCTACCCCTGGTCAGCCACGGAGGAAGCAGTTTTATCAACTTCATGGTACTCTTTGGTATTCTGGAAAATTTTATTGCTTTTCGTTTCAACTTCCTGTATAATCACGACGCCAAAATCACCCTGCTTTAACGGGCCAATAGCTCAGTTGGTCAGAGCAGCCGGCTCATAACCGGCTGGTCCCAGGTTCGAGTCCTGGTTGGCCCACCACTTTACCTTGCACTTTCGGTTTTGAGAGAGTAGCCGACACCGTAAACCGTTTT
>JAADEJ010000043.1 GCA_013153475.1 Campylobacterota bacterium
CCAGGGTCGCCCGGGAAGTTGGCGTGCCCCGCTACAAGGCGGGGCTTTTTCCTGAGCAGAAGGCCAAAGAGATCGAAACGCTTCATGCCGAGGGGCGTATTGTCGTGATGGCGGGTGACGGGATCAACGACGCGCTGGCGCTATCCAAAAGCGATATCGCCATCGCCATGGGGAGCGGTTCGGATGTGGCGTTGGAAGTCAGCGACGTGGTGATACTGGATGATCGCATCACCTCTTTGCGGGACGCCTTTTTGATCAGTCGCCGAACCTTCAAATTTGTCAAGCAAAATCTCGCCCTCTCGGTTGTCTACAACTCCATTACCATTCCTCTGGCGGTGGCGGGGTATGTGATTCCGCTGGTGGCGGCGCTCTCGATGAGCCTGAGCTCTTTGTTGGTGGTGGGCAACAGTATGCGCATCAAAGCCGGCTTTAAACCGTGAGGGGTGGTATAATATCGGCAGATCGAGGAGGACGGGTATGGACGCGATAAAACTGGAATCACTGCCCCATTATACCTACGAGGATTACAAAACATGGGACGGGGAGTGGGAGCTGATTTACGGGGTGCCCCACGCCATGGCCCCTTCGCCGGTGAAACGGCACCAGAAGCTGATTGGACTCATCTTTGCACAGTTGGACGAGGCGTTGGGGACGTGCGAAGAGTGTGAGGTATTGCTGGAAGAGGATTGGAAAGTACGCAGTGATTTGGTGCTTCGACCCGATGTGGCGGTGGTGTGTCATGACATGGAGACGCGTTTTATCGCCAAAACCCCTGCCGTTATTTTTGAGGTGCTCAGCCCCGCCACCGCCGGACGGGATGAGAATTTGAAGTTTGGCATCTACGAAAAAGAGGGGGTGGCGTATTACGTTTTAATCTATCCCGATGAGCTGATGGCCCGTATCTATCGCAACGAAAAGGGATTCGTGAAAGTGGGCGAGTTTGAAAAGGAGCGGGTGAGACTGCAATGGGAAGGGTGCGAGGTAGGCTTCGATTTTGGCACGCTTTTTGAGAGGTTTCGTTAACGGCGCGCTTTAAGCCCCCGTGTAGCCACGGCGTGATAGCATTGATAAAACGTTAGCAAAAGGAGCGGTGATGCAACAGATTGATATGAGTTCAGACGAGTTTTTGGCGGAGCTGGAGAAGACCAAGAAGTTTACCGACAAGGTGTGCAAGCAGTTTGGCTGGGTCTATAACCCCAACGAGGATGTGAATGAAGGGGTTTTGATGGGGTTGGCCCGACACAAGATGCTTTACGGTAAGCGGTTTTGTCCCTGTTTTATGGTGGTAGAGGATGAAAACGGCAAACACAAAAGCGCCGATGATCGCGTCTGCCCCTGCAAACCGGCCATCGAAAAGGAGATCCCCGAAGAGGGCAAGTGCCACTGCGGGATCTTCTGCACCCCCGAATACGCGCAAAGCCACGACCATTAAGGAGCGGCTATGGTGGTACACATCGTGATGTTTCGCTTCAAAGAAGAGAACAAGGAGGTCAATATCCAAAAGGTCAGGGCCCTGCTTGAAGCGTTGCCTGAAAAAATTTCGACACTCAAGAGCATGGAAGTGGGAGTGGACGCCGTCCACTCCGAGCGCTCGATGGATCTGGTGCTCACCTCCACGTTTGAGGATTGGGACGGACTGGAGGCTTACCGCGTCCATCCGGCTCACATGGAGGTTGTCGCGCTCATTAAAGAGGTGACGATAGAGAGTCGCGTGGTCGATTACGAGAGGTAGGCGATGAGCAGTGGAATTTTGGCCATGATGCTGGGGGTCTCCACCCTGCTGGGGGCCTTTGGGCTTTTCGCGCTTCTTTGGGGTCATAAGACGGGGCAGTTTGATGACAAACACAAATTTCTTGACGGTGCCCTTTATGACGGCGAAGAGGAGCTCAAAGACGCGGTGTTGATGGAAGAAAAGCGCAAAAAGCTTTCTGCCAAACGCAAAGACAAACGGGTGATGCCCGATTAAAGGAAGAGGATGCCGGCGGGAATGCCGATGGGCGGTCATACTATCAATACCGGTGCACTGCCGGGCTTTTTGACCTGGGCGGGGCTTATTTTGATGATTATGATGCTGGTGTGGTTGCTGGAGCGGCGGTGAGACGGGCGCTCTTTCTGGATCGCGACGGGGTGATCAATATCGATCACGGTTATGTGAGCCGTGTGGAGGATTTTGAATTCGTACCGGGTGTGTTGACGTTTATCAAAACGGCGCAAGAGAAGGGGTATCTGCCTATTGTGGTCACCAACCAGTCAGGGATCGGCCGGGGGTATTACGACGAGGCCGATTTTTGGCGGCTGAGCGAGTATATGATGGAAAGAATGCGAGAAGAGGGCATCAAAATAGACAAAGAGCAGATCTTCTTTTGCCCCCACCGGTCCGACGAAGGGTGTGATTGCCGCAAGCCCAAGCCCGGTATGTTGCTCTCAGCCCAAAAGAGATTTGATATTGACATGGCCCAATCGGTGATGATCGGCGATAAAGAGCGCGACATCGAAGCGGCCAGGCAGGCCGGGGTAGGGCAAAGTTTTTTGGTTGAGCCAAATCGTCCCATTGATGGTATAATACTGTAATACGGTAAGACAAAGGAGGGCGGTATGGTGGCGACGGTACGGCTGGATGAAGCTCATGAAAAGCTACTGAATGAGATGGCCGAAAAGCTCCGTTGCAAAAAGAGCGACGTTTTGCGTAGAGCACTCGATTTTTACGCCGGGCAGGTTCTGCATGAGAGAAAAAGGCGGATGGAGTCGGCCGTGATGAAAGTCTGCCGGGCCGATCACAAGGAAGTCGAAACGTTGGAGGGAACGGTTGGTGACGGTCTGTCAGTTTGAGATATGGCTGGCCAATCTCAATCCCCAAAAGCGTCCCAACGAAGTCGGTAAGACTCGTCCGGTGGTTGTCGTACAGGGAGACGTGCTGAATGTCACCGCTTACCCAACGGTTGTGGTGATGCCTATGACGACCGGTCTGATCGACGGGGCCGAACCTTTGCGTCTGCGCATCAAGGCACGAGAGAAATTGCAAAAGGATTCCGACATCCTTGTCGCGCAGATTCGGGCCATTGATAAAAGCAGGCTCAAAGAAAAACTTGCCACGCTCAGCGTCCAGGAGGGCAAAAGAGTCATGGCGTTATTGCAAGAGATTTTGGATTAGGAAAGCGTGATGAACTTTGAAAACAAAACGATCCTCATTACCGGCGGAGCGGGGTTTGTGGGCTCCAACCTGGCCTTTTGGTTTCAGGAAAATGTCCCGAGCGCCAAAGTGGTGGTGTTTGATCTGTTTCGCACCGGTGAGACCTTTGACAACGGCAATTTAAAAAGTTTCGGCCACTACAAAAACCTGTTGGGCTTTAGGGGTGAGATTATCGCCGGGGACATTACCAAACAAGAGGATCTGCAAAGATTGCGCGATTTTCGTTTTGACGTGATCTTTCACGAAGCGGCCGTCAGCGACACGACCGTTTACGATCAACACCTGATGATGCAGACCAACCTCAACGCCTTTAAAGACCTGCTGAAAATGGCCAAAGAGATGGGCGCGGTCATGGTTTACGCCAGCAGCGGCGCGACCTACGGCAACGCCCCCGCGCCCCAGACCGTGGGGCGTGAGGAGCCGGCCAATATCTACGGTTTTAGCAAGCTGGCGATGGACCACCTGGCCTATGAGTGGATGAAAAAGAGCGATCTGCCCATTGTGGGACTGCGCTATTTTAACGCTTACGGCCCCAGGGAGTTTTACAAGAACAAGACCGCTTCGATGGTTTTGCAGTTTGGCCACCAGATTCTTTCAGGTCAAAGTCCCCGACTCTTTGAGGGAAGCGAGAGGATTTTGCGCGATTTTGTCTATATCGACGACATCGTACAGGCCAATATCAAGGCGTGTGATCCCAAAAAGAGCGGGGTTTACAATGTGGGCACGGGTAAGGCCCGCAGTTTTCAGGATATTGTGGATATTTTGCAGGATCAACTGGGTACGAACCTGCCCTGCGAGTATATTCCCAACCCCTATGTGGGGCGCTATCAGTTCTTTACCCAGGCCGATATCGAGCCGACACGGGAGTTTTTGGAGTATGAGCCCCAGGTGAGCCTGGAGGAGGGAATCTGTCGCTATCTGCCCGAGATCAAGCGGCTTTTTACGGAGGAAGTACGTGCGTAGGTTTGCCGACAAAGCGCCCAATGTTCTGGTGGTGGGTGACGTGATGATCGACCACTACCTATGGGGCAAGAGCGAGCGGATCTCTCCCGAAGCGCCGGTGCCGGTGATCGATGTACAAAAAGAGACCGAAGTGCTGGGCGGTGCGGGCAACGTGGTAAATAACCTGGTGGCATTGGGCGCGCAGGTATATGTGGCTTCGGCGATCGGTAAAGATGACAACGGCCGGCGACTGAAAAAGATGCTGGAGGCGCTGGGGGTCTCAACCCGCCTGCTGGTAGCCGACGAGAGCCGCGTGACCACCAGAAAGAGCCGGGTGATCGCTTCGCATCAGCAGGTGATCCGCTTTGACAGTGAGAGCCGTCAGCCTCTGGATAAAAAAAGCGAAGACAGACTGATCGAGGCGGTTCAGCGGCAACTGCTCACCACCGACGCCATTTTGCTCTCCGACTACGGCAAAGGGGTCTTGAGCGATCGGCTGACGGCCCAGATTATCGCCATGGCCAAAGCGGCGAACATTCCGGTGCTGGTGGATCCTAAAGGCACCGACTACACCAAATACCGGGGCGCGTCGCTGGTGACGCCCAACAAAAAAGAGGCCGAGACCGCCACGGGCGTCACTATTGTGAATGACGAGAGTTTAAAAGAAGCCGGCTTTTGGCTCAAAGAGCGTTTGGAGTTGGAGCGGGCGATGATTACGCTCTCTGAGGAGGGGATGGCGATCTTTGATGACGAGGGGATGCGCCGCTACCCCACCGTGGCCAGGGAGGTCTATGATGTCACGGGCGCGGGCGATACGGTGCTGGCGACGCTGGGTTTCGTACTGGCTGCCGGCGGCTCTATCGACGAAGCGGCCCGTATCGCCAATGCTGCCGCGGCGGTGGTGGTGGGTAAACTGGGAAGCGCCACAGCCACGTGGGATGAGATTATCGCTTACGAAGCGGCCCTGCACGAAAGTACTACCGAGCATCGCATCAAAAGCCGCGAAGCGTTGGTTCAAACCGTCAAACGTCTCAGAGCCGAAGGCAAAAAGATCGTCTTTACCAACGGTTGTTTCGATATTTTGCATTTGGGACACGTCAAGTACCTGGAGAAGGCCAAAAGTTTTGGCGACGTGTTGATCGTGGGGGTCAACTCTGATAACTCGGTACGCCGCCTCAAGGGGGCCGAGCGCCCCGTCAACCCCGAATTCGATCGGGCCTATCTGTTGGCGGCCTTGGATGCTGTGGATTTTGTGACAATCTTTGACGAGGATACCCCCTACGCGCTCATCGAGGCCCTGCGGCCCGATATACTGGTCAAAGGGGGCGACTACAAAGACAAAGAGGTGGTGGGCAGTGACATCGCCGACGAGGTGCGGCTGGTCGATTTTGTGGATGGCAAAAGCACCACCGCCATCATTGAAAAAGCGAAAGGCGCAAGATGTTGACGGTGATTGAAAAAGAGTTGGAGGCCCACCGGGCCGTTGTGGAGGAGACGATCAACCAGCTTCAGCACTTCATCTACACCGCCGGGGTGCTGGTGACGGAGGCCCTGCAAAGGGGTAACAAAATTTTGCTCTTTGGAAACGGCGGCAGCGCGGCGGACGCCCAACATATCGCCGCGGAGCTGACGGGCCGTTTTAAGAGTGAGCGCGTGCCTCTACCGGGCATCGCGCTGACAACCGATACCTCGGCGCTGACGGCGATCGGCAACGACTATGGGTTTGACCAGGTTTTTGCCAGACAACTGGCGGCACTGGCCGGGGAGGGGGACGTGGCCGTGGGAATCTCCACCAGCGGCAACAGCCTCAATGTGCTCTATGCCCTGGAGACCGCCAGGGAGCTGGGGTGCAAAGCGGTAGGTCTTAGCGGCAAAGGGGGCGGCAAGATGAATGATATCTGCGATCTGAATATTGTCGTGCCCTCCGACGACACCGCCCGCATTCAGGAGATGCACATCCTTATCGGCCACATTCTGTGCCAGTTGGTGGATAACGAGTACCGTTAGCGGTTCAACCAATGTTTTGCCGTCGCTTTCAGGGCGTCGGGATTTTCGGAGGCGAAAATTTTCAGCACGGTGGTTTCGCACCGGCGGGGGCGGTAGCCTTCGTTTTGGAGGTATTCGGCCACCGCTTCACCCGAGTGGATCAAGAGAGGCCGGGGCGAAAAGTAGCCGCCGATGGCGTCGGCGATGAGCGGGAAATGGGTACATCCCAAAATCACGGCGTCGGGGCTTTGAAGATCGCCGAAGTAGTGGTGCAGTACGCTTTGCATCACGGGCCCGTCATAAATCCCCTCTTCGACCAGCGGCACCAGCAAAGAGGGAGCCAGCGCTTCAATTTGCGTAAATCCCAGCGCCTCGATCCCCTTTTGGTAGCGACCGCTTTGGATCGTGGCTTTGGTGCCCAGCACCAAAATACGCGCCTCGGGTGAGAGAGAGCGGTTTTGAAGCGCTTGAATACCCGGCTCGATGACGCCGTAGACGGGAAAGGGGGCGTTGGCCCGAAGCTCGGGCAGGGCGTGGGCGCTGACGCTGTTGCAGGCGGTAATGAGCAGGTCGATCTCGAAATTTTTGAAAAATTCCAGCGCCTCCAGGGCGTAGCGGGTGATGGTGGCCGGATCCTTGGGACCGTAGGGAACCCTGGCCGTGTCGCCAAAATAGATGATCTCATCAAAAAAACGGTGCGCAAGCAGGCTTTTGACCACCGTCAGGCCGCCCGCGCCGCTGTCAAAAACCCCCGCACGCATCAGTTTTCTTTGAAAATGGTATGCAGTTTCTGGCCTTCGGCCATCCACTCGTGGAGCTTTTGCCACTCTCCCTCTTCCACCAGTTTGCGGCAGGTTTTGAGCTCCTCTTCAAAGCGGTCCATCGCCTCAAGCAGATACTCTCTGTTCTGTTTGAAAATATCCTCCCACATCACCGGCGAGCTTTTGGCCAGGCGGCTCATGTCTCTAAAGCCGCCGGCGGCAAGAATAAGAATGCTGCGGGCATCTTCCTGGGCCATGACGGCGTTGGCCAGGGCGTAGCTGATGGCGTGGGGCAGGTGGCTGATGTAGGCGGCGTGGCGGTCGTGTTCGCGTGCGCCCATCGTGACGACCCGCATACCGATCGCCTCAAAAAGCCGTCGGGCCCTTTCGGCCTGCAGGGCGCCGCTTTGCTCCAGGTCGCACAAAACGACGATTTTTCCTTCATACAGCCCTTCCAACGCCGCTTTGGGGCCGAATTTCTCGGTGCCGGTCATGGGGTGGGCGGCGACGAAGTTTTTGCGGATGGCGGGAGGAACGTTTTGGACGATGCGCGCTTTGGTGCTGCCCAGATCGATGATCGTGGTACTTTCGTCGATATCGGTCAGTTGTTTCAGGGCGGCAATGATGCCTTCTACGGGAATGGCCAGGTAGATCACATCGCACCGGCGAATCGCCTCCCACTCGCCGATCTCGTCTACCAGGCCCAGTTGCAGTGCGTCGCGCCGGTGGGTAGGGTTGTGATCGTAGCCGACAATATGCGCCACGTCCGGCAGCTCTTTGAGTGCCAGCCCCAACGAGCCGCCCATAAGTCCAAGGCCCACGATTCCAATGGTCATCTGCTCTCTCCGTTCGGTTTGGGGTCGAAACCTCTGTTTGGGAATGGAAAATTGTACCCAAGCGGCCGTTTAATAGAGTTTAATTCAAAAATGGGTAAACTATAAGACTTTTTGCGGTAAATCATGACCTGAACCGCTTTCCGAACGAGGATCTGAATGAAACGAATCGCTCTATCCCTGGCTCTGTGCGCCCTGCTGGTTGAAGCCCGTCCCATTGAAAAGATTCAATTTGACGGCCTGTACCATCTCTCCCGCGATATCGCGCTGGAATTGACGGGATTACACCCCGGCGAGTCGATCGATATCGAAAAAGTGGATGAAGCGATCCGCAAACTCTACGCCCAGGGGTACTTCAAGGATATCTGGGTAACGGAAGAGGGAGGGGTGTTGACCTTCCATGTCAAAGAGAAGCCGGTCATTTCCCAGATTGTCATCAGCGGTTACGGCGAAAGCAAGAAAGAGCAGCTTCTCTCCGCCATCGGGCTTCGCAAGGGTGATATTTTCGATGATCGCAAGATCGAGAAGGCCAGGGAGACCATTCGGGCCACCGTCGAGGCCGAGGGCTATTTCGATACAGTGGTAGAGACCGAGACGACGACGCTGGACAACGGCAGCGTCAAAGTGGAGTTCAAGGTCAACAAGGGTGAGAACATCATCATCCGCAAACTCAATCTTTGCGGTGCCAAACGTCTGAAGAAAGAAGAGATCGAGAGTGTCATGGCCAACCGGGAGCGGGACTTTATGGGTTGGCTCTGGGGACTTAACGACGGGAAAGTCAAGCTCGATCAGCTCAAATACGAGGCTCCGAGGATTCGCGACTTTTATATGCGCCACGGTTTCCTGGACGCCCAGGTGGCCGATCCGCTTTTGCGGGTCGATTTTGACCAGTACGACGCCATTTTGGATTTCAAAATCACCGAAGGGGCGGTGTATACCGTCAAGGATGTCAAGATCGACCTGATGCAAAAGGTGATCGACCCGGTGATTTTGAAGGATGAGCTGAAGGTCAAGCCCGGTGAGGTGTTCAACATCGAGAGCCTCAGGCAGGATATGAAGAAGATCAAAGAGAAGATCGCCAACATGGGCTACGCCTATGTGCGGGTGGTGCCCGATTTCACCAAAAACGAGAAAGATCATACCACGGTCGTCACCTACAAGGTGATGCCCGGTGAAAAAGTCTATATCCACGACGTGATCATCGCCGGCAATACCCGCACGTTGGACAGGGTGATTCGGCGTGAGATCTTTCTGGCGCCGGGCGATCTGTATAACCTGACCGATCTGACCGACTCCAAGTCGGCCCTGATGCGTACCGGATTTTTTGAGAACGTGGTGATCGATCAGCGGCGGATCAACGAACACGAGATGGATCTGGTCGTCACCGTCAAAGAGGCCCAGACCGGTAACATTATGATCGGCGGAGGTTACGGTAGTTACGACGGATTTATCTTCAACGCTTCCATTAACGATCGCAACGTTTTCGGAAGCGGCCTTTCGGTAGGACTGAGCGCCGATCTGTCACGCCACCGCACCAATTTCAACTTCAATATCACCAATCCCCGGATTTTCGACAGCAAATACAGCGCGGGCTTCAACATCTACCGTAACGAGTTCGAGAACTACGACTATACCGAAAAACGGTTCGGCTGGTCGGTGAACGTGGGCAAGCAGATCGCCCGTTACTGGCACGCGACGCTGATGTATCAATACTACTCCACGGAGTTGACCGATATTCCCGACGAATATCCCGACAAAGATCTTTACGAAGACGCTTTCGTGACCAGCGCCGGTACGCTTTCGCTCCGTTTCAACAATACCGACGACTACTATCTGCCGAGGCGGGGTATGATCTTCAGCGCGAGCCTGCAGTACGCCGGACTGGGCGGTGACGCGGTTTACAACAAGGATTTCTTCACTTTCTCTATCTTCAGAGGGTTGGAGGATTACATCAACTACGACCTGATTCTACGATACAAAGCGCGTCTGGGTACCATTCCCTATGTGGGCACCGGTACCAAACCCGACGGCACCGAATATGACAAACTGCCCATCAGCGCCAAGTTTTATATGGGCGGTGTGCGATCGGTCAGGGGGTACGAGTCGGGATCAATCGGCGGGTATGAGGGGATCTACCGTACCGGCGGCCGTTATACCTTCTCCAACTCGGTTGAGGCGAGTATTCCGTTGGTGGAGGCGGCCAAGATGCGTCTGGCTTTCTTCTTCGACTACGGGATGATCGGGGATGATAGTTTCGATGAGTACAAACGGGCCGGCACCGGCGCGGCGATCGAGTGGTTCTCGCCCATGGGCCCCATCAACCTCATTTTCGCCTACCCGCTGATGAAAGAGGACGGCGACAAGACCTCGACCTTCGAATTTACGATGGGGCAACAGTTTTAAAGCGCCCCTGTCGCTTCATGGGGGGCACGCTTTTGCCCCTTTTTTTCAATCGTTTTTCCCGGATCTGTTTTTGTCGAAAGGTCGTAAGAGAAGAGATGGTCCGTTCGGTTTTCGTTTGAGAGAGTGTTATATCCGTTCCAGTTTGACGGCGATGGGCGCGGGTTTTTCCAACTCTTTGATCTTCTGTGCGGCCAGCATGACGCCAAAGGGTGCGCGACAGGTAAGTACCCCCCCACTGAAGTCGCATTCAACCACTCCCCGATCGCCAAGCGTATGCACGGCCTGGGCCAACGAGACAATGTAGCTGAGCCATGAGAGCGTGCCGCTCTTGGGTAGTAGGGCTTTATAGGGGCGGGTGAAGCTGGTTTTGGGCAGGCGCCGTTTGTTGAATCGCACCAGGGTGGCGATAAGAATCATCTCTTCGTGGGTAAAGCCGTAATCGAGATTGTTCATCAGAAAGCAGGCGCTGTGGCGGTGGTAGCCGTAGTAGTTGAGGCGAATGCCGACCCGTGAGAGTTTGGCGGCGGTGATGACGTGAGGACGGTAGGCGGGGTCGAGGCCAAAGGGTTTGGCCAGGGCGTCGAAAATTTTGCCGGCGGTAGCCCCCAGGGCGGCAGCCAGTTTTGTATCGGTGCAGAAACGATCCTGAAGGCTTTTGACACTGGGATTGAAATTGGCGGGAAAACGGCCCCGTTGGTTACGCAAAAGATCACTCAAAAAGAGCCCTTCACGGATACCGGCGCCGCTGGTGATGACTTCTGTGGCGCCGATACGGGCCAGAACCATGGAAAAAATCAACGCGCCGGGGCGGATGGTGTCGATGCGCTCTTTTTTAATGCCCAGTTTTCCCAGCTTCATGACCGAGGCACGGGCCACTTTGTCGATGAACTTTTTCTCCTCATCCAGGCTGTATGCGAAGGCGTGCACCCGCTCAACGGGGTGCTCATGGCGTTGCATGATCGCTTTGGAGATAGCCCGAACCGTTCCGCCGATGCCTACGGCCTGGGCGCTTAAAAATTCCGGCGGCAGGGAGCTGAGGGCCTCTTCCACAAAGGCGATCGCCTCTTCCAGAGGCCGTTTTTTGTCGAAAAAGAGCTCCTTGAGCCGTACGGTGCCGAGTTTGAGGCTATGGGTAGCCACGACTTCCCGGTTACGGATAAGGGCCAGGTCGGTCGATCCGCCGCCGATGTCCACGGTTACGGCGTCGGTGACCGGCAGCAGGTTAACGGCCGCCGTACCGCCCAGCCACGCCTCTTTGTCGCCGTCGATCACTTTGATTTTGAGTCCCAGTTCTTTTTCGACACGTTTTAGGAAAATGTTGCGGTTGGGGGCGTCGCGTACGGCGGAGGTAGCGATGGCCAGAATTTTACGGGTCTTGAGGTTTTTGGCGATGGCCAGAAACTCCTCAAGCGCGGCGAAAGCCCTTTGCATCGCCGCTTCCTGGAGGTTGCCGCCGTGCTCGTAGGCCCCTTCGCTGATTCGTACGCGGCTGCGGGTTTCGTTAAGAAGATAAAAGCCAAACCGGCTGGTGCGCTCGAACACCACCATCCGGGCCGAGTTGGAGCCGATATCGATGACGGCGGTGCGTTTGGCCATAAAAGGGGGTTACTGCTCTTGCTGAAGGTGCTCGAACTTGAACTTCAGCTCTTCGACACTCTCGACGTTGTCGGGATCAGGGACGATGCAATCGACCGGGCAGACGGCGATACAGGCGGGCTCGTCGTAGTGGCCCACGCACTCGGTGCAGCGGTCGGGGTCGATGATATAGATGGGATCGCCCTCCTCGATGGCGCCGTTGGGACACTCGTCCCGGCAGGCGTCGCAGGCGATACATTCGTCGGTGATCATCAGTGCCATACAGGTTACCTTTCTCTCTCCCGTGCCCGGGAATTTCGATTTGGAGATTTATAACCTATGTCACCTTATGGGGGCTTTAAAACGTCACTCCCCTTTTCAGACGGGAGGCAGGTCGCAACGGGGGGTTGTGGCCAGCACCAAAGAGGCGATGGTGCCGGGTGTGCCGTCGGTGCGGTTTTTCAGTGAGATTTCCGCGCCCATGGCGTCGGCGGCCGATTTGGCCAAAAAGAGCCCAAGCCCCGCTCCCGGCGCGTTGCCGATTCGTTTGAATGGGGCGAAAAGGTCGATCTTTTCGTCAATACCCGGCCCCTCGTCGATCACTTCGATTTTGAGTTTGTGTTCGTCGATAGGACGGGTTTTGAGCAGGATGTTTTTGCCTTCGGGAGTGAATTTGATGGCGTTTTGCAGGAAATTTTGCAAAATCTGATTCAGCAGGGTGGTCTGAATGCAGCCGACCAGCGAGTTGGGTTGAATATCGAGTTCGAGCCGTTTGTTTTCCGCTTCGGCCAGGAGTTTGAAATCCTCCCCCTTGCGACGGATGAAGTCGATGATATCCACGGTCTGGGGCAGTTCGAAGTGGGCCCCTTCCTGGCGGCCGATCTCCAGAATGGAGGAGATCATCTTGTTCATCTCTTCAATGGTTTTGTTGGCGAGTCTGAGGGCTTCAATATACTTTTCGGGCTCTCTTTGCTTGATGAGGGTGACATCGTTTTTGAGTTTCATGACGTTGAGCGGGGTTTTAAGCTCGTGGGCCGCGCCGATAAAGAGCTCTTTTTGGTACTTCACAAAAGTTTGGATGCGTTTGATCAGCCGGTTGATCGACTCGCCCAGGGGCACGAACTCCTCGGGCAGGCTCTGGGTGTCGATGGTGTGCAGAAAGTTTTCGTTGAGACTGGAGAGTTTCTTGGTCAGGCGGGTGATGGGCATGAGCAGCATGGCCGAAAGGCCGAAAGCGTAAAGAACAATGAGTACCAGGCTGATAAGGTTGATAATGATGATGGAGCGCAAAATCTTGCCCAGCATCTTGCGGATGTTGGTAATCTCTTTACTGATCAGAAGGTAGGTCTGGGCCCGGAAGTTATAGGGGTAGATGAGTTCAATATAGTGTTTGCCGTTCTCTTTGCGCTCCCGCCACTCGATCGAGCTGTAAAAACGGTGGGGCGCGGGAATGACCTTTGCCGAGATCTGCAGGGCGTTTTCGAGGTTTTGGGCGTCGATGGTCTCGCCCTCACCGTAATTGGGAAAAGTCTGAACGATATAACGGGCCTGTTTGACGAGTTGTTGGGATATTTCGTCGTAAATGGATTGCTTGATAAAGGCGTAGAGCATGGTGGAGAAGATGATCAGAAGAACCGATGAGGCGATGATGAGCTGGAAAAGAAACTGGTTACGAATACTGCGTTTGCTCAGCAACGTGCGCCTTTTGTTAATAGGAATATGGTTGTTTTATTGTAGCAAAAAAAGAGGTGCCCCCAACGGGGGCGAAGAGAGGGTCAGTCGGCGTTTTTCTTCTGGGGGTAGCAGAAACGGTAACCCCGGCGGCGAACCGTTTCGATGGTTTGGATGCCGAGGGGTTTGTCCATCTTCTGGCGGATCTGGTTGATCGCCACTTCGATGACGTTGGGGGTGACCAGTTCGGGCTCTTCCCAGATGGCGTCGAGCAGTTGCTCTTTGGAGACGATCTCGTCCCGGTGACGGGCCAGGTGGGTCAGAACCTCGAAAGGTTTGCCTTTAAGCTCGATCTCTTTGCCCTTGTAGACTACCTTTTCCTCCTGGGGATTGATGGCCAGGTCATCGATCTCGATGACGTTGCTGCCGCCAAAGCGCAGGCGCGCCTTGATGCGGGCGATGAGAATATCGAAGTCGAAAGGTTTTTTAATGTAGTCGTCCGCGCCCGCTTCCAGCGCCTCGATCTCACTCTCTTTGTCGTCGCGGGCCGAGAGGATGATAACGGCGGTTTTGGGGTTGTTGGCCTTGGCCTTTTGGATCAGTTCCAGCCCGTTGCCGTCGGGCAGCATCCAGTCGGCCAGTACCAGGTCGTAGTTGCGGATGTCCAGGTAGTAGTCGCCGTCTTTGAAGTTCTCGGCGGAATCGGTTTGGTAGTTGAATTCGTTGAGCCCTTCGGAGAGGGTTTTGTTGACAGTGGTTTCGTCTTCTACGATCAGAATGCGCATGGTATGGCTGTCCTTACAGAGTGAAGTTGCATTGACCGGAGGGCCCGGGCAAATTTAAGCGGGATTATAGCATATTTTCAGACTGATTTAAACTCTTTTTCAAAAAGTTTTAAAGAAAGTCGGCGAAATCCTCGACGCAGACCCGACAATTTGGGAGGATGGCGGGTTTGCAAATTTTCAGTTGAAGGTGTGTGATTTGGGGGAAATTTTCATGAAGCGTGTGAAAAAGCGCCGAAAGCGCCTCCTCGATCAACTCAAAACGCCCCGCTTTCATACACTTCTCGACCTCTTTGGCCACGGCGGCGTAATCGACGAAATCTTTGCCGTTAAAATCATACTCAAACGAGATGTCAACCGTTACCGGCTGGGGGTTCCGGCGCTCATGGGGCAAAATGCCCAGAATCGCCTCGAAGCTCAAAGCATCAATAAAAACCCTCATGCCACCCGTTTCTCTTCCCCTCTAAGAAGGCGGACGATATTGGGAATGTGCTTGTAGACGATAATGGCGGCGATGATCCATACCGGTGCGTGGGAATGGATGGCGGGCATATCGGGGTAGAGTATATAGGAGGCGGCCAGCAGCGTGGCCAGCGCCCCCAGCGAGGCGACGGAAGAGATACGAAGCGTCTTACCCAGCACAAACCAGGCCCCCAACGCGATGAGGGTGGGAAGCGGCAACATGGCTGCCAGTACGCCCACGCCGGTGGCAACCCCTTTGCCCCCTTCAAAGCGCAACCAGGGGCTGAAACAGTGACCGATCACCGCCAACACCGCCGCGCCCCACTGGGTCGCTTCGGGCAGGCCCAGCGCCTTGGCCGCGAGTACCACCAACAGGCCTTTGAGCGCGTCCAGCGCCAGTGTGGCGGCGGCCAGCTTTTTGGCCAGTTGGGGGTCACGCGCTTTTACGACGCGCAAGACGTTGGTGGCGCCGATGCTCTGGCTTCCTTCACTCTTGACATCCACACCGGCGAATTTTTTGGCCAACAGCAGGCCAAAAGGGATGCCGCCGATCAGATAGGCGGCCAGGTAGCAAAGAATATTGGGGTTGGTCAAAAAATCCATAGTTTCGTCTTTATGGTAAAATTGTGCGCCATTATAGATGAAAAATCGTTATACCCTTATTAAGGATCGGGTTTGGAAAAAGAAGCCTTGAAAGAGAAGATCAGAGAGCTCAAAGAGAAGCTTTCGGTCACCATCGTGGCCCATTACTACCAGCGTGATGAAGTCTTTGAAATGGGTGATATCACCGGTGACAGCCTGGAGTTGGCCCGCCGTTGCAAAGCCGACGAGAATGAGTGGGTCGTCTTTTGCGGCGTGGGATTCATGGGCGAAAGCGTCAAGGTGATCGCGCCCCACAAGCGGGTGGCGATGCCCCGTATCGCCTGCTGCGCCATGGCCCGGATGATCGATCAGCAGTGCTATGACGATTCGGTGAGGTTTTTGGAAGAACACGGCATCAAAGAGAGTGATGTACTGCCCATTACCTATATCAACTCCAGCGCCGCGGTCAAAGCGAGCGTGGGCAAAATGGGCGGCATGGTCTGTACCAGCTCCAACGCCTATAAGATAATAGAAAAGGGGCTGGAGAGCGGCAAGAAGATTCTTTTTGTGCCCGATCGGTGCCTGGGACAGAATATCGCCAACATGATGGGGCTTAGATCGTGCGTGATCGGTGACGGGACCGATCCCAACGACGCCGACATCATCTGCTACGACGGTTTTTGTTCGGTGCATCAGCTCTTTACCGTGGACGACGTGGCCTTTTACCGCAAACGGTTTCCGGGCATCAAGATCGCCGTGCACCCCGAGTGCGACCCGTCGGTGGTGGCGGTAAGCGACTTTTGCGGATCGACCAGTCAACTCATCAAGTATGTCTCCGAACTGCCCGAGGATCAGAAGGTGGCGGTGGGCACCGAGTACAATCTGGTCAATCGGATGCGCGAGAAAAACACCTATGTCCTCTCCTCTACCAAACCCGAGTGTCCTACAATGAACGAGACGACCCTGGAAGATCTGTACAACACCCTCAAAGCCATAGAGAAAGGCGAGGTGCCCACGGAGATTTTCGTGGATGAAGAGACGGCCAAGTGGGCCAATATCGCGCTGGAGAGGATGCTGGCGTTATGATTATCCAGGAGTTTGTCAAAGAGGTTTTGCTTGAGGATATCGGCCGGGGCGATCTCTTTGGCCGGGTGGCGCCCAAAAGGGAGGCAACGGCCCAGATTGTGGCCAAAAGTGAAGGCATCGTAGCCGGACAACCCTATCTGGAAGCGCTGGCGAAGTTTTGTAACCTGCGGCTTTATTGGTTCAAACGTGACGGTGACACTTTCGTTCCCGGCGATGTTTTGCTCAAAATCGACGGCATGGCCGCCGATCTGCTGGCGGCGGAGCGGACACTGCTGAATATGCTTTTGCACGCCAGCTCCATCGCCACCCAGGTACGTCCTTATGTCAAGGCGCTGGAGGGAACGGGGGTTTTACTTTTGGATACCCGCAAAACCCGCCCGATGCTTCGCAACTTTGAAAAGTACGCCGTGCGCATCGGCGGCGCGGTCAACCACCGCATGGGACTGGATGATGCGCTGATGCTTAAAGATACCCATTTGAGCCTTATCGACGACCTGGAGGCTTTCATTCAAGAGGCCAGGCGCCAGATCCCCTTTACCACCAAAATCGAGATCGAGTGTGAGAGCGTGGAAGACGCCGTGCGGGCGATGCAGGCGGGGGCGGACATTGTAATGTGTGACAACATGGCGCCGGAGGCGATCGCCGAGGCGGTCAAAGCGCGTAACGCCGACTATCCGGGGGTTTTGCTGGAAGCCAGCGGCAACATTACGCTTGAGACCATCCGGCAGGTGGCGCGAACGGGTGTGGACGCCATCAGTTCCGGCGCCATTATCCACCAGTCTCGCTGGATCGACCTTTCGATGAAGATGGCGATGTAACGGATTGCCGCCGTGGCCGACGATCAGGAAAAGACCGAGGAACCGACCTCCAAAAAGATCGAGGATGCCCGTAAAGAGGGGAACGTTCCCCGCAGTATGGATACATCCGGGTTTGTTACCCTGTTGGCGGCGGTGTTGGCTTTTGTCGCCCTTACCGGTTGGATCCTGGATCGGCTTGAGAGGCTGTACGCCTACTGTATCGCCTGGATCGGGACGGAGTTGACGCCCCGGGGATTGCTGCAAATGACCACCCATATCATCACCGAGATTTTTCTGATGGTGCTTCCTTTGGCGCTTCCCGTGGCGGTGGCGGGGTTGTTGGCGGGGTGGATGCAGTTTGGTTTTCTCTTTACCACCAAACCGCTGACACCCGATCTGACAAAAATCGATCCCGTCAAAGGGATGAAAAATCTTTTTTCCCTGAAGAAACTGTTGGAAGGTTTCAAAATCACCGTCAAAGTGGGGGCGGTTTTCGGGGTGGCCTTTACCGTTTTCTTGCGCTTCATCCGGGAATTGACGGGCGTGGCCGCGGCCCCGATGGGACAACAGTTGCTATGGTTGAGTGATCGGGCGATGATCTTGGCGGCGGTGATGCTGGTGCTGTTGCTGGTGTTGGCGTTGATCGATCTGCTTTTTGTGCGCTACAACTACTTCAAAGAGCTGCGCATGAGCAAGCAGGAGATCAAGGATGAGATGAAGCAGTTGGAAGGAAATCCCGAGATCAAGGCAAAAATCCGGCAGATCCAGGCCGATATGGCCCGCAAACGGATGCTTTCGGAGGTGCCCAACGCCGATGTGGTCATTACCAACCCCACCCATTATGCCGTGGCTTTGCAGTATAACGAAAAGGAGAGGCGCGCTCCGCGTGTCGTGGCCAAGGGGGCCGATCTGATCGCGTTGAAGATCCGGGAGATCGCCAGGGAACACGGGGTGCAGATCGTAGAGAATCCGCCTTTGGCAAGAGAGTTGTACAAACAGGTGGAGGTCGATAGGGAGATTCCCGAACAGTTCTACCAGGCGGTGGCGGAGGTGTTGGCCTTCGTTTACAAAAGCAAAAGAGGCTTGTAAGGATGCAATTGGATACAATGGCGCAGACAGAATCCGATGCCGTGATCGAAGCGGTCGCAAAAGCTTCCCGGGTGGTGATTACCGGCCACGTCGATCCCGATGCCGACGCCGTAGGTTCGGCGTTGGGCCTTTACTGGGCCCTGAAAGAGGCGGGGGTTCGGGTCGATACGGTATTTGGCAGCGAATTGCCCAGAGAGTTGAGGCCGCTGCCGGGTTTTGTTAAAATTCGTCAAACCCTTCCGCCGTCAACGGACCTGGTGATCAGTGTCGATTGCGGCAGTGCCGACAGGCTCGATGCGACGGTGCCCGACGGCGTGGATTTGGTGAATATCGACCACCATCGCAGCAATGAGCGGTTTGGACGTTGGAATCTGGTAGATCCGGAAGCGGTTTGCGCCGCGGAGGTGGTCTACCGACTGATCCGGCAGGCCGGATGGCCCGTCAACGGCGCGTCTGCCCAGTCACTCTATACGGCCCTGGCAAGTGACAGCGGTTTTTTCGGTTTTGAGGGCGTGGGTGCCGAGACGTTCGATCTGGCGGGTCGGTTGATCGCCCTGGGGGCCGACCCGGTGATGGCGGCCGGTATGCTGAGGGAGAACCGCTCACTGGCCCGGGTACGCCTGATGGCCGAGGCGTTGGGAACGCTGCGGCTGGCACTTGGGGGCCGGGTGGCCTGGGTACGGGTGGATCGGTCCATGTTCGAACGCACCGGCGCCCGGGACGGCGATACCGATGAGATTGTCGATTTCGCCCGCTCTTTGGCGACGGTGGAGGTGGGTTTTCTGATTCGGCAGAATCGTGACGGCAGTCTGAAAGTCTCATTGCGTTCCAAACGCCGGGTGGATGTGGGGCGGATTGCCGTTGATTTTGGCGGCGGCGGTCATCGACGCGCGGCCGGGTTCGCGGTGAGAATGTCGGAAGAGGCGCTGTTGGCGCGACTTTTTGAGACGCTTGCCGACCATATTGATGAAGAAGGAGTGGAATGAGACGACAGATCTACCGAAAACGCGGCGGTCGCTCACCCCTGTTGTGGTTGTTGCCGATTCTGGCCCTGGCGGGGGCGGGCGCCTATTTGGCCACGTCTCCGATGTTTGAGCGTAACGCGCCTGAAATCGAGATGCCGAACGTGGCGTTTTGGAATCTGAAAACCCCCCTGAAAATCACGCTGCGGGACGATACGGGCATCCGTAGTTACCGGGTGGTACTCAATGACGGGGCCAACGATTTCGTTGTGGCGCAAGCGGAGCCCGCGGAGGGGACCAGGCAGGTGGAGGTGGCTTTGCGTCTGCCCAAAGCGGGGTGGAATCGAAAGACCGAACGAGCCGCCATACGGGTTGAGGTGACCGATGTGAGCCGCTGGAACCTGTTACAGGGCAATCGCAGTGAAAAAGAGAAGGTTGTAGCGATTGACACCAAACGTCCTTCGGCCTATGTGTTGGCCAACTCCTATAAAATTACCCAGGGCGGCAGCGCACTGGTGGTTTTTGGCGCGAGTGATGAGCATCTTGGGGAGGTAGCCGTCAAAACATCGTTTGGCAAGGTGTTTCGGGCGGTTCCTTTTTATAAAGAGGGTTTTTACGCCGCGTTGATCGCCTGGCCCGTGACCCAGAAACGTTTTCGCGCCTGGGTGGAGGCCAGGGACGAGGCGGGCAACGTGACCAAGGCCCATGTGCCGCTCTTTGTGGAGCGTTATCGCTACCGACGCTCCAAAATCACGCTCAAAAACCGTTTTCTCAACGGCAAGATCGCCGATCTGGCCAGTCAGTTTGATGAGACGGCAGACGTGACCGATCCGCTGGAGCGTTTTCGGCTCATTAACGAGAAAGTGAGGGAGAACAACGAAGCGCTGATTCACAAACTCGCTTCCAAACTCTCCACCCAGATGATCAGGGGTTGGAAAATCAGACCCTTCTATCCGCTCAAAAACGCCAAGAAGGTGGCCGATTTCGGTACCCACCGCTTCTACTACTACAAAGGGCGCCTGGTGAGCGAATCCTACCATATGGGGCTGGATCTGGCCAGTGTGAAGATGGCCGCCATCCGGGCTTCCAACCCGGGCAAAGTGGTGTTTGCGGGCTACAACGGCATTTACGGCAATATGCCCATGATCGATCACGGCATGGGGCTTTATACCATCTACGGCCACTGTTCGACCATCGAGGTGGCCGAAGGGGATGAAGTACGGCGCAAAGAGGTGATCGCCAAAACCGGAAAAACGGGCCTCGCGCTGGGCGATCACCTCCATTTCGGTGTATTGGTGCAGGGGGTGGAAGTACGGCCGAGGGAGTGGATGGACAGCCACTGGATTCACGACAATATCCAGGCCGTCTTTTCCGACGCGATTCGCATGATCAAACGCAAAAACCGATAATCAGGCCCGCTTTTTCGGGAGCTGATTGCTTTCGTTTACTTTTGTTGTGTTAGAATCATGGCATAATCGGCTGACCGGACCGGAACGTTTTTTGCAAGCCGAAAGGTATCCCGTGGAAGCGGGAGCCATTAGATAAAGATTCATAAAGATTTGGATGAGATCAAATATGATGAGACAACGTACCATTGCCAGGGCCGTCAACAGCGTGGGGATCGGTCTGCACAAAGGCAAACCTGTCCGGTTGCGCCTCGAACCGATGGAAGAGAACACGGGCATTCTTTTTTATCGCCGTGACGCGGGGGTGAGCATACCGCTTCGTGCGGAGTATGTGGTCGATACCCAGATGGCGACCGTCATAGGAAAAGACGGGGTCTATATTTCGACCATAGAACATTTCCTTTCCGCCGTTTACGCCTACGGTATCGACAACCTGCGGGTGGTGCTCGATGACGGCGAGATGCCCATTATGGACGGCAGCGCGGCGAGTTTTTGTATGCTCCTGGATGAAGCGGGCATCAAGGAACAGGGAGCCGGTCGGGAAATTTTGCGCATCAAAAAGGAGGTGCGGGTAGAAAAGGACGGGAAATACGCGCTGTTGCGTCCCGATGAGACGGCGGGGTTTGACTTTACCATCGACTTTACCCACCCGGTGATCGGTCGGCAATCCCGTCGCTTCGACTTTTCCCGAAGCGCTTTTGTCAAGGAGATCGCCCGGGCCCGAACATTCGGCTTCTTGAAAGAGGTGCAGTACCTGCGGAGCAAAAACCTGGCGCTGGGCGGCAGTCTGGAAAACGCCGTGGTGCTGGATGACACCAAAGTGCTCAACCCCGAAGGATTGCGCTTCGAAGATGAGTTTGTCCGTCACAAGATCCTGGATGCCATCGGGGATATGAAACTACTCGGACGCCCGATTCTCGGGCGCTATGAGGCTTTCGCCGGCAGCCATGACCTGAACCACCGCCTGACTCTGGCGCTGATGGCCGATCCGCAAGCCTACGAGGTGGTGACGCTGGAAATGCAGGAGATTCCCGAGTTTGCGCGAAGCTTCGCCTAAAAGCGTGTCCCTGCTGGCTGTCAGCGGCAACGGCAGGTTGCTGCTGGGGCTCTATGAAAAAGGCCGTCTCATAAAACGTTATGAGCATGAGGGGAAAACCTCGGAGATTCTGCCGGGACTGTTGGAAGAGATTTTGGCCCTCTATCATATCGACACGCTCTACTATGCCAAAGGGCCCGGCAGTTTTATGGCCCTGAAAATTCTTTACGTCACCTTCAAAACCCTTTCAGTCGCCCTGAATATACCCCTCTTTGCCGCCGATGCCTTTGCCTTTAACAACGGCGCGCCCATTCGGGCCGTCGGTCGAAGCTGTTTTGTCAAAAAAGAAGGGAAAATAGAGATCGCGAAAGGTGAGGCGTGTGCCGGCGAAGGGAGATTTGCTCTGCCCGAACGGCTGAATGAGGTCGTTTTTGATACAGAGACCGAGCCGATGTACGTATTGCCTGCCGTTTAAGCAAAGTTAGATTAAAATTGCCACAATTTCTATAGGCCTCAGGAGACGTTTTGACCATCAGTGTACCTGCAACCAGCGCCAATCTCGGCCCGGGATTTGATACCCTGGGGCTCTCTTTGAACCTGCGCAACCGGGTGCATATTCATCCTTCCTCTTTTTTCAGCGTCTCCATTCGCGGGGAGGGGGCGGACAACCCGCGCCTGAAGGGCAACAACCTCTTTATCAACATTTTCAACGACCACTACCGTTATCTGACCGGGAAAAAGGGGATTTTTCGTTTCCGCTTTATCAACAAAATTCCCCTCTCCCGCGGACTTGGCAGTTCTTCGGCGGTGATTGTCAGCGCCATCGCCTCTGCCTACGCCGCGGCGGGGGTGAACGTGAGCAAACGCAAACTGCTCAATCTGGCGCTCCATTATGAGCATCATCCCGACAACATCACCCCCGCCGTGATGGGGGGGTTCAATACGGCGGTGGTGGAGAACCGCCGGGTTTACAGCCAGAAAAAGCGGATACCGGGCTATCTGAAAGCGGTGGTGGTGATTCCCGACAAACCTATCTCCACCGCCCACTCCCGCACCACCCTGCCCAAAAGCTACCGCAAGGAGGAGGCGATCTACAATGTGGGACACGCCAGTCTGCTGACCGCCTGCTTTTTCAACGAGTCGTGGGAGATGCTTCGCATCGCCGCCAGAGACCGGTTTCACCAGGCGATTCGCATGAAGATGCTCCCGGAGCTCTTTGAGGTTCAGCGGTTGGCCGTGGAGCACGGGGCGTTGATGAGTACGCTCTCAGGCAGCGGCTCCACTTTTTTCAACATGGTCTACCGTGAAGACGCCGCCAAACTGCACCGCGCGTTTGAGAAACGCTTTCCCTCTTTTCGCGCGTTGATCCTCGATTTTGACAATGACGGGGTGATTTTCAGCTAAACGCCCGATATTTTGGTATAATTGCACGATTATGTCCGATCCGGTTAGAATGTGCATCCATTGCCGCCGCCGTTTTTTGCAGGCGCAACTTATACGGCTACAGTGTGAAAACAATCATTTGCGACCATTTCGGGGGCAGGGAAGAAGCTTCTACCTCTGTACCTCCTGCATCGACGAACCGAAACTGCGAAAGCGGATGGCGAAACTGTGCGGCAATCGCGAATACGCCACAACCGACCTGGGGAAGACAATCAGAGGGCTGGTAAAAAGCCCCGAATTTAAGGAGACGGCAGCGAATGGGCAAAGTACGAATCAGTGAAATTGCGAACGAGCTTGGGATAAAGAGTACAGAGATTGTCGAGAAGGCCCGGGAGATCGGGTTTGACAACGTCAAGACTCACTCAAGCGGCGTCACGCCCGCGGAAGCTGAGATGATCATGAATTACGTCATGACCGGGGAGGTTCCGCCCTCGCTGGCCAAAAAAGAGGAGAAGCGGACCGAAAAACCGTCTCCCAAAAAGAAAGAGACCGAAAAAGAGGCACCCAAAAAGGCGGAGAAAGCGCCCCAGAAACCGAAAGAGAAGACCGAAACGCCCAAAGAGGTAATTGACGAAGAGGCTCAAAAGAGCGCGCCGGCCGTGAAAGAGGAGAGTGAAAACCCCGTCTCCAAAGCGCCTGAATCCGAGCCGGCGCCCAAAGAGGCGCCCAAAGAAGAAAAGTCCGTTGCCAAAACGTCCGAAGCGCCCAAAGAGGAGGCTGCCGCCAAAGCGGAGGAGAAAGCGGAAGCCAAGCCCAAGCGGCGTAGAGGTATTTTCATTGTCAAGAAAAAACGCCCCCGTGTCGAAGCGACGGAGAGCGCGCCGAGTATTAAAAAGAGCGAGATCGGCGCGGAGAACCGGGTGATCGCCGCGGTGGACGAGAGTATCGCCGCCAAGAAGGCGAAGAAAAAGGCCAAAAAAGGGGCACCGGCTCCCAAAAAAGAGGATGGTGTCAAGCTCAATCTGCTTGAAGACCGCGACATCGGCGGCATCAGTGTGGATTATACGATCGAAGAGGAGATTCTGCCCGATCTGACCGAGGCGATGCGGGCGATGGAAGAGCCCAAAACCCCCACCACTCTCAAACCGGCCGAACCCCGGCCCAAACAGCCCGTCGGGCGCCGGGGCGGCCCCAGCAAAGGAAAACGCAGCGTGAGCAGAAAATTACCCAAAAAACGTCGAAAGCCGACCGATAAGACGGAGACGGCTCCCAGTATCGTCAAAATTCCCGAGGATTGTCGGGTATACGAGTTTGCCGAAAAGGTGGGCAAGAGTGCCGGTGACGTGATCAAGGTGCTCTTTGCCCTGGGCAAGATGGTAACCAAAAACGATTTCCTGGAAAAAGATGAGATCGAGATTCTGGCCGAAGAGTTCGGCGTGGAAGTAGAGACCATCAATCCCCTTGACGCACTGGATTATGTGGCCCAGTACGATGAGGTGGAAGACGACTACCTTGAGGAGCGTCCGCCGGTTATCACCATTATGGGACACGTCGACCACGGCAAAACCTCACTGCTTGACAAGATCCGCGAGAGCAAAGTAGCCGAAAGAGAAGCGGGCGGCATTACCCAGCACGTGGGGGCGTACCAGGTCGAGAAAAACGGCAAGAAGATCACCTTTATCGACACCCCCGGTCACGAAGCCTTTACCGAGATGCGGGCCCGCGGCGCCCAGGCGACCGATATTGTCATTATCGTTGTGGCCGCCGATGACGGTGTCAAACCCCAGACCCAGGAGGCGCTCAACCACGCCAAGGCCGCCGACGTGCCGATGATTATCGCCATCAACAAGATCGACAAACCCGAAGCCAATCCCGACATGGTCAAATCCCAGCTGGCGGAACTCGGCTTTATGCCCGTTGACTGGGGCGGTGAGTATGAGTTTGTGGAAGTCTCCGCCAAAACCGGTCAGGGGCTGGATGATCTGCTCGAGACCATTTTGCTCCAGGCCGAGATTATGGAGCTCAAAGCCAATCCCAAGCGGCTGGCCAAGGCGATTGTCATCGAGAGCTCTTTGGAAAAAGGGCGCGGGCCGGTGGCGACCGTAATTGTCAAAAACGGTACCCTCAAAGTGGGTGATCATGTCATCTGCGGTCGGACTTTCGGTCGGGTGCGGACGATTTTGGATGATATGGGCAAACAGACAAAAAGCCTTGCCCCCAGCGACCCGGGCGTGGTGGTCGGCCTGGACGAGGTGCCCGACGCCGGCGAGATCCTGGTGGCGATGGAGAGCGACAAACAGGTGCGCGAACTGGCCCAGAAACGCAAAGAGTACCTGCGCCAAAAAGAGCTCAGCAAATCGACCAAGGTGACGCTGGATGAGCTGGGCGCGCTGATCGCCGAAGGGAAGATCAAGTCGCTTCCGGTTATTGTCAAAGCCGACGTACAGGGCTCTTTGGAAGCGATCAAGGGAAGTTTGGAAAAACTCAAGAACGAAGAGGTCAAGATCAACGTCATCCACTCCGGCGTGGGCGGCATTACCGAAAGTGACGTCACGCTGGCCAACGCCGATGAAAACGCCGTGATTCTGGGCTTTAACGTCCGTCCGACGGCAGCCATTAAAAACAAGGCCAAGCAGTTGGGGGTTGAGATCAAAACCTACTCCATCATCTACGACCTGATCGATGACGTCAAGGCGCTTTTGGCGGGTATGATGAGCCCGGTCATCAGCGAAGAGGGTATCGGCCAGGCGGAAGTGAGAGAGACCTTCAGCGTGGCCAAAGTGGGCACCATCGCCGGGTGTATGGTCACCGACGGCGTGATCCGCCGCAACGCCAAAGCCCGCCTCATTCGCGACGGTGTGGTCATTTACGATACCCGCATCAGTTCACTGAAACGTTTCAAAGACGACGCCAAAGAGGTGAGCAAAGGGTATGAGTGCGGCCTGATGCTGGAGAACTTCAACGACATCAAAGTGGGTGACGTGATCGAGGCCTATGAAGAGAAAGAGGAGGCGGCGAGTCTATGACCGTCGAGGAGATCAAGCGCAAGCGGGCCGATTCGCTTTTAAGGGAGCTGATTCCCGAGGCCCTGAGCCAACTGGGGGATGAGCGCCTGCGCGGATTGAGCGTGACGGAGGTGGTCTGTAGCCGCGGAAGGGACGACGCCGATGTCTATCTGGATCCCACCGGTATTGACGAGGCGGCCCAAAAGACCATCCTCAAACAGCTCAAAAAGGTCAGCCGCGGGTTGGAAGCCTACTGCCTCAAATCGGCGGGCTGGTTTAAAACCCCCCGGTTCCATTTTCGTTTTGACAAAGAGCTGGACAGGGTCAAGCGGATGGACGCCCTGTTTGATCAAATTGAGAAAGAGTTGCGCTCATGAACGTGGCCGATGAAGTCAAAAAGGTGGTAGAGGCCCACGGTGCCAGGCTTTACGATACGGAAGTCGCCAGTGAGAACGGCCAGACCGTTTATAGGGTCTACATCATGAAAGAGGGCGGGGTCGATCTGGATCTGTGCGCCGAGATCAGCCGGGATCTTTCGCCCCTGCTGGATGTCTATCCCCCCGTGTCGGACAAATATTTTCTGGAGGTCAGCTCTCCGGGCGTGGAGCGTCCCCTGAAAAAACCCGAACACTTTCAAAACTCCCTGGGCGAGAAGGTGGCGCTTAAACTCAGCTCCGGCGACAAGGTCAAGGGTACGCTCAGCGCCTTTGAAAACAACGAGGCGGTGCTGCAAACCGAACACGGCGAGGAGCGCTACGCGCTGGACGAGATCCGCAAGGCCCGCACCTACTACGAGTGGTAATGGACCACCCCTTCTATATGCGCCTGGCCCTGGACGCGGCCTGGCGTTTTCAGCTTCTGACCTATCCCAACCCCGCCGTGGGCGCTGTGGTGCTGGACAAACACGGCGCGCTTTTGGCGGTATCGGCCCATGAAAGAGCCGGCGGTCCCCATGCCGAGGTGCGCGCCGTCCGTGACGCCTATGCGCGTCTAAGCGGCGACGAGAGCCTAAACGGGTGCGAAGAGGCGTTACGACTTCATGAGGCTTTGCGCCAAAAAGCGGGGCGCCTTTTTGAGGGGGCGACCATCTATGTCACCCTGGAGCCCTGCGCCCATACGGGGCGCACGCCCCCCTGCGCGGGGTTGATTGAGGCGTTGGGGTTCAAGCGGGCGGTGATCGGCACGCGTGATCCCAACCCGCAGGCCGCCGGCGGTATAGAGCGGCTTAAAGCCGTCGGGATAGAGGTGATAGAAGGGGTGGAAAAAGAGGCCTGCGAGCGGTTGTTGGAACCCTTTGTGCGGTGGCGCGCGGGGCGGTTTGTGCTTTTCAAGCTGGCCCAACGCCTCAACGGCACCGTCGACGGCGGCACGATCAGCTCCGAAGCCTCCCGGCGTTGGGTGCACCGACTGCGGGGCGTGGCGGACAGGCTGGTGATCGGCGCGCGGACGGTGCGAACCGACCGGCCGCTGCTTGATTGCCGCCTAAGCGGCGATCGGCCGCCAAATGTCACCATCCTAAGTCGCCGTCGAGAGACGGTAGATCGCTCCATTCCCCTCTTTTTCGTGCCGGGCCGGGAAGTTGAGATAGCCGATCGACTCCCCGAAAAGGGGTTGATACTGGTAGAGGGCGGGCCCGCTTTGCTCAAGTCGCTTGAAGAGACCTATGACTGGTTGTTGCTCTTTATCGCGCCGAGGCTCAAAGAGGGGCTTGGGTATAATGGCACGCAAGAATTGATCAAACTGCACCAAAGCGCCCTGGGTGAGGATATAACGGTGTGGCTAAAGGCAAAGCATGGATAGAGCGCAAAAACAGGAAGAGATTGTCCATATGTTTGACGAGATCGCGTCAACCTATGACGTGACCAACCGCATTTTGAGTATGGGGATTGACCGCTCCTGGCGGAAACGGGCGTGTGACAAAACCCTGCAACTGCTGGATCGGAGCGAGAACCTGACGGTGGTGGATGTGGCCTGCGGGACCGGGGATATGCTCCAGTGGTGGAAAGAGCGGGCCCGGGAGGCGGGCGCGACGATAGGGCGTTTTATCGGGGTCGATCCCAGCGAGGGGATGCTCAAAGTCGCCAAAGAGAAGGTGGATTACGCCGAGTTTGTGGTGGCCAAGGCGCAACAGATGCCCCTGGAAGACGCCACCGCCGATATTCTCTCCATCAGCTACGGCATCCGCAACGTGGTGGACCGCCAGGAGGCGATCAACGAGTTTTACCGGGTGCTCAAACCCGGCGGCATGGCGGTGATTTTGGAGTTTACCAAAAGAGAGGAGAGGGGCCTGAAAGGGCGCGTGGTCGACTTTTATATGCACCGCATACTGCCCACGCTGGGCGGCCTGGTGAGCCGCAACTACAAAGCCTACAAATATCTGCCCGACTCCATTGAGGGGTTTTTGACTACCGGTATGCTCAAAGAGGAGCTGGAAAAGGCCGGTTTTGAGGTTTTGCATACCCAATCTTTCTCCATGGGCATCTCCACCCTGCTGATCGCGCGCAAATGAGCCTGCTGAGCGTTAGCGAGTTAAACGAACAGATCAAATCCCTGCTGGAGTCGACCTTCATGCAGGTGCGGGTACGGGGGGAGGTCTCCCGTGTCACCTACCACACCAGCGGGCACCTTTACTTTACCGTCAAAGATAAAAAGAGCGCGCTTGGTTGCGTGATGTTCCGTTCCAATGCCGCAAAGATGCGCTTTAGACTGGAAGAGGGGATGCGGGTGGTGCTGTTTGGGGCGGTGACGGTTTATGTGCCCCGGGGCAACTACCAGTTGATGGTCCAAAGCGTCGAGCCGGACGGCGAGGGGGCGTTGGCCGTGGCGTTTGAACAGCTCAAAAAGCGGCTGGCCGATGAGGGGCTGTTTGAGCGCAAAAAGCCTTTGCCCAAGAGGGTAAGGCACGTGGTGCTGGTGACCTCCAAAACCGGCGCGGCGGTGCAGGATATGATCCGTGTCGCCTCCCGGCGCTGGCCTTTGGTGAGACTGACGGTGGTGGATACGCTGGTGCAGGGCGCTGAGGCCGGCTTGGAGATTGCCAGGCACCTTGCCTATGCCGACAGGCTGGGGGCGGATGTGATCGTGCTGGGGCGCGGCGGCGGCAGTCGGGAGGATCTGTGGGCCTTTAACGAAGAGGTGGTGGCCCGGGCGGTTTTTGCCTGCCAAACCCCCGTGGTCTCGGCCGTGGGGCATGAGGTGGATACGCTGATTACCGATTTTGTGGCCGACCTTCGGGCCCCCACCCCCAGCGCGGCGATGGAGATGATATTGCCTTCCGCGGAGGAGGTACTTATGGGGCTGGATGAGCGGATGGATCGCCTAAAGGGGCGGATGGGGCAGATCGTGACGCAAAAAGAGCTGGCGTTGAAAGCCCTGGTACGCCAATTGGAAGCCCACTCCGTCAGCCATCGGGTGGAGAGGGGCGCGGACGAGGTGGCGCGGATGAAGAGAGGGTTGGATGAGCTGGGCAAAAGGTACCTGGCGGCCAAAGCGTCGCGGTTGGGCCCGCTGCGCCTTCAGACGCACATGGCCGTCAACCATCTGACAGAGCGCAAAACTGCCCTCCTCAACGCCACGCTGGAGCGCTTGAAGGCGCTTGATCCCGCGACAAAAGCGCGCCCCGGTTTCGCGCAGGTCAGCCGTCAGGGGCGTGTCGTAAAGCTGGCCGATCTGCGGGCGGGTGAGCGGGTGACGCTGAGCGACGGCCGGTATAAAGCGACGGCCAAGATTGAAACGCTGGAAAATTTGGTATAATCACACTCCGCTTTGCAAAGCGCCCGTAGCTCAGCCGGATAGAGCGTTGGCCTCCGGAGCCAAAGGCCAGAGGTTCGAATCCTCTCGGGCGCGCCATCTTTTTTGATCTTCCAAGATTGTTTGAAAATCCAGATTTTTTTGCCGTCTGCCGGTTCGCTTCGCAAACATCGGCATCGGCGTGCGGCGCTACGAAAGCGAAGCCGTTCGCTTTCGCTAAACGCGCCTCCGGTTCGAATCCTCTCGGGCGCGCCATCTTTTTTTAAATTTCAGATTTTTCCCTTTACCGTGATTTATACAGGTATACCGTTTTTTTGTTTCTCGTTCTTTCGGGTACATACGGTTCGATTTGGTGTGAAGTTGCAGAGCGTGTTTGTCAGGACGGATATGCTATAGTGTCGGGTCCTCTTCATAAAAATCGCCGATTTTTGGAAGATGGAGCAGTTTTTTTCGGAGTGACCCATGAATATCTATGTAGGCAACGTCTCGTACCGTATGGACGATGGTGAGCTGCGCGAGGTTTTCGAGCAGTTTGGAACAGTGGACAGCGCGCGGATCATCACCGACCGCGAAACGGGCCGTTCAAAAGGTTTCGGCTTTGTCGAGATGCCCGATGATGAAGCGGCCAATGCGGCTATCGAGGCGTTGAACGGGAAAGAGGTGGGCGGACGCACCCTGCGCGTCAACGAAGCCCGTCCCCGTGAGCCGCGCCAGCCCCGCGGCGACTTTA
>JAADEJ010000085.1 GCA_013153475.1 Campylobacterota bacterium
GGAAACGGCACGGCCTATTTGAGCGCGGGAGGCAAGGGGCTGATAGCTCCCGAAGAGCTGGCACGGCACGAGTGGTTGGCGGTGGCCGAAGCGGGCGGGGAGGGCGAACCCCGCGTTTTTGCCGCGGCACCGCTAAGCGAAAGAGAGATCGAGGCGTGGTTTGAGGATTTAATTGGCGAAACCGAAGAGGTGGTTTGGCGCGAGGCTTTAGGCAGGGTCGAGGCCAAAAGGGTCCGAAGGCTTGGGGCGATCACCCTGCAAAGCCGTCCCGTCGAGCGCCCCGATCCCGAAAAGATCAAAGAGGCGCTTTTGCGAGCCATCGCCCAAAAAGGGTTGGATATTTTGCCGTGGGACAAACGGGCGCAAAGCTTACGTCTTCGCGCCGCGTGCGTCGAAGCGGCCATGCCCGGCACACTGCCGCGGCTTGACAATAAGACGCTATTAAAGACGCTCTCGTCGTGGCTGGGGCCCTATTTGGAGGGCGCGCGGAGTTTGGAGGCGTTAAAAAAGCTGAATTTTTACGAAATTTTATGCGCCCTATTGGGGTATGAAGGGCTAAAAAAGCTTGACGCCTTGGCACCCGAGCGGCTAAAAGTTCCCGGCGGCTCCCGAGTAGCCGTCGATTACAGCGATCCGACCGCTCCCGTTTTGCCCGTCAAGCTCCAGGAGATGTTCGGCCAGACCGACACCCCCACGATTTGTGACGGACGGGTGGCGCTGACACTCCATCTGCTCTCGCCCGCCGGCCGTCCTTTGGCGGTGACGAGGGATCTAAGAAGCTTTTGGCAAAACGCCTACCCCGATGTGCGCAAAGATATGCGGGGCCGCTATCCCAAGCATCCCTGGCCAGAAGATCCGCTCACCGCCGTGCCCACCGGCAAGACAAAAAAGCGACTGCGCGCCTAAAAGCGCAGTAGCTCCTCGACGGTGACGGCGACGCACGCGCCCAGCGCCCGGGTGTCGTAGCCGCCCTCCAGGAAAAACAGAACCGGCGTCTTCCCGGCTGTTTTTAGGATCTGCTTGACCATTTCGCGCACCCCCTCCGTCGTGACTCGCAGTTGCGCCAGCGGGTCGTCGGCGTGGAGGTCGTAACCGGCGGAGACCAGCAGTAGATCGGGGGCGAAAAGGTGCAGGATTTGGGGAAGTTTGTCGCGGTAGATCGGCAGGAGGGTCTCATCGCCGCTGTTTGGGGGGAGGGGAAAATTGAAGGTATAGCCAAGCCCCTTTCCCACGCCCTTTTCACGGGTATGGCCCGTGCCCGGATAGGCGGGGCTTTGGTGGGTGGAGAGGTAGAGCACCGAAGGGTCGTCGTAAAAGATGGCCTGGGTGCCGTTGCCGTGATGAACGTCAAAATCGATAATCGCGACTTTCTCAAAACCTTGCGACTGGGCGTAGCGGGCGGTTACGGCGACATTGTTAAAAAGACAAAAGCCCATGGCGGTGTCGGCGGTGGCGTGGTGGCCGGGGGGCCTGACGGCGCAAAAGGCGCGGGTGATTTGGCCCTTTTTCACGGCGTCAACCGCCGTGATGCCGCTTCCTACAGCTTTAAGCGCCGATTGCCACGAGGCGCGCACGCAGACGGTATCGGCGTCAATGGGCGTTTCGCTCTCGCAAGCCTGGCGTACCCGCTCAACCATCTCGGGCGTGTGCGCGGTAATCAGCAGGCTTTCGGCAACCGCGATGGGCTCAAGCGCCAAAAGGCGGGGTTTAAGCGGGGCCAGGGCCTTCTCAATCGCCCGCAGGCGCTCGGCCGATTCGGGGTGAAAGGGGCCCGTGTCGTGCAGAAGAAAATCGGGGTCATACAGATAACCGACACGCTTGTTCATACCCCCATTATAGCATCTCCTACGCGATTTCCGGCGGCGTGATAAAGTCGCCAAGCCTGGCGTACCCTTTGCCCACGCGGGCAACGGCTTCAACGGCAAGTTCCAAATTCTCTTTGTCGGTCACGGCGCTCTCTTCAAGATACTGGGAGACAATTTCAAGCACCACCGGCACCGTTTTGCTGCCTTCCAGCTCTATCTCCTTGTAAAAACGGCAGAAAAAGGCGGCGGGCACCCCCTCTACCATAGGGGGAAAGTCGGGCAAAAGGCGTGTGAGGGGAATGCCAAAGCGCTCTGTTTCGCTCTCTTGTTTGCCCAGCTCTTTGGAGCTAAGGTGCATGGCCTCCAGCAGGGCGGGCGGGGTGATACAAAGGGTACAACGGCCCGTTTCCCTGAGGTTGGCCAGGGTGTCTTTGGGCGATCCGTCACGCTTGTGGCCAATGGAGACCAGCACGGTGGGCGGCTGGGAAGAGAGGCCGGTAAAGTAGCTAAAGGGCGCGGCGTTGACAATGCCGCCGTTTTCCGTGACGATCCAGGCGACAGGCCGGGGCACGATGCTCTGGCTCATCAGCTTGTAGCGCTCGGTTGCGCAGAGCGTGTCGTAGGAAAAGAGCATATCGACTCCTTGAAAAGTGATGGGCAGATTATAGGCCAGACTCTCTGACGGGCCGATGAAACACCGAAAAAATTACCTTTGTTAACCTATGCGGTGCTAAGATGAAGGGTAGAAAGTGAGGTGCAACATGGCAGTGTTTCAATCGTTCGGCGCGGCGGAGACGGTAACCGGCTCGTGCCACCGTCTACAACTTGGGGACGGAACGGCTTTGCTGGTGGATTGCGGTATGTTTCAGGGGCAGGACGAGGTGCGCAACCGAGAGCCTTTCGGGTTTGATCCCAAAGCCATCAGCGCGGTTTTGCTGACCCATGCGCATCTGGATCACGTGGGGCGACTGCCCAGGCTGGTGAAAGAGGGCTTTTCGGGGCGCATTGTCGCCACCCGCGCCACGATGGAGCTGGCGGAAGTGGTGCTGATGGACAGCGCTCATCTCATGGCCGAAGAGTACCGCACCCGCTACAAAAAGGCCCAGCGCCGGGGTGAGGAAGAGAGCGTCCCGCCCCCGATGTATACCATGGAGGATGTGTCAGCGCTTTACGATCTTCCTATCACCTACGCCGAATACGGTGAGACCATTGAGCTTGGGCACGGGATCAAGGCGACCTTCCGCAACGCGGGGCATATTCTGGGCTCCTCTTCCGTGACGCTGGAGATTGAGGAGGCCGGACGGCGCGTGAAAGCGGTTTTTAGCGGTGATCTGGGTAACCGTAACGACATGGTGATCCCCCCGCCCGAACCCGTCGCGGAGGCGGACGCCCTCTTTATCGAGTCCACCTATGGCGACCGGCTCCACAAAGGGGTGAAAGATACCGAGGCGGAGTTTAGGCGGGTGGTGAGCGAAACGCTCAAAAGAGGCGGCAGTGTGGTGATACCCTCCTTCGCCATTGAGCGCACCCAGGAGATTTTGTGCCTGCTGAAACGGATGTTTGACGCCAAGGAGTTGCCCCGCTGTAAGGTCTTTTTGGACTCTCCCATGGCCATTCGCGCCACACGGCTTTATGACCTTTACCACACCTCCTTAAGCCAAATGTGTCAGCGGATGCTAAGGCGTGACGGGAGCCTCTTTGCCTTTTCGGGGCTTACCTTTACCCAGACACCCGAAGAGTCCAGGGCCATTAACGACGAAAAGGGCTGTATTATCATCGCCGGTAGCGGTATGTGCAACGGGGGACGGATTTTACACCATCTCAAGCACCGTCTCTGGAACGGGGCCAACACCGTTTTGTTTGTGGGGTATCAGGCTGTCGGCACGCTGGGGCGCCGGCTTGTCGAGGGGGAAAAACGGGTCAAAATCTACCACGAAGAGATTGTCGTGCGGGCGCAGATTCATACGGTCAACGGCTTTTCCGCACACGCGGACAGAGATGAACTGCTGGCGTGGATGGGGCGTTTTTCGCGTCTTGAAAAGGTCTATCTTGTGCACGGCGAGCCGGACAAACAGGCTCTTTTTGTCAAAAGTATCGCAAAAGAACTCGGGAAACAGGCTCATATTGTTAAATATGGCGAAACAATAACCTTGTAGGAGGTTGCCATGGCCCATCGCAGACACCACAAACCCAGGCCAAAACCCGTCCAGGAGGAAAAAAGTCCCGATCTGACGGGCGAGGGCGATTGGCGGGGATTGCGAGAAGAGGAGGTCAAAACCCTCCGTCGGCAGTACGGCTACAACGAGATTGACGAGAAAGAGGAGAGCGCTTGGCACCGCCTCTTTCGCCGTTTCTGGGGGCCGATTCCCTGGATGATCGAAACGGCGGCCCTGCTTTCGGCCCTGGCGGGGCGCTGGGAGGACTTTACCATTATCGCGGTGATGCTGTTGGTCAACGCCGTGGTGGACTTTTACCAGGAGTCCAAGGCCTTAAACGCCATTGCCGTGTTGAAAAAGCGGCTGGCCCGCAAGGCGTTGGTGCGGCGTGACGGGCTTTGGCGGGAGGTGGACGCCAGGGAGCTGGTACCGGGGGATATTATCAAGGTCAAAATCGGCGATATCGTGCCGGCCGATGCCCTTTTGCTGGGCGGGGGCGACTTTTTGCTGGTGGATCAGTCGGCCCTGACGGGCGAGTCGTTGCCGGTGGACCGCAAGGCGGGCGAGACCCTCTACGCCAACGCCGTGATCAAACAGGGCGAGATGATAGCCTGTGTGACGGCCACGGGGAAGGGCACCTATTTTGGTAAGACGGTCGGGTTGGTGGCCCGGGCCCAACGGGAGGAGCGGAGCCATTTTCAGAAGATGGTCATGACGGTGGGCAATTTTCTGATTGCCGTGACGCTGGTGATGATTGTGATTATTGTGGCGGTGGGTCTGCACCGGCATGAAAACCCGTTGGAACTGCTGGTTTTCGCGCTGGTGTTGACCATTTCGGCTATCCCGGTGGCCATGCCCGCCGTTTTGACCGTTACCATGGCCGCCGGGGCCCGGGTTTTGGCGGCCAAAGAGGCCATTGTGACCCGTCTGGCGGCTATTGAGGAGCTGGCGGGCATGGATGTGCTCTGCTCCGACAAGACCGGCACGCTGACACAAAACCGGATGTCTCTGGCCGACCCCTGGCCGGCGCGGGGGTATGAGACGCGCGATCTCATGAGCTACGCCGTTTTGGCCAGCAAAGAGGAGAACCGCGATCCTATTGAGGTGCCGATTTTTGAGTATGCGGCGCGTCACGGCCTGCGGGAGGCCCTGCGCGGCTACACGCTGGAGCGTTTTGAGCCGTTTGACCCGGTGCGCAAACGCACCACGGCGCGTTATCGGGGGCCGCAAGGGTGCCTGGAGGTGACCAAAGGGGCGCCCCAGGTGATCATGGCCCTTTGCGACGAGGGCCGTTTTGACAAAAAGGCGGCCGAGGCGGCGGTTGAGGCCTTCGCGGCCAAAGGTTTCAGGGCGCTGGGGGTGGCTTACCGCCCCTGCGGGGAAGCGCGTTACCGCTTTGTGGGGCTTTTGCCGCTTTTCGATCCGCCGCGCGAGGATAGCCGGGAGGCGATTGCCGAGGCCAAGCAAGCCGGCGTCAAGGTCAAAATGGTCACCGGCGACAACCTGGCGGTGGCCCGCTACATTGCGGGGTTGCTGGAGATTGGGGAGGATATCAAGGATATTCGGGAGCTCAAAGGCGAGGGGAACGAGGAGTGGCTCTATCTGGCCGGGGTGATCGGCCGGGCGGTGACCGGGGCGCTCAAGCCGGAACTCGGGCCTGATGAGCTGGAGGCGCTGACCGAAAAGATCGTCGCGCAAGTTCGGCAGGCGCTTGACGACCGTCCCGTTCCCATAAGCAGGGTTAAAAGGCACGAGAGCGAGATTATCGCCGCCATCGAGCGGGCCGACGGGTTTGCCCAGGTCTTTCCCGAAGACAAATACTATATTGTGGCCCAGCTTCAAAAGGGCGGGCATATCGTGGGAATGACCGGCGACGGGGTGAACGACGCGCCGGCCTTGAAAAAGGCCGATTGCGGCATCGCCGTCAGCGGCGCCACCGACGCGGCCCGGGCGGCGGCGGACATTGTGCTCACCGCCCCGGGTCTGCGGGTGATCGTGGAGGCGATCAAACAGGCGCGCATCACTTTTGAGCGGATGCGCAGTTATACCGTCTACCGAATCGCCGAGACGATTCGCATTGTTATTTTTATGACGCTGGCCATTGTGGTCTTTAACTTCTATCCCGTGACAGCCGTGATGATCATTTTGCTGGCACTGTTGAACGACCTGCCCATTCTGATGATCGCCACCGACCATACCCGGGTGCGCCCCAAGCCGGTACGGTGGGATATGAAAGAGATGCTGGTGCTTTCAACCTGGCTGGGGCTGGCGGGGGTGCTCTCTTCCTTTACCCTCTTTTATATCGCCATGGCGGTGCTCAAACTCCCCGAAGCCTACGTGCAGTCGCTCTTTTTCGTCAAGCTCATCGTGGCGGGCCACAACACCATTTTCAATACCCGCATAGACGACTGGTTCTGGCGCCGCCCCTTTCCCTCCGCCGGGCTCTTTGGGGTCTCCCAGCTCTCGGCTTTGGTCGGTACGGCGGTGGGGGTGTACGGGTTTGGGCTCATGACGCCCATCGGCTGGAAAGCGGCGGCGTTGGTGTGGGCCTACGCCCTGGCCTGGTTTGTCTTTAACGACGCGGTCAAAATGGCGGTGATCGGCTATTACCGAAGACGCTACCATGAAGAGATTGTATAGAGGTGATGATGCAGTACCCTGATCTTGTGCACTTTCTCATGACCGCGGCTTTCGGGTTTTTGATCGGCCTGGAGGTACGCGCGTACCGCCAGGCGGAGGAGGGGTTTGGCGGGGTGGCGACCTACACCCTCACCGCCGTGGCCGGTTATCTTTTTTACCGGATCGACCCCGAAACGCTTTGGCCCTATACCGCCGTGCTGGCGGGATTTTTCGGGTTGTACGCCCTCTACTACCGCGCCCGTTTGGAGTCGGGCATTTCGCTCTTTCTGGTTTTGCTGTGTGTTTACGCCCTGGGGCCTTTGAGCGTGATAGCGCCGGTGTGGCTGGTGTCGGCGGTTTTTGTTCTGCTGGTCTTTTTGCTCAGCTCCCGCCGGGCCATCGGGCGCCTGATGCGGCTGGTCAACCTTTATGAGTTTGAGACCCTGGGCAAGATGGTGCTCCTGTCGGCGGTCATTTTGCCGCTTTTGCCCGATCACAAGCTCTGGGCTTTTTTGCCCCTCTCACCCTTTAAGATCTGGCTGGCGGTGGTGGTGATCTCGGCCATAAGTTACGGCGGTTATCTGGCTCAAAAATACCTCTTTCCCGGAAAGGGCTACCTGGTCACGGGGCTTATCGGCGGCACCTACTCCTCTACGGCGACGACGGTGGTGTTGGCCAGAAAGGCCCGCCAAAGCGCCTCGTGCGAGCCGGAAGCGGGCATGGTGGCGGCCACGGCCGTGATGTACCTGCGCCTCATGGCGGTGGCCCTGCTGTTTAACGTGGGTGTCGGCGAGTCGTTGGCGCTTCCTTTTCTTTCGCTCTCGGCCGTCGGTTTTGTCGTGGCCTTTTTGTTATACCGCAGAGGGGGCGATCGCCGGGAGCCGACGGCGTTTGTGGATAAAAACCCGCTGGAGTTGGGGACGGCCCTGCTTTTCGCCCTGCTTTTCGTGGTGATGATGGGGCTGACCCAATATGTCATAGCCCACTACGGAACCGCGGGGCTCAAGACCCTCTCCTTTCTGGTCGGTTTTACCGATATCGACCCCTTCGTGCTTTCGCTTTTGACGGGCAAATACGGGGTGCATACCGGCGAGATCACCGGCGCCGTGATGATCGCGGCGGGCGGAAACAACCTCTTAAAGGCGCTTTACGCGCTCTGGTTCGGGGGTGTGAAAGAGACCTGGCGGGCGGCCTTGGCGATTGCCGTATTGGGTTTGGCCACCATTGTCTGGGCGTTTATGAAATTTACGACATAGGAGGCGTGATGAGTAGAAAAAAGCGTGAAACCCCATTGCCGTGGCAACATCCCAAACCGGAGGCGGAAGATCCCAACGCCAAACGGTTGGTAGAGCGTCTGATGGCTTCGCCCGTCTACAGGCTGGCGGAGGAGGATACCCAGTTTCTCAAAAGCGACGACACCCGGGGCGTGCGGCTGGAGCTGGACTATCTCAAGGCCGAGCTGGCCATGCGGGAACTTGGGGTGGAGCATACGGTGGTGGTATTTGGAAGCGCGCGTATCAAAGAGCGTGCCACGGCCCTGGAAGCGTTGGCGCAGGCCCAGGAGCTGGTGCAGGCGCATCCGCGCAAAAAGGAGTACCTGCGCCGCCTGCGCCATGCTGAACGCATGGTGGAGATGAGCCGCTACTATGACGACGCCAGGGCTTTTGGCCGCAAGGTGGGCCACAGCGGCACGGGGCCGAGTGATAATCGGGTGATGTTGATGACCGGCGGCGGTCCCGGTATTATGGAAGCGGCCAACCGGGGGGCGCATGACGTGGGGGCCAAGTCTATCGGCCTGAATATCCGCCTGCCCCATGAGCAGTTTCCCAACCCCTACATCTCCCCTGAGCTCTGTTTTCAGTTCCACTATTTCGCCGTACGCAAGCTCCACTTTGTTATGCGGGCCCAGGCGCTGGTGGCGTATCCCGGCGGG
>JAADEJ010000057.1 GCA_013153475.1 Campylobacterota bacterium
TCAGGAAGCGTGTGCCGCTTTTATTCAAAAACGTTTCGCCGACCATTACGAATTCGACAAAGTGTACGTTCTGGGTAACGGCGAATTCGCACTGCTGATGGAAAAAGCGCGCTTTTTTCACGATGAGCAGAAATTCGTCGAAGAGCTTCGCGCAATTCAGGAGAGTCTGCAGGATGAGCAGGTACTCCTCGACGAAGTGGAATATGACATCTCGATTCTCATGAGCGTTGTCTACGACGGGGAGAAGATTCTGGAGTCGGCACGTCTCGGTATCAAAGAGCTTCTCAAGAAAAAGCACCCTTTCATCGTAGCCAACAAGCTGGCCACGCTCCGCCAGGAGTTCGCGAAAGAGAATATGAAAATACTCAAAATGATCAAAAACGCCATCAAAGAGGAACGCGTTGTCTCCTATTTTCAACCCATTATCGACAATGAAACGCTCAAACCCGTCAAATACGAATCACTCGTACGTCTGATCGATGACGAGGGTAACGTCGTATCGCCCTACTTTTTCCTGGAAGCCTCAAAACGCAGCCACTACTACTCCCAGATCAGCCGCATCATTCTGGAACATTCTTTCAAAATTCTCGAAAAATGCGACGAGGGCATCTCCATCAACCTCTCCGCCATCGACATCGAGCACAAGGGGACGAGAAAAACCATCTTCAACCTGTTGGAAAAGTACAAAGAGCATGCCCACAAAGTCACTTTCGAGCTTCTCGAAGATGAAAATATCCGGGATTTCGAGACCATCAAAAGCTTTGTCAAAAAGGCCAAAGAGTACGGTGTCACCATCGCCATCGACGATTTCGGATCGGGCTACTCCAACTTTGAGAGGCTGCTCGATTACGAGCCCGACATTCTGAAAATCGACGGCAGCCTGATCCGTAATATCGACAAGAGCGACTATTCGCTCTCCGTTGTCAAAAGTATCGTGACGTTCGCCAAAGAGCAGGGGATCCGAACCATCGCGGAGTTTATCGAGAACGAAAAGATTTACGATATCACCAACCAGTTGGGTATTCACTGTTCACAGGGATACCATTTCGGTAAACCGGAGCCGATGTCTTCATGAAAAGTATTCATAAAATTCTCGTCATCGAAGACTCTCGGACCATCAACGCCGTCATCGCCAGGGAACTGGAAAAACAGGGGTTCGAGGTAGCGTGCGCCTTTACGCTTGCCGACGCGAAAGCGATGCTCGAAACGTCGGACACTTTTGACCTGATCATTCTCGACCTGCATCTTCCCGACGGTGAAGGATCAGAGCTCATCGCCCATATCCAGTCATTGACCAAAACAAAAGTAGTGGTATTGACGGCTTCCAAAAACGACGAATTGCGCGAGGAGTTGTTTCAATACGGCATCATCGACTACATCGTCAAAGACACCAACCTGCTCTATTCCATCGCGGAGATTATCCGTATTATCGAGCACGTGGCATCCAAATCGACCGACCGCATCCTGGTAATCGATGATTCGGAGTTCATCTGCAAACAGATCAAGACCATTCTCGAGCCGAGAAACTATCGGGTCGTACTCAAACAGAGCGCCGCCGACGGTCTCAAAGCCCTTTCGGCGGAACATTTCGATCTGGTCATCCTGGATATGGAACTTCCCGATATCCACGGAGAGAAAGTGCTTGAGCTGATTCGGCGTGATATCCGTTACCATGCCCTGCCGGTTATCGTACTTTCGGGAACGGCGACGGCGGAGATCATTCGCAACGTGCTCAAAAACGGCGCCAACGACTTTCTTAGAAAACCCTTCGTCTATGAGGAGTTTTTGCTCAAAGTCGATCTTTGGATCGACTATTTCAAGAAAAAACGCGCCCTTGAAGAGAAGACCCATCAACTCCGGTTTCTCAACGAAAACCTCGAGCGTCTCGTTTTCGAGGAGGTTCAGAAAAACCGTGAAAAAGACAAACTGATGTTTCAACAGTTCCGACAGGCGCAGATGGGAGAGATGCTCTCCATGATCGCCCATCAGTGGCGTCAGCCCCTCAACGCCATCGGCGCCGCCATCAGCCTGATCAATATGCGGGTACGCCGGGGAACGCTCGATACGGAAACGGCGCAGGAGATTACAAACAAAATCACCCGTTACCTCCAGCATCTGAGCACCACGATCGACGACTTCAGGGATTTCTTCAAGCCGCAAAAAGAGCGCCGGATCACCGATCTTGGGATCATCGTGGAAAAAGCGATGGGACTCTGCGAAGACGCCATATCGGCAAAAAAGATCAGAACCGACATCCAGACGATCGAACTATCCAAATTTCTCTGTTACGAAAACGAGATGGTTCAGGTGGTACTCAGTATTCTGAAAAACGCGGAAGACGTGCTGGTAGAAAGAAAAATCGACAATCCCGTTATCTCGATCACAATCGACAGAACCGTTCTGACCATCTGCGACAACGCGGGAGGCATAGAGCCACAACATATGGAGAAAATTTTCGACCCCTATTTCTCCACCAAAGCCAAACACGGCACGGGACTTGGGCTTTATATGAGCCGCATCATTGTCGAAGAGCATTGTCTCGGCAGCCTGAAAGTGAACAACAACGACGAAGGGGCCTGCTTTACCATCTCTCTGCCCGAACCGGAGGAGAAAGCCGCATGACCACGCTCTTTTACGGTTTCACGAACCCCGCGCGTATCCGCATATTGCTGACGCTCGCCATTCTCTATCTCGTCATGGGGAAACTCTCCATCGATTTTCAGGCACACGTCAATCTCTCCAATGTCGGTATCTTCGCGGCGGAAGGGATCTCTCTCGCATTCGCGCTCCACTACGGCGCGTGGATATGGCCCGGTGTTTTCGCGGGACAGGCCGTGCTGGCGTTACTCAACGGTTTTCATCCCGTTACCGCCGTCGAAATCTCCATCGTCAACACGCTGGAGATCTTTATCGCCCTGGCAGTTTTCAAAAAACTTCGTTTCGATCAGCGCTTCGAGAATCTCAAAAGCATCGTCCAATTCGCCCTGGTCGTCATGCTCGTTCTGCAACCTTTCAGCGCACTTTTGAGCAACACGTTGCTCCTGCTGCACGGTCAGAACACGACGCAGATCTTCTGGAGCGCCACGTTCGCATGGTGGTTCGGCAACGTCATGGGACAGCTGCTGGTCACCCCGTTCCTGCTTGTTCTATTCAAACGGCATAGAGAGATCAACCTCTCCGAATATCTCATGTATGCCCTCATTTACGCCGTTTTCCTTTACATCATCGAAGTGGTTCTGGGCATCCGCAACCCCCTTTTGCTCTTCAGCGCCGCATTGCCGCCCGCCATTTACGTCGTCGCCAACAAAGGTATCGCCCACGGTACCATGATGGCGGTGGTCGCCGCGGCAATCAGTTCCGTAGCCATTGTCATGAACGAAGGGCCTTTCAGCACCGGTGACACCATCGACGACACCATCAACTACAACCTCTTCATTCTCGCGTTTTTGACCATTATCCTGACCATGGGCGCGCTGTTTGAAGAGCGACGCCTAAGGGAGAGCAGACTGCAGGAGATGATCGAACAGGCCCTGAAAGACAACCAGGAGCAGCAACTGCTGATGACACGGCAAAGCCGATTGGCCCAGATGGGAGAGATGATCGCGATGATCGCCCACCAGTGGCGGCAACCGCTCAACAACCTCTCCCTCGTCAACCAGCTTTTGATCGCCAAGTACAAAAAAGGCAAACTGGATGACGAAACCATCGCCTATTTCAAAAAGAACTCAAAGAAACAGATCGAACTGATGTCGGCCACCATCGACGATTTCAGAAACTTTTTCAAAAGCGAAGAGCAGAAAGTGCCTTTCAACGTCGATGAAGTGATCCAGACCGTTATCAGTATGACCGGCACAATCTTCAGCAGCCACGGCATCGAAGTGGTTTATGAGGGAGAACCAAACCTCCGTTCTTTCGGTTTTCCCAATGCTTTGGCACAGGCGCTTTTGAATATCATCAACAACGCCAAAGACGCCCTTCACAGCGCGGAAGGCGTGGAAAGAAAAATTATCCGAATCACTACCGGACGGGATCGGGACGGAATCGCCATCCATATCTCGGACAACGCCGGCGGGATTCCCGATAAGATCCTGCCCTATATTTTCGACCCCTACTTCTCCACCAAAAAAGAGAAAAACGGAACGGGACTGGGACTCTATATGACCAAAATGATCATCGAAAAACAGATGCGGGGCCGCATAGACGTTTTCAACGACGAAGAGGGCGCCCATTTCGCAATCCACCTTCAGGAGTATACCGATGACGCTGAATGAGCTGACCCTTCTTTACGTGGAGGACGATCGTGAAAGCCAGGAGAGGATGAAACTGCTTCTGGAGGAGGATGTCAAATCGTTTTATCAGGCTTTTGACGGTGCGGAGGGGCTGGATCTTTTTAAAACCCTCTCACCCGATATCGTCGTGACCGACATCAATATGCCGAGACTGGACGGACTGGCGCTCTCCGAAGCGATCAGAGCCATGGACAAAGAGTGTCCCATCGTGCTGATCACGGCTTTTGACGACAAAGAGACCCTCAAACGCGCCATCGAAATCGGGGTCGACGCCTTTATCTCCAAACCTGTCGATATCGAGCAGTTGTATGAAAAACTGGAGAAGATCGCCAAGGAGTTCAAGAACAAAAAAGAGCTCCGTCTCAAAAAAGCCAAAGAGATCGAGAATCTTTACCGTCTCGCCCACTACGACGCCCTGACCAACATACCCAACCGTTTCCTGTTCGAGGTCAAACTCGATCAGGCGATCGAACGGTGCGACAAAAACGGCGGCAGCGTCACCCTTTTTCTGATCGACCTGGACGATTTCAAAGAGATCAACGACACCTACGGCCACCAGGCGGGCGACGCCGTATTGCAGAGTGTCTCCAAAAACCTGCTTGCCGTCATTCGCAAAGAGGACACCCTGGCCAGACTGGGCGGTGACGAATTCGCCCTGATCGTCGAAGACGTGCTGGACCGCTGCTACATCGACACCCTGGCCCAGAAAATCATCGATACCGTCTCCCGGCCCCTGCCGTTTAAAAACAAAACCCTGCACTTTTCCTGCAGTGTCGGGATCGCCCGCTATCCGCAGGATTGCGATGAAAAAGACGAACTCTACCATTGCGCCGACGTGGCCATGTACAAAGCCAAACATATGGGGAAAAAGGGGTACGCCTTCTACGACAGCCCCCTTTGACCCGGAAAATTGACCGGTATCCGTTGTATGGCAACCGGTTTCTGTGCTATACTGTGAAAAAAGAAGGCGGTATAGATGATGGAGAATCTGTTGTGGTGGCATTGGATCATCCTGGGTATCGTACTCGTCGCGGGTGAGGTCATCATACCGGGTGCCGTGGTTGTCTGGTTCGGGCTGGCAGCCCTTGTGGTAGGAGGCCTCAACTACTTCTACCCGATGGAAGCGAGCCTGCAACTCTACATCTGGAGCGGGCTCTCTTTGGGGATGCTGCTGCTCTATCGCGCCCTTTTCAAACCGACCGCACCGATCACGTCGGTGGGCCAATCCCAAAGTGAATACGCCGATATCCCGGGCATCATTGTCGCCCAAAAAGAGTCGAACCGTTACAAAGCCCGTTTCGATCTACCGGTACTGGGAGACAGGGAATGGATCGTCGAAAGCGAAAACGGCCTGCCGCTCGAGATAGGCCAACACGTCAAAGTCACCCAGGTTCACGGCCAACTCATCAAAGTCAAAGGAGTTTAGGATGCCAGAACTTTCCATTGCCGTCGTTCTGCTCTTCGCCCTCTTTTTCCTGCTTGCCACCGGTGTGCGCATCGTGCCGCAGGGTGAGGAGTGGATTGTGGAACGACTGGGAAAATTTCACAAAGTGCTCGGGCCCGGTCTGAATATCATCATTCCCGTCATCGACAAGATCCGGCGGAAAATGAGTACCCGTGACATCATTCTGGACGTGAACCAGCAGGAGGTCATCACCAAAGACAATGCCGTCATCATCGCCAACGCCGTCGCGTTCATCAAAATCACCGACCCGGTCAAGGCGTTGTACGGCGTTGAAAATTTCAAACTCGCCATCCAGAACCTCATCATGACCACCCTGCGCTCCATCATCGGGGAGATGAAACTGGACGAGGCTCTCAGTAACCGCGAAACCATCAAAACCAAACTCAAAGAGCAGATCATCGACGATGTCGCCGACTGGGGCATCACCGTCAAAACCGTCGAGATCCAGGATATCACACCCAGCTCCTCCATGCAGCAGGCCATGGAGCAGCAGGCTGCCGCGGAACGGGAACGCAGGGCCATCGAAACCCTGGCCGAGGGTAAGAAGAACGCCACCATTCTCGAAGCCGACGGCAAGCTCGAAGCGGCCAAAAGGGAAGCCGAAGCGCAGATTCGGCTGGCGGAAGCCTCTTCCGAGGCGATTCGACAGATTACCGGCGCGATCGACAAGGAAGGGACCGGCGCCATGTTTTTATTGGGTGACCGCTACATCGAGGCACTCAAACGCCTTTCTGAGTCCGAAAACAGCAAATTCGTCGTCTACCCCGCCGATTTGCAAGAAAGTATCAAGGGGCTCTTTTCACAAAAACGTTAACGGTGCTTCCGCAAAACCCGATCGGCCCGACGTTTGAGAGGACGGGTGTGATGGAACTTCTCCAACCGTCTCATCAACGGATCGTCCCCGTTAGTCTCCTTTTTGCTTTTCTCCTTTTTACCGCTCTCGGTCATCTCTTTACGGCCCAACCCCAGGCGCGAGAGGGAAAAGAGTGTCAACCCCGCAAAAAAAAGTACCGCCACCCATTTGAGCGAAAGATAAAAGGCGATTTTTCCGCTCTGATCGGTTTTATAAGCCAGATCGGCAAGATCCTCATAGACGGCATCGGCAAGAAAAATACCGACAACCCCCATAGCGGCCAAAAGAAGGTAACGGGTATTCCTGCGCAAAAAAACACCGATGGCCGCCCATTTGAGATAGTGGTACATCCGGATGCTCCTAAAAGAGACTGATCCCCAACAAAGCCAACAGGGCGACAATGCCCCGGCTTTTGTACTCACCGATCAGTTTGTCCTCTTCATCGGCGATAATCACCTCCAGCTCCTCGTCACTCAGATCCTCTATATCCACCCGGTTCTCGATCAGTCTCGCCCGGGTCCGCAGCAGGGCTTTCTCTCTGATTTTCAGATAGACTCTCTCTTTCGTTTTGGCGGGTAACCGCCTGATCGCTTGATAAATCTCCATATTTTATTGTAGCACACCCCGCCGTTATCTTCCGTTTACGATCCCGCTCTACAATAACGGTATGAAACAGAAGAAAAAAGCCTTCGGCGTCATCGACGCGGCCATGCTCGGCATAGGCTCGATGGTGGGAGCCGGTATCTTCATCGTAATCGGTCAGGCCGGCGCCATCGCCGGCAACCTGGTATGGGTCTCTTTTCTGATCGGGGGGATCGCCGCGTTACTCAGCGGCTACTCGCTAAGCAAGCTGGCCATTCGTTTTCCTTCCAGAGGCGGCATCGTGGAGTACCTGGTTCAGGGATTCGGCGAAGGTATCTTCTCAGGGGCGGCCGGTATTCTCTTCTATCTCTCCCAACTGGTGGCCATTGCGGCCGTCGCCAAATCTTTCGGTACCTACGCCGCGACCTTTCTGCCGGGATCCGTCAACCTTTACGCGCTGGGCGTCGTAGCTTTTTTCACGCTTGTCAATCTGATCGGAGCCGCCTGGGTAGCCAAATCCGAAAACGTGATTGTCGGCATCAAAATCACCGTATTGCTCCTCTTTACGGCAGTAGCGCTGTGGCATATCGACCCGACCTACCTCTCCGTCTCCCGCATGCCCCCCGTCAGCGCCATCTTTTACGCCGTCGGATTGACCTTTTTCGCCTATCAGGGCTTTTCGGTCATCACCAACACGGTCGAAGAGATGGAAGACCCCTCCAAAACCATGCCCAAAGCCATGACACTGGCCATTCTTTTCGTCGCCGCTCTTTATATCCTGACCAGTCTGGCCGTTTTGGGCAACCTGCCCCTTTCACGCGTCATGGAAGCCAAGGATTACGCGCTTGCCGAAGCGGCCAAACCGATCTTCGGCGCCCTCGGTTTCAAAATCATGGCGGCCACCGCTCTGCTGGCCACCGCTTCGGCCATCAACGCCACACTCTACGCCGCCACCGAAATCGGCTACACCATGGCCAAAGAGGGCAATCTTCCAAAAATTTACGAATACAACCTTTTTCGCTCATTCGAAGGGCTGATTGTCAGCGCGCTGTCGATTGTCCCCATGATTCTTTTTTTCAACCTCTCCCAGATCACGACCGTCGCCGCACTGACGGTTCTGGTGATCCAGGGAGTGACCCATGTCGGCCACCTGCGTCGCATCCGTGATACCGGCGCGCATCCCGTCCCCGTGACCCTGGCGGCCGCAGCCATGTTCGCCGTGACACTCCTGACCCTTTACCATACCCACTCACTCGCCATGGGAGCCTATCTTCTCGGAGCCCTTTTCCTGGCCGTTTTCGTGGAAGCGGCGCTCCGCTTTGTCACCAAACGACACATTCGACGCCAATCTACCCGATAATTTTTATCACCCCTGAATAACCGAAGGGGTATAATGGAAGCAACCCGGAACGAAAGGACCCCACCGTGTTCAATCAAGCCTACAAAGAACGAATCCGAGAACTCGAAGAGATGTTGCAGTCATGCCGAAACGAGATCGGTGACCTGGAACAGCGCGTCGTCACCCTCCAGCAGGAGAACAGCACCCTGAAAGAGAAGGCCGGCGACCCATTCGAAAAAGAGGAAAAGAAGCGGGTCATCGCCTCCATGCTCAGCAACAATGTCAAAAACATGGAAGAGATCGCCGAAAACTCCAGAACCAATGTGGAGAATCTGCACCAGATGGCGGAAACATCAGCCGAAGTCAAGGGCGAAATCGAGGAGTTGCGTGAAACGTTCGACAAATTTATCGGTCAGATATCCAACCTGACCTCCTTCACCGTCTCGCTGGGAGGCAACACGGAAAATCTGAATGAAAGTGTTCGGGGTATTTCGGAAGTCATCCAGCTCATCAAAGATATCGCCGACCAGACCAATCTGCTCGCCCTCAACGCCGCCATCGAAGCCGCGCGGGCCGGAGAGCACGGGCGGGGTTTCGCCGTCGTAGCCGACGAGGTGCGCAAACTGGCCGAACGAACCCAGAAAGCGACCAACGAGGTCGAAGCCAATATCGCCGTTCTCAACCAAAACAGCTCCCTGATGGCCGACGGCGTGGAACAACTAAACGAAATCATCGACTACATGAACAATTTCATGGGCAGTTTCAAAGAGGGATTCGACAAACTTTACGAAATCGACATCAAAACGATCGACGAACTGCACAACCTGGCCAACTCTCTTTCGGCCCTTCAGCAGAAAATCAACAATTTCCTCTACAAAAGCCGTGGCTATGAGGAAAAAATCGTGGGTCAAAGCCGGCAGATCAACGACGCCGGCGCCAACAGTTTCCAAAACTGGTACGACCAGTCCGGCAAAAAGGCTTTCGCCGGCACCCAGGCCTATGCACAGATCGAAGCGTCCCAACAACGTTTTGAACGCACCATGGATGACGTCATGGCCTCAGAGGGAGCGGACCGTAAAAGTTTCGACAGAATGGACGACGAGAGCAAAACCATGTTCAAACTCCTTGACGAAATGAAAGAAGAGCGGCAGATCGATATCCCATGACAGAACCACGTGCCGACAACACCGAAATCGCGGCGCCGATCTTCCTGCTTTACGGAGCGGATACACCGGCTTCGACCCTGGAGACGGCCAGCCGCCGTCTTGCCGAGACGGCAAAGCGGCCGGTATGTATTCAACCGGTGGAGCAGCGACATCTCTATCCCTCCGACGCCCTTCTGTTTCTCCTTCTTGATGATGCGGCATTTTTGGAATGGATCGTTTCCGCGCCCGCCGTGGCGGGTATCGTTCCTCTTCCATGGGCAAACAACCCCCTGCAACGCAAACACTTCTGTCTTCCCTCCGGTTTGCAGGATGCGGTTGAAAAAGCGCTCTCACCGGAATCCGCCACGGTCAATACCCTGCTCTATCTCGGAGAGGAACCGGTACTGGGCACGGTCGAGATCGGCAAACAGCTTTGGCGTGAAGGGGTTTCGACCGCCGTCCTGCTCCAACGCCTCTTTTCCCTGAAGATGCGGGCCATCAAAATATCGACGGACAAAGCCCATACCTTCAAGACGGCGGCTATCCAGATCGAGGCGGGCAACGAAGCGACCCTGACCTGCCTGCGTACCCGCTTCTTTCATCCCGACGAGAACCACTGCCGCCGCACCGCGGCGCTCATCTACGCACCCCAGAGTCTTATAGGGGCGCTTCGCCTGCGCCTTTTCCTGGCCAATCGGGCCAAACCGGCCGCCAACGACACACTGCCCGAAGGTATCGGTACCATCCGCTCCCGCGCCATCGAAATCTCGTCCGACGATGACAAACCGCTTCCCGTCCGCTTCAACAATCGGAAAAAATCGGCCAATCATATCCGGCTGGAGAGTCGGGATCTTCCCTCTCCCCTCTTTTACGGCAAGCGGGCCTGCACCGACAAACAGGACGCAAAAGAGAGCATCCGTACCCAGAACCTTCCTCTCGACAACGACCTGATCGCCTTTTTCACCCGACGAACCCTTCCTCTTGTTCCCATTGCCTCAGAAGAGGCATTCGCGGACCTTTTCACCCGACTCAGAGAGGCGGCCGGTATGCCGTTTTACTACATCGCCCTGCTTCTTATCAGCGTATTGATGGCGAGTACCGGCCTTTTTCAAAACTCCTCCCCCACCATCATCGGCGCCATGATTCTCGCCCCCCTGATGGCACCGATCATCGCGTTTGCCATGGGGGCCATCCGTTTTGACGGCCTGCTGTTGAAAAAGAGCGCCAAAACGGTTCTTCTCTCCGTCGCCATCGCCCTCTTCTCTTCAGGCCTGCTGGCACGCCTGCTGCCCTTCGCCCATGTCACCGAGCAGATGGCCGCCCGTACCCATCCCACCCTGCTCGATCTGGCCGTCGCCATCCTCTCGGGCATCGCCGCCGCGTACGGATACGCCAACTCAAGGGTCGGCGAGAGCCTGGCCGGCGTCGCCATCGCCGTCGCCCTCGTCCCGCCGCTCTGTGTCGCCGGCATCGGTGCGGGCTGGGGATCCTGGCTGATTTTCAACAACGCTTTTTTGCTTTTTCTGGCCAACATCGCCGGTATCGTCGTCGCCGCCGGAGCCACTTTCTATCTTCTGGGCTACGCTTCCCAGCGATACGCTTCCGCGGCTTTCGTGGTCAAACTTCTCATGGTGGCGCTGATCGCCGTTCCCCTGTGGTTGTCCACCCGAACCCTGGTGGAAGAGGAGCGCATCTACAAAGCTTTCGAAAAGGTACAGACCCTCTCCGTCGCCTCTTCCCGTATCGCTCTTTATCTCAAAGCCATTGTGCCCAAAAAAGACGGTATGAACGCGATTATCTACGCCACATCTCCCACCCCGCTCACGCCCGATCAGAAACGGGAGATCGCACGCCGGCTGCACCGGGCTCTGGGCAAAGATGTCAAACTGGTTCTCACCTTCCAGGAGCTCTACTGACAACTCAGGTCCCGAATGCCCGGGGCCGCATCTTTTAAAAAAAGTACTCCATATTCACAAGAAAACGGCGATCGACCGCATTCACGCCTCCCACGCCGAAAATCGGTGTTTTAACAGCTTTATCCAATATGTTCTCACCTTTGAGGGAGAGGGTAAGGGCATGGTTGAGATGCCAGCGTACCCCCGCTGACCAGTCATACCCCGGATCGATCCCGATTGCGCCGCCGAGAAAATCGGGAAGAGGATAGGTGTAGCCCGACCGATAGACCAGCTCGTTGAAAAAATCGAAAGCCCCGACCGTGTTGATACAACGTACATAGCCGCCGCGTAGACTGCTTCTTACCTCCATCCCCCCGCTCATGGGATCGGTCAGGTACCACTCCGCTTCCACTCTGTTCAACGCATCGAAACGGTATCCTGCCTTGATAAAGTAGCGCATACCGGTATAATCTTTCGTGTCGTTGACGAACGTGAGGCGATACGGATCGATTCGGATATGGTCCATCGTCCTGTTATAGGCAAAGCCGACGCTCCCATATCCGTGTGTCCCGTCGTATCCCAACTCCCCGATGCCCATATCGTGATGTTCCGCTCCGAGTCGCGGATTGGCGTAGAAGAGATTGGGGAAAGTGCTGGTATAGGCGAATCCGGGATACAGATAGGTACGGCTGGCAAAAAGTTTGAGTTTCCATTTTTTGGAAAAGAGATGGATATATCCTACTCTCGCGATCTTCTCGTATCGGGTGCCGGACCGATCGTTGTCACTGTAGCGGTCGGCTTTGAGCGTCCCGATCAGCAGATTCCACGGATCGATATGGTACCGTTCCTCCGCAAAAAGTGAAAAGATAAAAAGGCGGTCAGGGCCTGTCTGTTCCCGATAATACGTACGATCCATCCGCATCCTGACCACGTCGTAACTTTTGCGAATCGCCTCGATTCCCCAGAAAAACTCACCCTTTTCGTGACGATGACGCCGATTGAGCTGAGCTTTTAGAACCGCTTCGTCAAAACGCCCGTCAAAACGATGGAAAAGTTCCCCGTCCGACTGCACAATCCGGATCCCGTCCTCGTCGGAGAACGTCATCTCGTTTCGACTCCTGTCGGCGGAAAGTTTCAAAACAAACCGGGAAGGCAGCCTGAACGTCGCCGCAATAAAGGCATGGTCGTTCTCCACCTCGTTCGGGTCTTCCGGTCGATGGTACAACCCCACTCCCACAAAAGCGTCCTGACGTTTGCGAAAATATCCCGCACGCACCCATACCCGTTTCCCAAATGCATAGGTTCCGTAGAAGCTTCCTCCGTGACTGTCTTTCGAATAACGTCTCTGCCGAGTCTTCACTTTTTCCCTGCGTTCCCTGGAGGCTGTCGCGTAAAGCATCAACGCCGAACGTTCATCCTTGGATAGGGCAGTGACAAGCCCCCGACCGGTCACGCTGCCGCGGGTATCCCCGCACACGCCCACACCGTTGCCCCTTTCGTTGGCCGCCTCTTTGGAGTAGAGACGGATGGTGACCAATCCGGGCTCGTTACCGAACGCAACGGCGTTCCCCCCTTCATAGATCTCGATATGATCGACAAATCCCAGATCCATCTGGCCAAACTGCAACATGGCGCTGCCGTAGATGGCGGATGAGATTTCGTGATCGTCGATGTAAAGTCGAAAAAAGGGAGAGACAACGGAACGCCCGCCGCTGGGAGAAAGAGCGGACTCCCCGACATATCCTTCCTGATAATTGAAAAATCTCAGGGATTTGAGAATATCTTTGAGATGATAGATCTGCATCTTCTCCAGATCGCTGCGTGTATAAAGGGTCAGCAATCCGGCACTCTCGACCTTCGTTTTATGATAAAGCTCTTTGACATCCTTATAACGCGCAAGCAGCTGACTGATATCCTGATCCGCGGAAATTTCCGCCCCGTATAACCATGCACCCGTCAGCCACGCCGCCCACAGCACATACCCGGTCCGCCTCAAACGTCTCTCCCCTTTTCTCGATTCGGCCTGTTTTTTTCTATTTTAATTTTTTTCGTTTTTCAAAACGCTTATATACGACACACTCCTTTCAAAATAGAAAGAAGTGAACGCCCATTGAAACGGTTTTTAACCGATGAAAGCTTATAATAAGACCCAAAAAAAGAGGAGAAGCCATGCCCGTTGTCGCCAGAATCCTCTCGCTCTCCATCCTCACGGGTGTCCTGACGGGTATGGCGATCTCTCTTTACGTGCTGGCGACCCGCTATCTTTCCGAAATCCTCTTTATGGGCAATCCGCTCAAAAACGCGACTTCTTTGCCGTTTTGGTACCTCTACCTGGTGCCCACCCTGGCCATTCTGGCCGTCAACTACCTGATCGAACGGGACCCCGGCGTACGCGAATACGGTGTCACCGAAATCGCCGAAGCGGTCACGGGCAACAAGCGTTTCATTACCCTCAAAGGACTTTTTTTAAAAATCATCGCCTCCATCCTCTCACTGGCCACCGGCTACAGCGTGGGAAACGAAGGCCCCTCCGCCGCCATCGGCGCCATGATCGCCTACAAGGTCAACCAACTGGTTCACGTTCCCGAACGGTTCGTCCGGCTTATTCTGAGTATCGGAGCCAGTAGCGGTATCGCGGCGGTTTTCGTCTCGCCCATTACGGGCATCATCTTCGCCGTCGAAAACATCGCCTACGAGTTTATCCAGCGACTCATCGGCACACTTATCCTGGCGGCCATCGTGGCATTCGGGGTAGCCTACCAGTTTCTCGATCCTATCATGTTCCGCTACTCCATCGGTCGGGATTTTCATTTCGACTACCTGCCGACCACCCTGCTCTTCATTCCGGTGGTGCTCTTTTTCCTCTTTATCTACCTGACACTCAGAAACCGCCTCTTCGCCGCATTCAACGACTGGATCATGAGACGCTGGGGCAAACGGCGTAACCTGATTTTCGCGCTGATCGGCGGGCTGAGTGTCGGTACCATTCTCAACTTCGCCCCCTTCGCCCTCTTCTCCGGCCATGAAGTGGTCTCCTCACTGATCAACGACAAACTCGATATTTCGGTGGTATTGATTTTAATGGTGGTGCTTCTACGCATTTTAACAACGACCATTTCACTCTACGCCAATGCCGTCGGCGGGCTCTTTCTGCCCCTCATGAGTATCGGCGCGTTGATCGGATACGGATACGGTGAAGTTTTGAATATGTTCGATTTTCAGGTTCAACCCTACACCTACGCCGCCATCGGCTCGGCCGTCTTCATGGGGGTTGTGATGCGGCTGCCGCTGACGGCGCTGGTATTGGCGCTGGAGATCACCTACGACTATAACATCATCATCCCCACCGGTGTGGCGGTGGTATTGGCCTCCTACTTCGCCAACCTCAACTTCAAGATCAAAAAACTCAAGGCGGCCGAGATTCAGTTCGACATCCGTGAAAAAGAGTGCCACTACGGCATCGAACCGGCAAAAAAAGAGGGAGGGGCTTCCGCCTCTCCCTCTTCCAAAACTTCGTAAAACGCCCTTTTACGATCCCAACGTTTCAGCCAAAAAGGCTTCCACGCTCATCTCTTTCTTCTCGGCACCCGCTTTCAAGCGGCTGTAGGTATCGGCATCCAGATAGCAGACAGCCCGCACCGCCTCGCTCGCCTCTTCGCGCATACGGTCATAGACTTTTTGCATCTCTATGCGCTTTTGCCTGGGTACGGGGGTGCGGATCGACTTATACTCAACCAGTTTGCCCTCTTTATAAACACCCGAAATGACGGCATAAACCCAGTAATATCCCCGGTCTTTTCGCATATTTTTCACATACCCTTCCCAGGTCTTCCCCGCCTGGATCGTCTCCCACATCTCTTTAAACGCTGATTTGGGCATATCGGGATGGCGCAAAATATTGTGGGGCCGGCCAATGAGCTCTTCGGGGGCGTAACCGGAAATCTGCGCGAAGGTCTCGTTGACGTAGGTAATGACCCCATTGAGATCGGTACGCGAAATGATCACCTCCCCTTCAGGCACCTCGGTCTCGATAAACATATCAAAAGCGGTATCCATCCTTCACTCCTTACACTGTTTCAATGAAAACGATTATATCACGATCCCAAAGCGAGTGAGAGCAAAAAGGGGTAGATGAGTACGTTGATCCAGGGCATCCAGGGCGCAAGCGGCTGTGAGAGCATGGCGGCCATTTCGGGGCTCACCCGCCCCTCTTCCAGGCGTTGTACCATCCAGATTTTCAGAGCCAAATCACTCGCCTTCATCACCACCATCATGCCAAGCAGCGCACCCTTGAAGCCGTAAGCCACATAGAGAAAAAGGGTCCACCACAACGATGGATGCATAAAAAAGAGCAGAAAAAGATGCCGCCGCCAGTAGGCGCGTACCCGCCCCAGCACCGCCCCCAACGTGGGCGCGCTTTGCCAAAGGCTCTCATACACTTCGGCGACCAGCAAAACCGCCGTCGCCTCGGCGGCAGAAACACTCACCATGTCAGCTGTCGTAACCTTGGGGGTTGTTGCTTTGCCACCGCCAGGCGTCTTCGCACATACGGCGCATATCGTAGCGGGCTTCCCAGCCCAGAAGCTCTTTCGCCTTGGCGGGATCGGCGTAACAGGCGGCCACGTCACCGGGCCGACGATCGACAATGCGGTAGGGAACCGGCCGACCTGAAGCCTCCTCGAAGGCTTTGACCACCTCCAGCACGCTGTAGCCGTTGCCCGTCCCCAGGTTGATAGCCTCGCACATCGGTTTTTGAAGCGCTTTGAGCGCCGCCACGTGCCCTTTAGCCAGATCGACTACGTGAATGTAGTCACGCACCCCCGTGCCGTCTTTGGTAGGGTAGTCACCCCCAAAGACACGCAGATACTCCAGTCGTCCCACGGCCACCTGCGACACATAGGGCATCAGGTTGTTGGGAATATCCCTGGGATCTTCGCCGATCAACCCGCTCTCGTGGGCGCCTACGGGGTTGAAGTAGCGCAAAATCGCCATGCGCCACGTCGGTTCGGCGACAAAGAGATCCCTTAAAATCTCTTCGATCATCAGCTTCGTCCGCCCGTAGGGGTTGGTGGCGCTTAAAGGGTGCTTCTCATCCAGCGGCAGATATTGCGGATCGCCGTAGACGGTGGCCGAAGAGCTGAATACCAGGGTTTTTATCCCTTTTTGTCGCATCGCTTCCAGCAGTGTGACGGTACCGCAGACGTTGTTGTCGTAATAGGCCAGAGGCTTTTGCACCGACTCGCCCACCGCTTTGAGACCGGCGAAGTGAATCACCGCGCTACACCCCTCCATCGCCGACAAAAGGGCTGTTTTGTCCCGAATATCCCCTTCGACAAAAGCGACGGGTTTGCCGGTAATGCGCTCCACACGCCTGAGCGACTCAACCGAAGCGTTGGAGAGGTTGTCGTACACCACCACCTCATAGCCCGCTTCCAGCAGCTCCACGCAGGTGTGCGAACCGATATAGCCGGCGCCGCCGGTTACGAAAATTTTGGCCATTTAACCCTCGTGGGTGGCGACAAATTTCATCATATCCACCATTCGATCGCTGTAGCCCCACTCGTTATCGTACCAGGCTACCACTTTGACGGTTTTTTCGTCCACAATGCGGGTCAGATCCTGCACATACACGGCGCCGGACTCGCAACCGACGAAATCGCCCGATACCCGCTTGTCGCGATCGACAATGACCATCTTGGGATTCTCCCGGGCCGCTTTGTCAAACGCCGCATCGATCATCTCGGCGGTGACGGGGGTTTTGAGGTTGACCGTCAGATCCACCATCGACACGTCGGCGGTGGGAACCCGCACGGCAAAGCCGTTGAGTTTGCCCTTAAGATGCGGCATCACCAGGCCGATCGCCTTGGCCGCGCCGGTAGAGGTGGGAATCATGTTGATCGCCGCGGCCCGGGCCCGACGAAAATCTTTTTTATGTTTGACATCCAGCAGGTTTTGGTCGTTGGTGTAGGAGTGGATGGTGGTCATCAGGCCGTTTTCAATGCCAAAGGCATCATCTAAAACCTTGCAGATAGGCGCCAGGCAGTTGGTGGTACAACTGGCGTTGGAGATAATGGCCTCCCCCCGGTAGTCACGGGTGTTGATATCCATCACGTAGGTCGGGGTGTCATCTTTGGCGGGCGCGCTCATCACCACCTTTTTGACGCTCCCTTTGAGGTAGTGCTTGGCCTTTTCGGTGGTCAAAAAGACGCCGGTACACTCGGCCACCACTTCCGCGCCGGTACTGCCGAAATCGAGCTTGTCGATATCCCGCTCGCTGAACATCCGTACCGGCTTGCCGGCGATTTCCAGGGTGTTGTCGTCTACGACCTTCGCGTCAATACCCCGGTGCACGCTGTCATATTTGAGCAGATGCACCAGCATCTCAGGCGTGGCGGTGGTATTAAGCGCCACCAGCTCCATATCCTCGCGCTCCATGACCAGTTTAATAATACAAAGGCCGATCCGTCCCGTACCGTTGACCGCAACTTTGACTGCCATGCTTCTCTCCTTTGGGTCTTTTGAAAATTGGGCAATTATATCCCATGTTAACTGTTATGCCTGTAAAACGGCCAGGGTCTCGCGGGCAATGGCCCGCTCCTCGTCCGCGGGCACCACCAACACCCGCACCTTTGTCTCTTGAGCGCTGATATCCCGCGCATGGCGGGCATTTTTTGTCTCATCCAGCACCACGCCAAAGGGCCGAAGTCCCTCGCAGACCATCTGCCTGATTGTCGCGGCCCGTTCCCCCACGCCACCGGTAAAGACCAGCGCGTCCACGCCGCCAAGTTCCAGCCAGTAGGCCCCAAGATAGCGGCGAATCTGCCGCACGTAAACGGCCAGCGCCTCCCGTGCCGTCTCCTCGCCCGCCTCCGCGCGCCGAAGCACCGCCCGCATATCCGAATCGCCGCAAAGCCCCTTGAGGCCGCCCTCTTTCTCCATCAACGCCTGCGGATCGTACCCCAACGCTTCCAGCCGACAAACAGCCGCCGGATCCACGTCACCGCACCGGGTGCCCATCACCAGCCCGGCGGTGGGGGTAAAGCCCATGGAGGTATCCACGCTTTGGCCGTTTTTCACGGCGCACAGGCTTGCCCCGTTGCCAAGATGCAGGGTGATAAGCCGAAGAGAGCGCACAGGGCGATTGAGCCAATCGGCCACCGTCTGGACGGCATAGGCGTGGGAGATGCCGTGAAAACCGTAACGCCGCACCCCATGTTTTTCATAAACCTCCCTGGGCAGACCGTAAAGATAGGCCGACGGTGCCAGCGTCTGGTGAAACGCGGTATCAAAGACCGCCACATGGGGCACTTTCGGCGCCAACGCCTCAGCCGCCTCCAACACAACCAGGTTCAACGGGTTGTGCAACGGGGCCAAAACCGCCAGTTCGGCCACCGCCTCTTTCAGCTCGGGCGTCACCCTGGCCGGTTTACTGTAGCGCGTGCCGCCGTGTACCACCCTGTGGCCCACCGCCCCGACACGCTCCCAGCCGCACACCGCTTCCACCCGCTTGGCCATACGCTTTACGGCCTCTTGCATATCGGCCGGCCCGCCGGGTTGTCCAATGCGCTCTATCACGCCCCTGTTTAAGACCTTCTCACCCTCGAATAGGGCAAATTTCAGTGAAGAACTGCCCGCGTTCAGGGCCAAAACGATCATGCCCGACCCTTTTGCGCCTGCACGGCGCTGACGGCGATGGTGTTGAGGATATCCTCCACCGTGCAGCCCCGACTCAAATCGTTAACCGGTTTGGCCAATCCCTGCAAAACCGGCCCGATTGCCGTCGCCCCCGTCGCACGTTGCACCGCTTTGTAGGTATTGTTGCCGGTATTGAGATCGGGAAAGATCAGCACCGTGGCCCGCCCGGCCACCTCAGAGCCCGGAAGTTTTCGACGCCCCACCGCCTCGTCAACGGCGGCGTCATACTGCATGGGCCCCTCGATGGGCACATCGGGCAACATCGCTTTGGCCAGGCGGGTCGCCTCACGCACTTTCCGCACGTCGGCCCCCACGCCGCTCTCGCCGCTGGCGTATGAAAGAAGCGCCACCCGGGGCTCTATGCCGAAATCTCTTGCCGTCAGGGCCGACTGCACGGCGATGTGGGCCAACGCTTCGGCATCGGGATCGGGCACGATGGCGCAATCGGCAAAAACTCGCACACCGCTCTCAAGCCCCATAAAAAAGAGGCTGGAGACCAACTTGACCCCAGGTTGCATACCAATCAGACGCAAAGCGGGCAAAATGGTCTCCCTGGTCGTATGCACAGCGCCCGAGACCATGGCGTCCGCTTCGTTTAAAGCCACCATCAACGTACCAAACACCGTCACGTCCGCCACTGTCTCCAACGCCTGTTGACGGGTCACCCCCTTATGAGATCGTTTGGCGTAATAGTAGTCGGCGTACCGGTCCAGTCGGGCCGAATCGTCAGAAGGATCGACAATCTCCACCCCCTCCAGCGAGAATCCGAGCCGTCTTGCCCTCGCGACCACCTCATCATGCCGACCCAGCAGTACAATCTTCGCCAACCCGCGGGCGGAGGCAAGCTCCGCGGCTTCCAGAACCCGTTCATCGTCACTTTCGGGCAAAACCACCCGTTTGGGTTGTGAAGCGGCCCGGGCATAGAGACGGTGTAAAAAGAGCGGCGTCAGGGGCGTCTCCTTCCCGCACGCCGGCAGGCGCGCCCAAAGCCCGGCATCCACATGGCGTTCAAAATGGCCCAAAGCCCGCTCGATCTTGTGCCGATCCTCCAGACGCAAACGCGCCTCCGTACCGGCCATGCGCACGGCCAGGGTCGCCGTATCCAGCCGGGATGTCACAAGCGGCGCCGTCAACGCCCCTTCGGCGGCCAATACCCGCATCACCTCCTCGGTGGGCTCCCCGCCGTCACACATCACCACCGCCGATACCAACGCCCCGCCCTGCGTACGGCCAAGGGCCGAGAGGGCCAGCAGGAGATCACTGCGATCGGCCGACACCACCACCGCGTCCCCCTCTTTGAGATCTTTGAGCATCCCGTCAACCCCCATGGCCGCCACAAAGACCCGTTCCACCGTTTTGGGCGCACCCTTGCCGGGAAGGAGCACCCGCCCCGCCTCTGCCAGATGGGCAAGTAGATCTTTTGTGGTGGGTCTATCCAACGTTTTAAGATAAGTGATAGGATAGCAGGGCACCCCCTCGATCTCATCCCCTTCCAGCCCATCCGGCGCGCGATTGAGAAAGAGGGCAAAGACCCTATGCCCCTCTTTGCGCAGCGCCCTGATCCAGACGGCGGCGTCGGCTGATCGGTACGCGCCGTCGGCACGCATCACCCCCGCCACCGGCAGCCCCAAAGCGCCTGCCAACGTCAGGTTGGGATCGGCCTCCAGCAGTGTCGCGAGACGCTCGTTATAGTGCCCAAGACAAAGCACCGCGTCATATTTTTCTTGAAGCGACTCGTAGCGGCTTACCAACGCTTCCATCAGCGTTTTTTCCGAATGTCGGGCCAACCCCTCGACAATGGCGTCCATCCGCAGCCCCACCGCCTCCTCATAGCGCTGGGACAGCCCGAAATAGCCGATCAGCGTCTTGATGTCTTCGTCACTCTCCTCCTCCACGATGGGCTTGAAAACCGCCACCCGGGCATACCGGCGCCGCAACCCGGCCGTCAGTCCCATGGCGACAAAAAAAGCGCCCGCGCCCCGACTCTTCGGCACCACATAGAGCCCGCTTCCGCTCATTTTCGGCTTCCCCTGCGACAAACAAGACGTTTCCACAACCCTTTCTGCCGGCGCAACGCCCCAAATACCCCGTGAAACTCCCGCCGTTTTTCACAAGCAAGCCCGGCCATCGTTTCGTTGAGCCGGCGCAACGCCGTACGCGCCTGCCCGTCCATCTCGATCTTTTCGGCCAGACGCGCCAGGAAGCGGCGCTGCACGTCCAGATCCTGGTGGGCACCCAGAACCGACTGGAGACGTTTGAGATGCGCCGTCGCCTCCGAAGCGGCTTCCCTCTCCAGCGCCGGCGCAAAAAACTCCACCGTATATCGCATCTTTTTCACGCCGATACGCAGGCGATGGTAGGCTTCCGCCGGCGTATCGGTCCCGATGGCCCTGCCTTTTCGACAGAGTCGACGCCACCGGTTTTTGATCGGTTCGCGCATAACGGCCAACACCGGTTCCCCCGCCCTGGAAGAAAAGGCTTTCCCCCCGCGACACGCATCGACCACGCCATGGAGGGCCTCCATAAAGGCCGGCTCGTTTAAATGGTGAAGCAGTCGCCGCTCTTCCTCTTTCGCCTCCCGGCGCAAAAACGCCTCCAAAGGCTCCAAGCCATCTCTATCCGTTTCGGGAAGAAGTTCCCGATAAAAGGAAAATTGCGCAAGATGCACATCCAGATCCCGTTTCGGCCCGGTGGGTGTCATCAGCTTTTTTAAAACCGTTTTGGAATGTTCGGCCCATACCGGGTCGAACAGGTGACCGCTCACCGAAAGCAGTGCCCGCATCTTCCGCATACCCACGCGAAGCTGATGCAGCCGCTCCGGATCCTCGTCACCCGCCAAAATCGCCTCACGGTTGCGCGCCACCCGTTCGGCCAATCCCTCCATCAGTAGCGTCACCGCCTCACGGGCGGGCGTAAAGGGGCCAAATCGCACCGAAACCGCCGCCTTGAGGCTCTTCTTCTCATTCGTTTCAAGTTCCGCGGAGGGACCGTGCGCCGGCGGACGACCGAGTTTGGCCAACATCCCGTTGGTATAAAGGGGCAGGTCGGTCACCTCCTCCGCCACGGCGGCCAAAAGGGGCCGGGGCAACGTGAACGCCTCGGCTTCCGCCATATCCGCAAATTCCGTCTCCAAAATCACCAGCCCTTTCAACGCCCCCTTGAAACGATCCAACTCATACCGCCGTCCTTCCAGTTCAAAACGGTAGCGCCGCTTGACAATCATCACTCCCGTACGTTTGGCGAGGGCCTTTTCGAAATCGCGGGCCGCAATCGGCCGTTCCTCCTCCGTCCGCTTGAGTCCCTGCCCCGTTTTACGGGTAAAAAAATAACGGTTCCCAACCTGCCGGTAACGCTCAACGCGCCCCGTTTCGACCACCGTGTAAAACTGCCTGATCGGCACACTCTCCCACACCACGTCCCAGGCTTTCAGCCACCCTCTCACCCCGCAGGGATAGAGCAGATAACGCCGTTCAATCTCATACTGTTTCATGGCAAAGATTGTAACACAGGTGTGTTATAATTGCGCCAAATAGAAAACCCCGACACAAGGAAAAGTCCCGATCGAAACCTTCCGCCGTTTTCACCGCCGTTTTCCCCATCTGGAGATCGAACCGCTGATTGAGTTTTACGCCGTCTTCGGCGGTGTGGAAGAGCATATCGACCTGATGTTCGACGAAACCCCCGGGGAGGCGATTGAACGTCATATCCTCGGCCGTTACGACTTTTTCAGGCAAAAGATCATCCCGCCCGCCCTTTTGCGCCCGGAAAACCGCCGATTCCTCAAAGCGCTGGCCCGTTCCGACGGCAAGCCGGTCAACATCGCCCGCCGTGCCGCCCTCTCCCGCGCCCGCGGACAGGGCATCTACCATACGCTGGCGGGGGTGGGTGTCCTTTATAAAGAGAGTTCCAGGGAAACGCCGCCGAAGCTTCAGTCAAACGGCAGGCGACGCAAAGAGGAGCGGGGCTACAGCGTACAGGACAAGGTCCGTTTCACGCTTCCTTTCCACCGTTTCTGGTTCACCTTTGTCGAACCCCATGCCCGTGCCGTGGAAGCGGGTGATTTCACCCCCGTTTTCAAGGCGCTGGAAGAGGGATTTGACCGCTATGTCAGCTTTACGTTTGAAGAGTTGGCCAACGCCCTCATCAAAACCCGTTTCGCTTCCGAAAGCCCCATTCTCGAAAAGGGCGGATACTGGGACAGGATCAACGAGTTCGATCTGCTGGCGCGCACCGCCGACGACAAGGTGATCGTAGGCGAGTGCAAATGGAAAAGCCACAAAATCTGCAAAAGCCAGCTCAGCAAACTGAAAGCCAAATGTGCGCGTTCGGGCCTGCGCCCCCACTACTTCGCCCTCTTTTCCCGCAGCGGCTTCAGTAAAGAGCTGGCCGAAAACCGAGATCCCAACCTGCTGTGCTTCGATCTGAAAGATTTTGAAAGGCTGCTTGGATGAATGAACTCAAACTCCCCTCCTCCATGAACGAGACGGAGAGGGCCACCCTGCTTGAACAGCTCGAAAACCTCATCGCCCAGACCTACAACGTCGAGAAAGAGTACATCGCCCTGCGGGGCGCCTACGACAGGCTTCAATCATTGATCGGCGAGATCATCGAGGCCCTCCCCAACGCCCTGTGGGTATTGAACGAAGACGGCTCGGTTTTTTTACAAAACAGTGAAACCCGGGGACTCGAAGAGCTCCTCAAACAGCTTCCCCCCGACGGGGACGAGACCGAAATCAATCTCAAAGGGCGCCACTACCTGGTCAAATCACGCAAAAGAGACGGCAAACGGATCATCAGCGCCACCGACATCACCGAACAAAAACGCAAGGAACGCCTGGCCTCCATGGGGCAAATGGCCGCCCACCTGGCCCATGAGATCCGCAATCCCATCGGCTCCATTACCCTGCTGCTTTCCACACTGGCCAAACGGGTCACACCCCAGAACCGTCCCATCGTCGACGAGATCAGAAGCGCCCTTTTCAGGGTGGAACGCATTATCAAAAGCACCCTGCTCTACTCCAAAGGCGTCGAACCCCGCATCCGTCCCTTCACGCTCGAGAGCCTCGAAGCCGAATGTCTGCGGGCGGTAGAGAACTACCGATACACCAAACCGATCCGTTTCACTTTCGACTTCGATACGGCCACTATCACCGCCGATCCCGACCTTTTGGCCATGGTGTTGCAAAATCTGCTTTACAACGCCATCGACGCCATCGAAGAGGATGAAGAGGATGAGGGCAGCGTGACATTACGGGCCCGCCAGGAAGCGGGAAAGACAATTTTTCAGATAGAGGACAGCGGCATACCCTTCACCGATCCCGATCAGCTTTTTGAGGCGTTTCATACCACCAAGACCAAGGGGCACGGCCTGGGACTCGCCCTGACCCGTCAGATCATCGAAGCCCACCGCGGAGAGATCACCGTTAAAAGGGAACCAAAGCTAATTCGTTTTATCATACCCTCTGACACTTGAGAGAGCTGAATACAAACAAATCTAAAGGGGAAACGTCTTCTCTATGCAAAACAGTCGCGCCGTTTGGATCGTTGCCGGAGTGGTTTGGCTCTACCTTCTCTTCTCCCCGTTGCTGCTTGCCGTCAGTTTTTCAACAGGACCCATGCCATCCTTCCTGGCCGACTGGGGACACATCTGGTTCGCGCTGCGAGAGATTTGGGAAGGCATCCCCTACGCCAACCGCCCTTTCGTACTGCTCTTCATGGCGGCCAACGGCCTGACAGCCGTGATTCCGGCCCTGTTGATCCACAAACTCAAATATCGCAAAGAGAAGACAAAAGAGCTGCAAAACAGGCTGGAACGGTGTACTTTGAAAGCGAAGGACTGCCAACGGGAGCTCGAGAATTTCAAACGGCTGGATCCTCTGACGCAGGTGCCCAACGGTACGGTTTTGCGCGAACGCCTCAACGAAAAACGGGATATACACTCCCTCATCGCCATCAATATCAACGGGTTCCATGAGATCAACGAGCTCTACCGGGACGAGGCGGGGGATATGCTGCTCAAAGAGATGGCCGACCTGCTTCAAGGCTATTTTTCGGGCAAAGATTTCGACGTCTACCGCCTCCACTCCGATCAGTTCGTCATCACCACCACCCGGGTCTACACCTACGAAGAGCTCTCACAGGAGATCTCCACCCTGCTCAGCCAGATCCACAACCACACCTTTACCGTCGGCACGGACACCATCCAGATCGGGGCGCGGGCCGGGGCTTCGTTCGACCGGGAGGCACTGCTTCCCACCGCTGCGATGGCGTTAGCCCGCACCAAGAAGCTGCACAAACCTTTTATCATCTACCGGCCGGAACTGGATATGAGTTCCATCTACCGAAACAACCTCCAGTGGATTCGTAAAATCAAAAAAGCGATGGAAGAGGACCGGATTACGCTCTACTACCAACCCATTGTCAACGTAGCCGACAACAGTATCAACTATTATGAGTGCCTTTTGCGTCTTGTCGACGAAGACAATCTCGTCCATGCGCCCCACGCCTTTTTGGATCTCGCCAGGCGTTCCAACCTCTACTTCGATATCACCATCAGAACCATCGACCTGGCGTTTTTTTCCTTCCAATCCCATCCCGCCCACTTCTCCATCAACCTCTCCTACGAGGATATCGCCAACGACGAGGTATTCCGTTACCTCATCGAAAAGGTTCACACCTTCCCCGAACCGCACAGAATCCACATCGAGATACTCGAGAGCGAGAAGATCGAAAACTACGACGTGGTACGTCGGGCCATTCAGACCCTCCACCATTACGGCTGCGCCATCTCTTTGGACGATTTCGGCTCCGGTCACGCCAACTTCCAACACCTGGTCAATCTCGATTTCGATATGCTCAAGATCGACGGCTCACTGGTGCGCAACATTCTCCACGATCCCCACTCCCGGCTGATCGTCGAAACCATCGTCAGCTTCGCCAAAAAGCTCAACCTCGACACGTGCGTCGAATATATCGAAAACCGGGAAATTTACGAAACCATCAAAGCGATGGGTGTCACCTATATGCAGGGCTACTACATCTCCAAACCCAAACCCTACCACTAAAACGACAAAACAGAATCAGGCGCTCTCCAGCACCTCCACGCTCTCCAGCGCTTTCACCGCGCCGGCGAACTCATGCCCCACAAAGAGACGGGACTCGATCTCCACCTCCTGCAAACGGGCGACAAGGCGAATCTTCAAAGGCCGCCTCCCGGGATGGCTGCGCGCCAGCCGTTGCAACTCTTCCAACAGACGCATCTTCTCATGGTCGAGATTGAGCGCGACGACCAGCGGTTCTTCGGGCTTTTCAATCAAGCGGGTCTCGACCTTGGCTTTGCGGCACTCTTTGAGGGTCATAATCTTGTGGACCCGCATCCGCACGAAGTCGCCGTCACGGCTGATGGAGACTTTAAAACCGATGGGCTCTTCCAAATCCATCTGCTCGATCTGCTCCAGCTGCCGCTCAAAGAGGGTGATCTCGATGTTGCCGTGCAGGTCCATGACGTTGGCGATGCCGAACTTGTTGCCCTTTTTGCTGATCTTGGTGGTGATCTCCTCCACCTTGCCGATCAGCAGCGCCTGGGAGTTCTCGTCCACCTGGTCCAGGTCGGAGCTCAGCGTGTAGTCGATTTTGCTCAGCTCTTCGCGGAAAGGGTCGAGCGGGTGGCCCGAGACGTAAAAGCCCAGAGACTCTTTTTCCAGCTCCAGGATGCTCTTGGTCGGGTACTCCTCCATCGGGACGATCTCGACCTTGATATTCACCAGCTCCGCGTCGTCGCCAAAGAGCGAGCCCACGGCCATCTGCTGGGCCCTGGCCGACTCGTGCATCGCCTCGACGATGGCGTCGATACTTTCGAGCAGCGCCCGGCGACTGTAGCCGAAACTATCCAGCGCCCCGGCCTTGATCATCGACTCGATCACCTTCTTGTTGACCTTCTGGGTGTCGATGCGGCTGACAAAATCGTCCAGGCTCTCAAACGGCCCCTCTTTGCGCGCCTCCAAAATGGCGTTGACCGCCGCGTCGCCGACCCCTTTGATCGCCCCAAGACCGAAAAGGATCACCTCACGGCCCTCCTCGTCGGCGTCGGGGGTAAACTCCAGGGCGGAGCGGTTGATGTCGGGGGCCAGCAGCGCGATGCCCAGCCGTTTGGCCTCGTCGATGTACTTGACCACCTTGTCGGTGTTGTCCTTTTCGCTGGTAAGCAGTGCCGCCATGAATTCGGCCGGGTAGTGGGTCTTGAGCCACGCTGTCTGCCAGGTGACCATGGCGTAGGCGGCGGAGTGGGATTTGTTGAAACCGTAGCCGGCGAACTTCTCGATCAGATCAAACAACTCCGCGGCCTTGTCGTAATCGAGCCCCTGCTTTTTGGCCCCTTCGGCAAATTCGGCCTTGTACTTTTGCATCAGGTCGAACTTCTTTTTCCCCATGGCCCGCCGCACGATATCCGCCTTGCCCAGACTGAAGCCCCCGATCGTCTGCACGATCTGCATGACCTGCTCCTGGTAGACGATGACGCCGTAGGTGGGCTTGAGGATCTCCTCCAGCTGGGGGAACATATAGGTAATCTCCTGCCGGCCGTGCTTACGCTCGATGAAGTCATCCAGCATCCCCGACTCCATCGGCCCGGGACGGTAAAGCGCCAGCACCGCGACGAGGTCTTCGAAGTTGGTGGGCTTGAGCTTGGCGTTGAGTTGCTGCATCCCGCCCGATTCGATCTGGAACATCCCCACCGTCTCGCCGTTTTGGATCGTCTCGAAGACCTTTTCGTCCTCCATCGGCAGGTTGTCCAGGTCAATCTCGACCCCGTGGCGTTTTTTGACCAGTTTGACGGCGTTGTCGATCACCGTCAGGGTCTTGAGCCCCAGAAAGTCGAACTTGATCAGATCCACATCTTCGAGGAAGTTGAGCGAATATTGCGTCACCAGCGTCTCTTCGCCCGAAGGCTTGTAGAGCGGTGTCTTGTGCCAAAGCTCCTCGTTGGAGATGACCACCCCCGCCGCGTGCATCCCGGCGTTGCGTTTGAGCCCCTCCAGCGCCAGGGCAAACTTCCAGACCCGCGCGGCGGTGGGGTTGGTCTCCACCAGCTCCCTGAGCTTGGGCTCTTTATGCCAGGCACCCGGTTTGAACCCCTCTTCGCCCTCCTTGCCTTTGCCCATGAGCGTAATCCCCAACTCGTCGGGGATCAATTTGGCCATCTTGTCCGCTTCGGCGTAGCTGAGCCCCAGCACGCGGGCGACATCACGGATGACTCCCTTGGCCAGAAGCGAACCGAAGGTGATGACCTGCGCCACGTTGTAGCGGCCGTACTTTTCGACCACGTAGTCGATGATCTCCCCCCGGCGACTCTGGCAAAAGTCCATATCGATATCGGGCATGCTCACGCGCTCGGGGTTCAAAAAGCGCTCGAAGAGCAGGTCGTACTTCATCGGGTCGATGTTGGTGATCTTGAGCGCATAAGCCACCAGGCTTCCGGCGGCCGACCCCCGGCCCGGCCCTACGGGGATCCCCCGCTCCTTGGCTTCTCTCACAAAATCCCAGACGATGAGCATGTAGCCGGGAAACTTCATCTGGTTGATGATCGCCATCTCGGTCTCCAGACGCTGCCGGTACTCTTCGTGGCGGTCGGGCTCGACGAATTTGAGTCGCTCCTCCAGCCCCTTACGGCAGGCGTGCATAAAGAGCGCCTCGTCATTGGCGAAGCTGTTCTCCGCCTCGGGCTCGGGGACCTCGATCCCCTCCTTCGCGGCGTATTCGCGGGCAAACTTGAAGTTTGGCGGCGTCGGGTTGCCCAGATTAAGCTCCAAATCGCACTTCTCGGCGATCTCCATCGTATGCTCCAGCGCCTCGGTAATGTCAGCGTAGAGCTCGGCCATCTCCTCGGGGGATTTGAGGTAGAACTCGTGCACCGAGTGGCGCAGGCGATCGGGATCATCGTAGAGTTTGTTCA
>JAADEJ010000040.1 GCA_013153475.1 Campylobacterota bacterium
TCGGCTGATCGGCCGTAAAAAGCGCCTCCATCGCCTCAAAAACCGCCTGATGAAAGGGGTGGTAAAAATCCTCCGGCTTCAGCTGGGCGGCGATCTCCTCATACTGCCGGGGGTCAAAAACAATCGTGCTTAAAACCGCCCGCTCGATATTTAAGTTATACAGATGCTCTTCCATCAAAGAGCCTCATGCTTTAAAAATGAATTCTCAACTCTCAACTCTCAACTCTCCATTTCAAAATCCGCCGCCAATTTTTCCACTTCCTGTAAAAAGCGATCGACTAGCTCCTTTTCGGGCAGTTTGGCCACCACTTCGCCCTTTACCATCACCAGTCCCGTCCCCTTGCCGTAGGCGATAGCCACATCGGCGCTCTTGGCTTCGCCGATGGCGTTGACCACGCACCCCATCACCGACACATTCAGCGGCGCTTTGATATGTTTGGTTTTCTCTTCCACTTCCGCCACCGCCTTGACCAGATCGGCCTCGATCCGGCCGCAGGTGGGGCAGGAGATGATATTGAGCCCCTCTTTGGCCACCCCGGCGTCTTTGAGAATGGCCCGACCCACCTCGATCTCTTTCTCAAGCTCCCCGGTAATGGAGACCCTGAGCGTATCGCCGATTCCGTCCAGCAGTAGCGCCCCCAGGCCGATGGCGCTTTTGATGGTGGCGTGAAACACCGTGCCCGCCTCCGTCACCCCCAGGTGGAAAGGGTAATCCACCCGGGGCCGAAGGGTCCGGTAGGCTTCCACGGTGCGTTCGACGTCACTGGCTTTAAGAGAAACCTTAATATCGGTAAAGCCCAAATCTTCCAGAAACTTGATGTTATACATGGCCGACTGCACCATCCCCCGGGCACTCTGGCCGTATCTCTCTTCAAACTGCTTCTCCAGACTGCCGCAGTTGACGCCGATTCTAATGGGTATGCCCCGCTCTTTGCAGGCCTTGACCACCTCTTTGACCCGCCCCTTTTCACCGATATTGCCGGGATTGATGCGGATGCAATCGACGTGCTCGGCGGCAATGAGCGCCAGGCGGTAGTTGAAGTGAATGTCGGCCACCAGCGGCAGGGAGGTTTGGGCGCGGATCTCTTTAAGAGCGTAGGCGTCCTCGTAGTCGGGCACGGCGACACGTACAATATCGGCCCCGGCGAAATGGAGCCGGTTGATCTGTTCCACCGTCGCCGCCACGTCGGCGGTGCGGCTGTAGGTCATGGATTGGACGGAGATGGGCGCGTCACCGCCTACGGGTACGTTGCCCACATAGATTTTTCTGGTCGGATAGCGTTGAATCATTGCCAAATCTTGGAAAAGTCAAGTTTCAACGCGCAACGTGAATCTTCCAGCGTCACCGTCTCATCGGTATAATCACCCATTTTGACATAGGTGCCAAACTCCGTCAAACGAAAAAGCTTGATGATACGTGAAGCCGGATAGACCAATCCAAACCAGCGCACCCCTTCTTGACGATAGATTTCCATTTTCATCGTCTCGTCGCGCCTTCCCGTCGATGGTGAAATCACCTCGAAAACCGCTATCGGAGCTTTCTCCAACCGTTTTTGGGCTTCTTCGCAACTTATCACCACATCCGGCCTTAAAACCGTATCGCTGGCAACGACATAATCGACATCTCCTACCACATAACACCCCTCGCACGCTTCCGCCATCGCCTCGTCAAGGAGTTTCATCAACCCGAACGCAATGCGCTGGTGGATCACCGTCGCCGCCGGCGACATGGCGTAAGGACGCCCTTCGATCAGTTCCCAGTCCCCTTCCCACTTATCGTAGTCTTCAATGGTATAAAACTCTTCATAACGTATCGCTTCCATAGCGCCGATTATAACACACCTTACGCAAAATCGACCGGGTCCATATCGACCTCGAAACGCCCGTCTTCCACCGCCGCCACAGCCTTGAGAAGATTGGCGCGGCTGGCACTTCTTAGCAGAATATGAAAACGCCACTTTCCGGCAATCCGCTCAATTGGCGCTTGGCCCGCCCCCACCACTTCCGCCAGTCCGCCAAGGTTTCGCAGGGCCGTCTCGACACGGCGCATCGCCGTTTCGCCTCGTTGGAAATCTTTGGCCGCAAATAGGAGCCGACACAAAAAGGCGTGGGGCGGGTAAAGCCCCTCTCTATCGGCAATCTCCTCTTTCAAAAAGCCTTCATAATCATTTAGAAAATCCCGGAAAAAGTCGGGCTGGTTGGTCTGCACCACCACCTCCGCCTCCCGGCTGCGCCCCGCCCGCCCGGCAATCTGCACAAACAGGCTCATGGCCCGCTCCCTGGCCCGGTAGTCGGGCATGGCCAAAAGGTAATCCAGTCCCAAAATCAGGGCCAGCGTCACATCGGGATAGTCGTGTCCTTTGGCCAGCATCTGGGTGCCCACCAGCACATCCACCTCTTTTTTGGCGAACCTATCCAGCGCCTTTTGCAGTTTGTTGGCCGTGGTGATGGTATCTTTGTCAAACTGCTGTACCCGCACGTTGGGCAGGTTCTCTTCCAGTAGCGCCACCACCTCCGCCGTTCCCATACGGTCGTTACGCATTACCTGCCCGCACTGCGGGCAGGCGGAGGGGATACGCTCGGCATAGCCGCAGTAGTGGCACCGCACCGCCCGTTTCTTGCTATGCAGGCTCATGCCCACCGAACAGAAAGGACAGGTAAGCGTATGGCCGCACCCCTCACAATAGAGATACTTGTAATTGGCACGCGTGGGCAAAAAGATCATCGCCTGGCCGCCCGCTTTGACGTGTCGCTCAATGCGGGCCAGCATATCGGTCGTCAATGAACAGCCGCCGCTTTCAAAAAGGTAGCGTTTTTGGGTCTGAATGTAGGGTGAGGCGATGCGCGTCACCGGCTGTCTGGCGTAACTGGTGGCCGAAGGCGTGGCACTGCCAAGCACCACCTTTGCGCCCAAAACCTTTCCCATATAAAGCGCCACATCCCTGGCGTGGTAACGGGGACGGGAATGGGCCTTGTAACTGTCGTCATGCTCCTCATCCACCACGATCAGACCGATCTGATCCAGAGGCAAAAAGAGCGCCGAGCGGGGACCGGCCACAATGCGCGCCGCCCCTTCCCTGATCTTCTGCAATGTCTCCTCACGCTTCTTTTTACTCAGCCGGGAGTGCCAAATAACGGCCAGATCGCCAAAGCGGGCCTGCAAGCGCTTTTGCATCTGGGGCGTGAGGCTGATTTCTGGCATCAAAAAAATAGCGCTTTTGCCCTTTTTGAGCGTCTGGGCAAAGAGTTCAAAGTAGACCTCCGTCTTTCCGCTGCCCGTAGGCGCAAAGAGCAGACCGCCGGCGTCGGCCAACCTGTCGGCCGCTTCACTTTGTGCCGGCGTCAGGGTAGATCGCCACGCCAGATCGGAGCGTTTGGGGTGTGAGGATAAGAAAGAGTAGGGGTGAAAAAGGGCCAGTGCCTCACCCAATTGACACCGATAGTACCCCGCGATAAAACGGGCCGTCTCCATCTGCCAGGAAGCGTAAACGAAAGAGGTGATCCGCTGAACCGGTTCTGTCTTAAAGGACGGTTTTTCAACCGCCTTCAGCACCACGCCTTCTACTTCCCGGCCCTGCAACAAAAGGATCACTCTCCGCCCCTCTTGGAGCTTTTCGTCAGAAGTATAGGTCAACGGCGCGATCTTGCGCCCCAATACGGCAACTTCGTAGAAGTTCACCGAAAATTACTCAAAATCGTCACACAAAGATGAGGGAGAGGTGGCGGAGCGGTTGCAGTCAAACGCGCCGGTGCCGGAATCGTAATCGAAAACAATATCGTGACTGCCGGTATGATAGGTGTACCGGCTGTTGTTAACTTCCCATTTGCCGGCGCTTGTACCGGACGTGACACCTTCGGCCACTTCGGCAAAGAGTTTACCGCCGCTATCCAAAGAGGAGGGATAGGTGGCACCCGAACCGCTCAGGAGAGATTTGGAACGGTAATTTTGCAGACCGCTGCGAACCGCGTCTACCTTGGCCTGCGCTTTGGCCACGTAGGCGTCTTCACGCGTCGCCATAAAACGGGGAATGGCCACGCCCGCCAAAATACCCAAAATCACGATGACGAAAATCAGTTCGATCATGGTAAAACCGTTCCGCTTAGCGTACCACATATCGCCCCCTTAACCGCATGGGAAATTTATCTTTCGGCACGACGCCCTGCAACATCTCACAAAGCGCATCACCCGACGCATTGGCAAACTGGATCGTCAGGTTCTCTTCCGTGCCGCTGCTACTAACGGAAACCGTCACGCAGTTGCTGACCGAACCCATTTTGATATCTATACTTTTTTGAGAGGTGTTGACCGTCGCGTCACCCCGACTCTCCAGCCCGGCATAGGCATTGGACATCTGTGAAAGATTGTCCTCCACGCGCAATTTGGAAACGGCATATTCCGCCACCTCTTCCACACCGGTCATAATCTGAGACGCGACGGTGGAGACCGCCGCATCGTCTCTTGTCGCCGTCAGTCTCGGCACGGCCACCGCCGCCAGAATGCCCAGGATCACGATGACAAAAATCAATTCTATCATCGTAAACCCGGACCTTTTCATCTCCCCATTCTCCCCTGGCTTTTTTATGAAAAGCTTCTTTTCAGCCCTTCACAAAAAAGCCGGGCGCCGATTGACGGCGCACCCCGGCTCTTCTCCAACGAGCTTAGCGAACGATGCCGCGACCGCCGAAGGAGTGGGTTTTGATCAGGTCTGCCGCCAGCTCTTGGGCACCTGAACAGACTGTTCCGGTATTTGAACCGGTGGCTACCGTCAGGTTACCGTCACTGGTCGCATCGATTTTAAAACAGTCAGAGTCTGAGCTGCTTCCCGGATCGGCAACGATATATACGGATCCCGCGGTAATACCGGTTGTTTTAGCACTGGTGTTACCTTTTTTGTCGGTATACAGCTCTACGTTAGTAATGTCACCCCACTGGGCGTTTCCCCAGTTGGTTTCGCCCTGAGAAGTGTAGTAGGCTCCCGCATCGCTGACCAGCGTGCTCACGTTGGCCGCCAGCTTGGAGATTTTGGCGTCGTCACGGGTTGCCGCCAGTTTGGGAATGGCCACAGCCGCCAGGATACCCAGAATCACGATCACGAAGATCAGTTCGATCATGGTAAAACCGCGTCGCATGATTGCTCCTTGTGTTGAATGGTGTTTTACGTCCTTCGTCGCTACGAAGGCTCACCTAACATTATGTGACAGTTACGGTAAAAAAACGCTTAATCGGGGAGTTTATCCAGGAGTCGTTTAACTTCGTTGACAGTCTCGAAATAGGCAAGTTGCTTGGCCAGATAGGCCTGTAACAGCACCTTTACATCGTTATCCTGGCCCATCACGAAGGTCTCTTTGATCTCTTTTTCCATCGCCTCGGCATAGGGTTCGTCCAGCGAAATGGTGTACTGCTTGCCGCCGACGGCGAGGGTGATTTTTTTCATTATTCGCCCAGAATGGCCTCGATTTTGCCGATGACCTCTTCAATCTCCAGGTCTTTCATGGCCAACTCGTCGTTGAGTTTGGCGATCTGCGCGTCTTTGGCCTCGTTTTGCGCTTTGGCGGCCATCAATTCGTTGCGCAACATGGCGTTTTCATCTTCGAGGTTTTTGAGTTTGACGATCATGCCGTCGATTTTCTGGGCCAGTTTTTCCAGCGGATTCATATTTTCCATCTCTTTTCACGCTCACTTTTTCTGGGATTTTACGATTGGTATAATTATAGTCAAAAACTCTTCGTTTACCAAAGGATCTTTTTGCTCTTTGAACTCAAAAGCGACTATGCCCCCGCCGGCGACCAACCCCAAGCCATCAAACTGCTCACCAACTCTATTCAAGCGGGCCACCGCTACCAGACTTTGCTTGGCGTCACCGGCAGCGGCAAGACCTTCACGATGGCGCAGATTATCCAAAAGCTCCAGATGCCCACCCTCATCATGACCCACAACAAAACGCTGGCGGCCCAGCTTTACAGCGAGTTCAAAGGATTTTTCCCTGACAACCATGTCGAATACTTCATCAGTTACTACGACTACTATCAGCCCGAAGCCTACATCCCCCGGCAGGATCTGTTTATTGAGAAGGACAGTTCCATTAACGAAGAGCTGGAGCGGCTAAGACTAAGCGCCACGGCCAGCCTTCTTACTTACGACGACGTGATCGTCGTGGCATCCGTCAGCGCCAACTACGGTCTGGGCAACCCGATCGAGTACAAAAAGATGGTCCAAAAACTTGAAATCGGCGACGAGATCGACCAGCGAAGCCTGATGCTGCGGCTGGTGGAGATGGGATATAGCCGCAACGACAACTTTTTTGACCGCGGTAACTTTAGGGTTTCGGGCGACGTCATCGACATCTACCCGGCCTACAGCGAAGAAGAGGCGGTGCGGGTGGAGTTTTTCGGCGACGAGGTGGAGGCGATTTATACCTTCGACCCGCTCACCAACCGCAAAATCGACAACCTCAAAACCACCACCGTCTACGCCGCCAGCAACTTTATTGTCGGCCCCGACAGGCTCCAACGGGCCATTAAAAGCATCGAGGAGGAGCTGGCGGAACGGCTGGCCTACTTTAAAAAGGAGGGCAAGCTGCTTGAATACCAGCGGCTTAAACAGCGCACCGAGTTTGACCTGGAGATGCTGGAGACCACCGGTATGTGCAAGGGCATTGAAAACTACGCCAGGCATTTAACGGGCAAAAAACCGGGGGAGACCCCCTACTCTTTGCTGGACTACTTCGAGATCAAAAACCGCCCCTATCTCATCATCGTAGATGAAAGCCACGTGAGTTTGCCCCAGTTTCGGGGGATGTACGCGGGCGATAGAAGCAGAAAAGAGGTGCTGGTCGAATACGGTTTCCGCCTCCCCAGTGCCCTGGACAACCGGCCTTTGAAATTTGAGGAGTTTATCGACAAAGCGCCCCACTACCTTTTTGTCTCCGCCACCCCCGCCGAGCTGGAGTTGGAACTCTCCGCCGTCGTGGCCGAGCAGATCATCCGCCCCACGGGCCTGCTGGACCCGGAGGTGGAGGTGGTCGATAGCGAATATCAGGTGGAGCACCTCTATGACGAGATCAAAAAAGTCGTCGCCAGGGGTGAACGGGTGTTAATTACGGTGCTGACCAAAAAGATGGCCGAGGAGCTGACCACCTACTACAACGACCTGGGGCTGAAGGTCAAATATATGCATTCTGACATCGACGCCATCGAGCGCAACCAGATCATTCGGGGGCTTCGCACCGGGGAGTTCGATGTGCTGGTGGGCATCAACCTGCTGCGCGAGGGGCTCGACCTGCCCGAAGTCTCGCTGGTGGCCATTCTCGACGCCGACAAAGAGGGCTTTTTGCGCAGCGAAACGGCGCTGATTCAGACGATGGGCCGCGCCGCGCGTAACGTCCACGGCAAAGTGCTGATGTACGCCAAGAAGATCACCGACTCCATGCGCCGGGCCATCGACACGACGCTGGAGCGTCGCAAGAAGCAGCAGGCCTTCAACGAAAAGCACGGCATCACCCCCAAAACCGTGGGCCGCAAACTGGACGAAAACCTCAAGCTCGAAGAGCACGGTATCTTGTACGAAAAAAAAAGCAAACTCGAAAAGATGCCCGCCAAAGAGCGCCAGAAGATCGTCAAGGAGCTGACCAAAAAGATGCACGAAGCGGCCAAACGGCTGGAGTTCGAGGAGGCCGCCAGACTGCGGGATGAGATCGAGAAGATCAAGAAACTTTGACAAAAAATCGTACTTTAGCTAATATTAGCTAAAGGAGCGAAGATGATCGTCAATATGCATGAAGCCAAAACGACCCTCTCCAAACTGGTGGAACTGGCCCAAAAAGGCGAAGAGGTGATTATCGCCAAAGCGGGCGAAGCGGTCGCCGTGCTCAAGCCCTACAACAAACCGCCCGCCAAACGCCGTCCGGGACGCTTGAAAGGCAAGCCGCTGGATATGACCCGTTTCGACGAAGCCGACAAAACGATCGAAAAACTCTTTGGCGAAAAATCGCTATGACCTGTCTGCTGGACACCCATATCCTGATCTGGTGGCTCTATGACGACCCGAAGCTTCCAAAACGCCACCGG
>JAADEJ010000067.1 GCA_013153475.1 Campylobacterota bacterium
AGTTTTTCATGCAAAAGCCGGTTGCCGATCGCCGCGCCCGTGACGGCTCCGGCCGTGCAGGCGATCAGCAGGCTTGTGTCGATGGTCACGAAAGAGGCGTAGCCGAAAAAGGCGGCAAGCGCGGAAAACGGTACCACGAAACTTACCGCCACCGCCACCTTTTTGGGCGCGAATCCCAGCAAAATAAGAAGCGGCAAAAGCATATTGCCGCCGCCAACCCCCAGCAGACCGGCCAGCGTACCCACCAGGGCGCCCAACGAAGCCATAACCCAGGGTTTGTCATATCGGGTTTTGGCCTCTTTTTTGAAAAAGAGCATCATGGAGGCGCTAAAGAGAAGGAAAAGGGCGAACAGGCCTTTGACCGCCGTCGGATCGACCAAGCGTGAAAGCTGGGCGCCCAGCGGCGAGAAGATCGGAAGCGTAAGAGCCAGGGGAAGGACGGTGCGAAACTCCACCGCCTTGCGGCGGATGTTGAGAATAGTGGAGGTGGCGGTGGTGGCAAACCCGGAAAAGAGTCCCACCGCCTTGGCCAGGTTGAAATCGACCCCGAAAAAGCTCAACAGCGGAATCAAAGCGATACCCGACCCCGCCCCGGCGGCGGCAAAAAGGGTTGAAAGCAGGGTCGCCAGCAGGAAAAACCCAAGCAGTTCCACTATCTGGCCTCTTTCAAAATCCACTCGCTCACGGCTTTGGCGTCGGCGGGGGTAAGGTCTTTAAAGGGGGGCATGGCCAGTTTGAAGCCCGCCCATTTGCCCCGACTGCCGTGGCGGATACTTTGGGCCATGGCGTCGGGGTTGTCGCGGTAGCGCTTTGCGATTTTGGAAAAAGCCGGGGCGACCTTGTCTTTTTTGAGCCCGTGGCACCCCAGGCAGTTTTTCTGCTCAAGCACCCGCTTGTAAGCCGGCATGGCGGCCAGCCGGGCCCGCTCGGTCATGATCTTCATGAACTTTTCGGGATCGTAATGGTCATACATATAGCCCGCGACGGCCTGGAGCTCTTCGGGCGTGATGTTCCCTTTTTGCGAGGGCATCACCCCGTAGCTTTCCAGGCTCTTTTTATCGCAATAGGATTTTTTGGCGGAGGGGTTGAGGGCGTAGTCGGTCACAAAGTCGATAAACTTGCGCCGCTTCTCGGCGGGGTTGGCCACCTTCATGAAGTCACGCACGTGAAAGGTTACCGCCATCATGGGCGGGGCTTTCTCGTCGGGGGAGGTTTGGGGCGGCATATCCAGGTTGTGGCACTGGGAACACTTCTGTTTCAGCAGGGCTTTGGCGTCATAGCGGGTAGCGGGGTCTTGCTTTTGCTCGCACCCTACAAGCAGTAAAAGCGCCAAAAACGCGGAAAGTGGACGCATATGTAACCTTTGTTATGATATGTTTTACGCGAAATTATAGACAAAAGGAGATAACGGCGTCATGAAAAGGGTTACGACACCTTCGGTGGTTATTCGTCTCCTGCTTTGGCTCCTACTGCTTGTCGGCGGCGTGGCGGGCGGTTTGTGGCTGGATACGCGCCGGTTTGAGACACTGCTCTTCTCGCCGGTGTGGCATCTGCTTACCTTTGGGGTAGGGGTCGTGCTGATGCGTTTTGCCTTTCGCGCCGCGGCCGTGGGCGGGCGGGAGCTGGCCAGATACGGCAAATCCTCTCCCCGCGTTCCGAGGCTTGAGACCGACAGGCTGGTTACCGACGGCATTTATGCCCATATGCGCCATCCCATGCTCTTTGGCCTGGCGCTGGTGCCCATGGCGCTGGCCTTTTTGGTGGGCTCACCCTCCTATATCCTTTTTATCGCCCCTTTGGAGATGCTTTTTATCGCGGTGATGGTGCTCACTTTTGAAGAGCGTGAGTGCAGAAAAAAGTTTGGCGCCGATTATGAGGCGTATGCCAAAAAAGTGCCGGCGGTCTGCTGGAGCAGAGCGTGCCTGAAACGGCTCTTTTTTACATAAGATTTTGTGACGACACTCTTTTAAGTTGATTGACATGGACTAAACTTATATGATAGAATTCGCTTTAAAAAACAGGATGAGTTATTCAAGAAGGAGTAAGGCATGAGCAAAAGCCTTTATGAAACGTTGGGTGTAAGCGAAAACGCGAGCCCCGAAGAGATCAAACGGGCCTACAGAAAGCTGGCCCGCAAATATCACCCGGATATCAATAAAGAGCCGGGTGCCGAAGAGAAGTTCAAGGAGATCAACGCCGCCTATGAAGTGTTGAGTGATCCTGAAAAGAAGAAACAGTATGACCAGTTCGGCGACCAGATGTTCGGCGGGCAGAGTTTCCATGATTTTGCCAGAGGGCAGGGCGCCAACGTCGATCTGGAAGAGATCTTGCGCAACATCTTCGGCGGCGGCGGTTTCGGCGGTGCGTCGGGAGGATTCGGCGGCTTTTCTTCCGGCGGATTCGGAGGGTTTGGCGGCTTTGACATGGGCGGTATGCCCGATCTGGACATCAACGCCCGCATCACCATTCCCTTCAATACGGCGGTGTTGGGCGGTACCCACGGCATCGACCTCAACGGCGAGCACTTTGACATCCGCATTCCCGCCGGGGTCAAAAGCGGTGAGACCCTGCGCATCCGCGGCAAGGGCAAGAGTTACCAGGGGCACCGGGGCGACCTGCTTTTGAAAGTGGAGGTGGCACCCAGCCCCGAATACACCAGAGAGGGAGACAACCTCTACAAAACCATCGAGATACCTTTGAAAACCGCCATGTTCGGCGGGAAGGTCAAGGTGCCGACGCTGGAGAAGGAGATTACCCTCAAAGTTCCCAAAAACACCAAAAACGGCCAGAAGTTCAGGGTCAAGGGGTTGGGCGTGATGAACCGAAAAACCAAGACAAAAGGCGACCTTTACCTGATAGCCGACGTGGTTTTGCCCAAAGTGGAAGAGCTTGATCCCGAATTGGCCAAAATGATGGAAGAAAAACTCCCCGGAGGTGAATGATGCACAGCTATGACGAACCGGTCTATCTGATCAGCGTGGTGGCCAAAGTTTTGAATATCCACCCCCAGACCCTGCGCCAGTACGAGCGGGAAGGGCTGATTGAACCTTCCCGCACCCAGGGGCGCATGCGCCTTTACTCCCAGCGCGACATCGACCGTATCAAGATGATTTTGCGCCTGACAAGGGAACTTGGGGTCAACCTGGCGGGTGTGGATATTATATTGCGCCTCAAAGAGCAGATCGACGCCATGCAAAGTGAGATCGACTCGTTGCGGCAGGAGTTGGAGAAAGCCAATACCCATGCCACTATTCCCAGCCACAAAGCCATTGTGACCAAGAACAATTACGAAATCATCATTTTCGAGGAGTAGGGGGGTTACTCTTTGAGTCTTTCGATCTTCGCCCCTAGCGTGGCCAGTTTGCCGTGGAGGTTTTCGTAGCCGCGGTCAAGGTGGTAGATGCGGTGGACATTGGTAACGCCGCTTGCCGCCAATCCCGCCAGCACCAGGGCGCTACTGGCCCGAAGATCGGTGGCCATCACGTCGGCGCCAAGAAGCTGAATGGGGCCGTGGAGGGTGGCGGTGTTGCCTTTGAGATGAATACTGGCCCCCAGTCTTTGCAGTTCACTTACGTGCATAAAACGGTTCTCAAAGAGCCGCTCTTCAATAATGCTTACCCCTTCCGCCTGTGTTGCCAACGCCATGAACTGCGCCTGCATATCGGTCGGAAAGCCCGGGTATTCCGTGGTGGAAATCTCAAACGCGCGCAACCTGGCGGCGGGATGCAGGGTAAGGGTGTTTGTGTCACTCTCAATGCGACAACCCGCCTCCTGAAGCTTGGCGGTGACGGCGTCAAGATGGTCGGGACGGACGTTTTTTAGGGTAATGGAGCCGTAGGTAATGGCCGCAGCGCACAGGTAGGTGCCCGCCTCAATGCGGTCGGGAATGACGGCAAAATCACGCAGGCAGACCGGTTGGCGGTCGGTCCCGTAAACGGTCAATTCATCCGTACCGATGCCTTCTATCTCAACCCCCGATTTTTGCAGTTCTTCGCACAACTGCACCACCTCCGGCTCCCTGGCGGCGTTGATGATTTCGGTTTTGCCTTTGGCCAGGGCGGCGGCCATAATGATGTTTTCACTGCCGGTGACGGTGATTTTGTCAAAAATAATGCGCGCGCCTTTTAATCCGTCAGGCGCGGTGGCCACAACGTAGCCGTTTTTGATCTCAATGGTCGCGCCCATCTGCTCCAGGGCTTTGAGATGCAGGTCGATGGGGCGCTGGCCGATGGCGCATCCGCCCGGCAGGCTCACCTCACAGCGGCCAAAGCGTGCCAGCAGGGGGCCGAGCACCAGAATGGAAGCGCGCATGGTTTTGACAATGTCATACGTGGCGGTGGTGCTGGAAAGCGCACTGTTGTCAATACGCAGGGTGCCGTTTTCAAAATCAAACCGGCTACCCAGCTTGCCAAAGAGCTTTAATAGGGTGCGAATGTCGGCTACGTCGGGAATGTTGGAGACGGTTACGGGCCGGTCGCACAGCAGGGTGGCGGCCATGAGGGGGAGGGCGGCGTTTTTGGCGCCGGATATGGTCACTTCGCCGTTTAATCGGCTGGGACCGGTGATTGAGAGGTAGTCCATCGGTTGTGATCCTACTAAAAAATTGCGGTTGATTTTACCATAAAAACGCGCTAAAATGGCTTGTGATATTTTTTAATATGGAGTCGTGATGGACAACAAACTTGAACGCCTCAAGGCCCTGGCCAAAAAAGCGGACGCCATTGCCACTTACGAAATTGAACGTAAAAAAAATCTCAAGCGTCTGGAAGCGCTGTATGCCGAACTGGAGTTGGCCCAAAAGGGCGGCCCGTTTGAAGGAATTTTTGACTACAGCGCCATCAACCTTACCGGAGTCTCGCTTCAGCCTGAAAATCTGGGAGAGATTTTTCAGAGGCGTTATGTTCAGATGATCGCCATCGCTCCATACGAAGACCGGGGAAGGCGTCGAAGCCGCAACTTCAATCTGCGTTATTTCGGCAGGGCGGAGAGTCTTGACGATGCGTTGAAGGGAAAGATCGTGGAGTTTATTTTGCGTTGGCGCCTGGAGAAGAGTTTCAGGGGGGTAGATCACTACAGGGATATGTTGCGTAAATTAGATGGGTCCTTTTAAATTACATCAAATGGCTTGATGATACAATGGCGCAAACCGACTGTAAGAAGGATAGAACGTGAGTCTGATACCCTCCCATTCCGTTCATTTTAGGCCTACAAAAGAGCTGCTTGAGAGTGGCGAGCTTGTGATTATCGATATCCGTACCGAAATGGAGTGGCGCCAGACGGGTGTACTGCCCGGAGCGCACTGCATTACCTTTTTTGACGAGTACGGCGACTACGACGTGGACGCTTTTTTAAAACAATACACCGAAGTGGCCGACAAAACGACCCCTGTGGGATTGATCTGCCGTACCGGAAGCCGCACCCGGATGGTGACGGACTTCCTGCGTAAAAACGGTTACAACGCCTACAATCTCGACGGCGGGGTTTTTTATCTGGGTCATATCGGTGTGGAATTGGTTCCTTACCGTTAACGACTGTAACCGTTTAAGATTGGCTCAAACCTCTTTCACCTATAATTTATCAAAATAGCAAACGGGTATTCGTTACTATTGGCGGATACCGGAAAGAGGGAAGATGCGATCCTGCTCCATGTCCGTTTTGAAAAGCTCTCTGTTGGTGGGAGCGGGCGTTGTGCTTTTTTCCGCGGGTGACTATTTCTGGCTTCAAAACGAGTTTGACAACCGTTTGGAACAGACCCGGCAGGAGTTGGCCACACTCTTTTCTGACCTCTCGCGCAAACCTCTCAAAAACATCGAGATCGAAAAACTTTTCGAGCCGATAGAGAAGGGCGGCCGTTTCGCCTCTTTTGAGATTCAGGATGATGAACACCTTCCGGTCTACTCCTATAGCAGAAAGGAGAGCACGCCGGTTATCGGTGTGGTTGAGCGCTATTTCGAGAAGGACGCGGCACCCCTTGAGCTCTCGTTGAAAAACGAAGCGGGGAAAAAGGTTTATCTGACCGCTTCCTTTTCTGCCAGGCGGGAAGCGTGGCGATGGGTTGTCGATACATCGGCCTTTACGCTTTTCGGTCTTTTGATACTCCTCTATTTTCGCCGTTATGAGACGTGTATGCTTACCAACGCCAAAGAGGCGTGCCGGCAGTTTTGGGACTTTTTCGAAGACCCCGCCAAAAAGCCGACCCGGCTTCTTACCCGTCTTTTCGGTTCGGAGTGGCAGCGGATCGAAAAGCGTGTCACGCGAATGCATGAGAGCCTTCAGGCTGTTGAGAGCGGTATGATTATCGGGGACGAGGATCATTACCGTGACGAGGTGACGCGACTTTATAACCGTGACTATCTTTATCTGAAATTTCCGGAATATCTGCTCGCCAGCGATGTCCGGGCCAACGGTATGACGATGCTTTTTCGCATCGACGGTTTGACGACCGCCAACAGAATCGTGGGCCGTGATGTGGTGGATGATATATTCTTCGAGTTTGCCCGTGAAATAGAGGCACAAGTGAAAGAGATGGAGAGGGCGTTGGCATTCAGGTTGAACGGCAGTGAGTTCTTTTTGCTGTTGCCAAATACCTCTACCAAAAAAGCCAAGGAGATGGCGGAGCGGTTTATTCAGGCCTTTTACGCCCTGTTGCTCGATTATCAGTTGAAAGAGACGATGATGCTTTATATCGGCATCTGTCCCTATCGTCGTAACGACAAAATGAGCGACGTGATGTGTACGCTCGATACGGCGGTCATGAACGCCTCTTTCGAGAACCGTTCCCAGATATCCGTCTGCCGAGAGGAACAAAAGTGCGGTACCGTCTCCAAGAAGAAGTGGCGGGAGATTTTGTTGGATGTATTGCGAAACGACCGTTTGCGCCCGACCATGCAGCCCGTTGTCAACCTAACCGACGATACGGAGGTCTCCTATCATCTTCGTTTCGACGCGGTGACGGAAAAAGGGACCGTGATCTCGTACGAAACGTTCAAAGTGTTGTTACGAGAGCTCGATTTCGATTCGCTTTTCATGAAAAAGGTGTTTGAGAAACTGCCCGCCGTGCTGGCGAAAGCGGACAAACCGGTTTCACTCTCCGTCTTGGCGCGTCCCTGGCATGAGAGTGAGAATTTTTTGGCTTTCGAGGCTTTGGCTCCCGGTTTGCGGAAGGGGTATCCCCATACGCTCTATTTTGAGTTTCCCGAGAGTGAGATTCGTAGTTTTTCCCCGATGATGCGGGCGAAAATCGCCGAAGTGCTGGCGGAGCACCGTATCGCTTCCGGTGTAGAGGGGGTTGAGGGAAGCATCGGAAAATATGACTTCATTCCCCAACTCAAAACGGTCTATCTGAAAGTCAGGGAAAAAGAGTTTCTCGCCATGGATGCCATTGACAGGGATTTTATGAAAAAGCTTTGCGCCCAGCATAAGATCCATTTGATTATCGACCACGCGACGCTGCAAAATACGGCGACGTTGAAAAAAGAGGGGATCGTATACGTCATATATGAAGAGTAGAGAGCTTTTCTTTCTTTTTTCCCTCTACTCTTCGTAAAGGCGCATCGAAACGCGCCGAAAAAACAAGCCATTCAAAGTTTTACCGACTCCCAGAAAAAGTCCACGTGCCGCTCAAAGATAGTTGAAAGGGCGGTGGTGGATTGTTTGTCTATTTTGGTCAAAGAGAGCTGAAGCCGAAAGTAGAAGAGGGGAGCCAAAAACTCCTGGGCCATGAACATGGGGTCGTTTGAGCGTATGAGACCTTCTTGCATCATCACGAAAAAAGCTTGTGAGAGCCGTTTGATATCTTTTTGGTGAAACTCCTGCAAAAAACTCTCTCTAAGCGCTCGGTTTTGAAACAGCTCGTTAATGAGTACCCGAAAGAGCTTCTCCTTCTTTTTGTCAAACGCCACCAGCTTGTAGGCCACAATAAACTCACGCAAAAAAGGTTTGCCCCGCTTGGCTTTTTCCTCAATCTCTTTCATCTCAAAAGGGGTCTCGAAGATCTGGCCGATGATGCTTTTTAAGATGGCCTCTTTGTTTTCGTAGTGGTTGTAGATGGCGCTCTCTCT
>JAADEJ010000018.1 GCA_013153475.1 Campylobacterota bacterium
CTCAACCCGAGGTCTCGTCGTTTGTGGACGGGAATTATAGCAGGTACCCAACGGCTTGTCAAGTGCTGTGCAGGAATTTTTGAGTTTTTTTGGGAAAAAAGTAAAAAAAGAGGAAAAGGCGCAACAGCGCCTGTTTTATTTTGCCGCTTTGCCGGCAAACGGAAGCAGAGCGCTTCCCCAGGTCAATCCGCCGCCAAAAGCATCCAACAGCATCATATCACCCTTTTGCAAACGTCCGTTTTCCCATAAATCATTCATAGCCATGGGAATAGACGCCGAAGAGGTATTGCCATATTTATGAACCGTCAGTACCACCTGTTCTTCCGTCATTTTCAGCGCATCACCTACCGCTTTAATAATACGGTAGTTGGCCTGATGGGGAATGAAGTGTTTAATATCATCCGCTTCCATTTCATTATCGGTAAGGATATTGACCACATCGCTGGTCAGAGTTCGCACGGCGATTTTGAACGTCTCATTCCCTTTCATCTTCATGGTACAGCGCTTCTCTTCCAACACTTTTGCCGAGCAGGGTTCGTTGGCGCCGCATCCGGGTGTCATCAACAAATCGCTAAAATTGCCGTCGGCGGAGATATGGATATCTTTAATCGCTTCGGCTTTGTTACGCGTGGCACTGATCACGGCCGCACCGGCACCGTCACCAAAAAGCACACAGGTAGTCCGGTCGGTATAATCGACAATGGCGCTCAACTTTTCGGCCCCGATAATCAGAACATTCTTTTTCATACCCGATTCGATAAAGGCTTTGGCTACGGCAAGCGCATAGATAAAACCGGTGCAGGCGGCAGAAATATCGAAAGCGGTCACATTGATCCGGCCAAGCTTGGAAGCGATCATACAGGCGGTCGAGGGCATACAGAGATAGTCGGGTGAGATGGTGGCGCAAACGATCATATCGATATCGTCCACTTTCAAACCCGCTCTGTGAATGGCCAGTTTTGCGGCTTCAACCCCCATATCACTGGTTGTCTCATCCTCCGCCGCGATGCGTCTTTCTTTGATTCCCGTCCGCTTGGTGATCCATTCATCGGACGTATCCACCATCTTCTCGAAATCGTGGTTGGTCATCACTTTTTTGGGCAGATAGGCACCGATCGATTTCAGCGCTGCGTACATGAAAAACCTTTTTGCTAACTGTTCAACGTTTCAAGACGTTTACGAATCGCCTCATTGACATCTGATTCAACAAAACGGATAGCCTGGAACATCGCGTTTTTGATGGCTTTGGGATTGCTTTTGCCGTGACTGATGATGGTACAGGCCTTGACGCCGAGCAGCGGGGCACCGCCGTATTCCGCGTAGTCGATCTGCTTTTTGAGCTTTCTGAAAACCCGCTTCATAAGCAACGCACCGGCAATGGAGACGGGAGAACGCTTGATCTCCGATTTCATATAGTGACTGATGGTTTCGGCCACCCCTTCGCTGGTTTTGAGCAAAACGTTGCCCACAAAACCGTCACATACGACCACATCGACACTGCCGTTAAAGATATCGCCGCCTTCCACATTACCGACAAAGCTGTCGAGTTGACTGATGAGGGTATAGGCTTCCTTGGTCACCTCATTACCCTTGGTCGCCTCTTCACCGTTGGAAAGAAGGCCGACCCTGACATGGCTGCTGCCCAATACCTTGCTGGCATAGGCATCACCCATAACGGCAAACTGGAAAAGATTCTGGGCATCACAATCGACATTGGCACCGACATCCAACACAATGGTCTGTTTTCCAGCTTTTTGCGTCGGCATGAAAGTGGCAATGGCCGGACGTGAAATGCCTCTGATACGACCGATCCGCAATGTGGCAAGGCTCATGGTCGCCCCGCTGTGACCGGCGGAGACAACGGCATCCGCCTCCCCTCTGCGTACCAGATCGACCGCCACGTAAATAGATGAATCCCGCCGTTTGAGCGCATCTGTCGCGTGCTCATCCATCGCAATCACGTCACTGCAATGAACTATCTCGATTTTGTTACGGAATTTTTTGGGGATCAACGGAGCGATTTTGTTTTCATCACCCACAAAGACAGGCAGAAAGTTTTTCTTTTTAAGGGCAAATATGGCCCCTTCTACGATCGGGTAGTGACCGAAGTCACCTCCCATCGCATCTACGGCGATACGAACCATTTAGGATTTGTATTCACCTGTGAATTTGTTCATCCGGTGGGGCATACGCCAGGTGCCGTCCGCATCTTTGACCGGACGGGCCAGTGTCACTTTGTAGTGGGTTCGGCGTTTGGCCGCCCGGGTTTTGCTGTTGCGTCTCTTAGGTACTGCCATCATAATCTCCTTACAGTTTCATAGTTCGGTTTCAAACTCTCCGTCCCTCTCACATCGGGGACAAAGATGATATCCGCTTTCAATGGAAGCGATCTCACTTTCACATATTTCGTCAAAATCGACCATTCCGTCGAAGCATTCTATCACATCAAGCGATTCATCCACCTTAACCGGGCGGTCACTCGCTTCAAGAACAAACGGCTCCGACACCTCTTTTTCGAAACTTTCTCCGCACCGATCGCAGGTAAGCCGAAGCTTTCCCTCGACCATACCTTCAATTTTGACAAGTTCACCGCTACGCCAAAAACTTCCAATGCAGCGAACGCTCCCTTTCTCCATCAGGAACGTGCTTTCCGTTTCGCGTACCTTTCGCAGTTGAACCTGCAACACGCAATCCGTTAAAGCTTAGAGGATTTCGCGTCGAGCGAAGAAGAAAGCGATCTCTTTGGCCGCGTTTTCCAGGCTGTCGCTTCCGTGTACGGCGTTGGCGTCGATGCTTTCGGCAAAATCGGCGCGGATGGTACCGGGCGCCGCTTCTTTGGGATCGGTGGCACCCATCAGTTCACGGTTTTTCGCTACGGCGTTTTCACCTTCAAGTACCATAACAACAACGGGACCGCTTGTCATGAACTCGACAAGCTCGCCGAAGAAGGGGCGCTCTTTGTGAACGGCATAGAACTCGCCGGCATCTTCCGTACTGAGTTGTACTTTTTTCATGGCCGCGATGCGCAGGCCGTTGCTTTCGAAACGATCGATGATTTTACCGATCACACCTTTTTGAACCGCGTCGGGTTTGATAATGGAAAGAGTCTGTTCCATAGAGATTGCTCCAGATTGATTAAAATGGGTGGCATTATACAAAAAAGATGTTTAAGTTTATTTAAAAGTTATGGAGTGGTTAAACGAAGAAGGCGGTTGACACAACGATCAACCGCCGATTTGAAAAGGAAGATTATTCGACGACAGGCTGATGCTCTGCGCGAGCCTCTGCGGAGATATCATCCCGGCAGGTCGTTCCTTCGGCACATTCGGCCCATACGATACAACCTTCGGTGGGGCAGGCGGTTGCACAGGCGGGCTCGTCATGGTAACCGACACACTCGACACACTTGTCGGGATAGACGTAATAGATCTCTTCTCCGGTGGGGTTATCCTCATCGTCAACGATGGCTTCAACGGGACATTCGTCGATGCAGGCTCCGCAGTTGATGCAGGTATCAGTAATCATTACTGCCATGTACAGCTCCTTTGTAAATTTTGATCAGACGTACTATAACACAACATATTTAAAAAGTATTTAAATGCCCTACAGACCGAGCTTTCGGCGAATTTCGTCAGCCTTGTCGGTCTTCTCCCAGGTAAACTCCGGCAGCTCCCGTCCAAAGTGACCGTATGCCGCCGTTTTTTTGTATATAGGACGCAAAAGATCGAGGGTTTCGATAATGCCTTTGGGAGTCAGATCGAAAAGCTCCCTGACACACGCTTCGATCTTCTCTTCATCCACTTTTCCCGTTCCGTGGGTATCCACCATAATGGAGACCGGCTCCACCACACCGATGGCATAGGCGATCTGGATGGTCGCTTTGTCGCATACCCCCGAAGCGACCAGGTTTTTGGCCACGTATCGGGCGGCATACGCCCCGCTTCGGTCCACTTTGGTAGGATCTTTACCGCTGAAAGCCCCGCCGCCGTGGGGACAGCTTCCGCCGTAGGTATCCACAATGATTTTACGCCCCGTCAGGCCGGCGTCTCCCTGCGGACCGCCGATCACGAAACGTCCGGTGGGATTGATATGATAGGTAACGTTTTCATCCAGCAACGCCTCGGGGATCACATCATAGATGAGCTCTTCGATAATGGCGTTTTTGAGCTTTTCGTGACTGACATCGGGATCATGCTGGGTAGAGACTACGATGGTTTTGACTTTATGGGGTTTGCCGTCCACATACTCCACCGTTACCTGCGCCTTGCCGTCGGGACGCAAAAAGGGCAAAGAGCCGTCTTTGCGTTTTTTGGCCAGACCTTCCGTCAACTGATGGGCCAGGTAGATAGGCAACGGCATCAGCGTAGGCGTCTCCCGACAGGCATAACCGAACATCAATCCCTGATCACCCGCCCCGATGGCGCCACCGGCCTGATCCACACCCTGGTTGATGTCGGGAGACTGTTCGCCGATACCGTTGAGCACGCCGGCGGAGCGGTAATCGAACCCGTAAAGTGCGTCGGTATACCCGATCTCCCGCACCACTTCCCTGGCGATATCCTGCATGGGGGCGTAGGTGATCGTTTTCAACTCACCGGCAATTACGCAAAAGCCGTTGGAAAGCAGTGTTTCACATGCCACACGGGCATGGGGATCTCTTTCAATAATATAGTCGAGAATGGCGTCACTGATCTGATCGGCCATTTTGTCGGGATGCCCTTCCGTCACCGACTCGGATGTAAACAGATAGCGTCTTGACACGTTTTTCCTTTGCATATTATCGTTATAACAGGGTTAGGCCGGATTATATCGAAATGTCCGTAAAAGATTAATCCCCGCGTGTAATCAACCTTTGACAAAAGAGTGTGATATAATCTTTGCCACCTTAAAATAAAAAAATCACAAAGAAGGAGACCCATTATGCTGGTTACCAAAAAAGCACCCGATTTTACCGCCAACGCGGTTCTCGGCAACAACGAGATTGTCGACAACTTCAACCTCTACGAAAACTTCGGTGAAAAAGGCACCGTCCTTTTCTTTTATCCCCTGGACTTCACTTTTGTCTGCCCTTCCGAGATTATCGCGTTTGATCATCGCCTTGACGAGTTCACCAGCCGCGGCATCAATGTCATCGGTGTGTCCGTAGACAGCCATTTCACCCACCTGGCATGGAAAAACACCCCGGTATCCGAAGGCGGTATCGGACAGGTTCGCTACCCGCTGGTCGCCGACCTGACCAAACAGATCGCCCGTGATTACGACGTACTTCTGGAAGATGCGGGTGTGGCCCTGCGGGGCTCTTTCCTGATCGATACCGACGGCACCATTCGCCATGCGGTCATCAACGACCTGCCCCTGGGACGTAACATCGACGAGATGCTCCGTATGATCGACGCCATGCATTTCACCAACGAATACGGCGAAGTCTGCCCCGCCGGCTGGCAAAAGGGTCAGGAAGGTATGAAAGCCGATCCCAAAGGGGTGGCCGAATACCTCGAAAAACACGCCGACGAACTCTAATCGGCCCTTTCCCCTTTTGGGGAAGCGGTTACAGGCTCTTTACAACTCTCTCTTTCAAACTCTTGGCATCCAATTCCAATGCCTCTTCCACTTTTTGTGTCTGACCGTGGGGGATAAACGCATCTTCATATTCAAACGACACCAGACAGATCTTTTGCAATGCTTCAGGAGGCAACGCTTCCATAATCGCCGTAGCCACGCCGCCGGAACGCACGCCGTCACTGAAAACGAACCAGCGCGAAAAACGCGCCGCTGCCTTGGTTAAAAGCGTCCGGTCGATCGGTTTGACAAACCGCAAATCCAATAACGCGGCCCGTATGCCCTCTTTTTCAAGAAGTAGCCGCACCTCTTCCGCGCGTCCTACCCCGTTACCGTAACCGATCAGCAAAATCTCACCCTCCTCAACCAGCCACTCCGCTTTACCTTCCGTAAAGGGTGTGGCCGGGTAGCGACCGCTCTGTAGACGCATGACGCCGCGGGGATAACGGAAAGCGCAGGGACGGTCATATTTGGCGGCAAATTCGACCGCGAGCTCCAGGGTTGCGTCATCTCTGGGCGCAAACAGTGTCATATTGGGAACCGTTCGTAAAAAGGAGATATCGAAAGCCCCCTGGTGGGTCTCGCCGTCTTCACCCACAATACCCGCCCGGTCAATGGCGAAGGCCACGGGAAGATTCATCAGCGCGATGTCGTGAATCACCTGGTCATACCCGCGCTGTAAAAAGGTGGAGTAGATGGCCACAAAAGGTTTGAACCCCTCTTTGGCCAAAGGCCCCATGGAAGCTACCGCATGCTGTTCGGCAATGCCCACATCCCAAAAACGCTCGGGAAAACGTTCCATCAACTGCTTCATACCCGTTCCGCTGGGCATGGCGGCGGTGACACCCACGATCTTTTCGTCCACTTCCGCCAACTGGGTCAGTTTGTCGCTGAAAATCTTGGTGGCGCTGGGACGACTACTCTTTTTGAGACTCTTGCCGCTCTCTTTGTCAAAAGGCCCCACGCCGTGCCAATGCTCGTAATACCCTTCGGCGATCTTGTACCCTTTGCCTTTGGTGGTCTGGGCATGGACAATGACCGGCTTGCCCATGGAACGGGCGGTCTGAAAGGTTTCGACAAGCTGAGCCATATCGTGACCGTCTACGGGCCCGATATACTCAAGCCCCATCTCCTCAAAAAGGATCCCGGGGGTAATCATCCGCATCCCCTCCTCAATCCGCTTGGCCATATAGCGGGCCGATTCGGGGAAATGTTCCAGCATCTTTTCGGTCCGCTCTTTAAACTTCTGATAAAAGGGGCTGGCCATTGCCTGCGAAAGAATCCGGCTGATCGCGCCGATAGGTTTGGCGATGCTCATCTCGTTGTCATTGAGGATGATGATGGCAGGATATTTCCGGTCTCCCAACTCGTTGAGCGCTTCATACACCATACCCGCGCTCATGGCCCCGTCTCCAATCATCGCCACGGGAATCCGCTTACCCTCTTCGCCCCGCAGACGGATCGCTTTGGCCGCCCCCACGGCCAGGGAGATGGAGGTGGAGCTGTGACCGGCCACGTAGTAGTCGGCGGGAGACTCATCGGGTTTGGTATAACCGCTCAGACCGCCAAACTGCCTGAGTGTCTCAAACGCGTCCCACCGCCCCGTCAACAGTTTGTGGGCGTAACTTTGGTGACTGACATCAAACAAAAAGGGATCCTTGTCGGCGTCAAAAACGTAATGCATCGCCACAATCAGGTCCGTCGCGCCCAGGGTACTGCTAAGATGGCCGCCGTTTCGGCTTACCACATCAAGAATTCTTTCGCGAATCCTTTGCGCCAGTGCCTCAAGCTCCGTCACGCTCATCGCTTTTATCTGACTCTTCTTCATCGTTTTCTATTTTCCTGTTCCAAAAACTGCCTCTTTGATCCGCTCAAATCGGTGCATGATATCGCCGTCGATACTGCCGACATCACTGATAACCACCACACCGCCCGGCGAGATCGCGCTATCCGGTATGATCTTGATCTTCTCCTCTTTCAGCGACTCACAGAGATAGTCATAATCCTGCGGATTGACTTTGAGGGTCACGGATGAAGCCTCTTTGATCTCATCAAGAAGGAGACGGGCAAGCCGTAACGCAATCTCCCGTGAATCCCGGCTGACCTCTTTGACAATCACCTGTTTGGCCAGATCCAATGCCGTTTCGATCAACTCCTCTTCGATCGTATCGACTTTGTCCAAAAATTTCCGACGGCTCTCTTCCAGAGCCTGCACCGACGCCTCTATCTGCCGCTGCATAGAGGCAAGCTGTTCTTCGCACGCTTTTTGCCCTTCATTGCGACCGGCGGCCACACCCTCTTCAAAGGCCGTTTTACGCTCCTCTTCCAACCTGCTTTCCAGCTCTTTTTCCCTCTTCTCCAGAGCCATCTGACACTTGACCAACTCATCGGAGAGCGACTCCACCCGTTTTAGCAGCTCCTCGGACAAGCCGCTGTTATCCTCTTCGGGCTCAACGGTCAACTCCTCCTCTTTCACCTCTTCCTCGGTATCGGATAAAGCGGGGGGCTCTTCTTTTTTTCGCCCTTCTGTACCGGACAGCTCGTTGAAAATGTAGCGCTGAATCTTGCCGTTCTCGATCTGGGCTTCCCCCACTTTTTCATCCACACCGTCAGGTACCAGCACCTTGAACTGGTATTTCTGTACGATGTGCCGCTTCACTTTTTCGGGAGGAATCACCGTTTCCATGCTATTCGATCATCTCCTCGGCCTCACCGATGGTCACGACACCCTCTTCGGCCAGCTTCTGCACCACTTCGACAATTTTGCGCTGGGCACCTTCGACCTCTTTGACCTTGACCGCACCCATAAACTGCATCTCCTCTTCAAACGCCTCCCGTGCCCGCTGGGACATATTGGACAAGAACCGCTCTTTGAGCTCTTCGGGTGAGCTCTTCAGCGCCAGCATCAGATCCTTTTTGTCCACGGCTTTGAGAATTTCGCGGATGGCGTTGTTATCCAGGTTGACAATATCCTCAAAGGTAAACATCATCTCTTTGATGGCGCTGGCCAGTTGCTCGTCAAGCTGCTCGATCTGTGCCAGGGTCGACTTGGCCGCTTTCTGCCCAAGCCGGTTGAAGATGTCGGCGACAGCCCGGGGACCGCCCACCTCCACCTTGTAGCTGGCCAGAGACTCCAGCTTGTTCTCCAATACCGTGGAAACCCGTTTGATGATCTGGGGTGAAATATCGCCCAGGTTGGCCATCCGCATGGCCACCACGGCGCGAAGATCGTCATCGAAAAAGCTTAACACCTGGGCCGCGTCGTTGGGATCCATGTGCGCGAGAATCAGCGCGATGGTCTGGGGATGTTCGTTGACAATGAAGTCGGCCAACTGCTGGGGTTTGATTTTGGAAAGGAAACTGAAACTGTGGCTGCCCTGCATGGTTTTGGAGAGCCGTTCGATGATTTTTTTTGCCTCCTCGGGTCCCAGTGCCTTGTACAAAATCTCTTTGGCATACTCCATACCGCCGGTACTCAGATACTGGTTGGATTGCAAAATGGCGTGAAACTCCTCCAAAATGGCCATGGCGATAGGCCGGTCTATGGTTTTGGCCATGGCGATGAACTTGGAGATTTCGGTGATCGACTCGATCTCTAAGTGGGCAAATACGTTGGTAGTCACCTCTTCACCGAGCTGGATCAGCAAAATGGCGATCTTCTCCGCCATCGAAAGCTCTTCGAGCTGGGCCCGCTGCTGCGGCGTCAACTGCACCGTCATTCTTTCTCCTTCTGCTGTTTCGCTTTGGCCATGGCGTTTTGCTCTATCTCCGCCTCGTCACGGATCAGGGCATTGAGCAGTGCCGCAAACTCCTCGGTCCGTTCTTCCGCCATCTCCTTGACCTTTTCCAGAAGAATGTCGTATTTGAGCTCCTCTTCGTTGAACTCCTCTTTGAGCCCCAACTGCTCTTCAACCTTTTTGCGCATTTCGGTGAATTTTTCCGTCAGCGATTCGTGCTCTTCCTCGTCAAACGTCAGGAGCGGCTCACTTTCTGTGGCCTCTTCAACGGGAATCTCCATCATCTTCTCACCGAACGGCATAATGATCTTCTTATAGAAGACATACAGTATAACCAGTAGCAAGAGCACTTTAAAGATGGGAATAAGCGGCTCGACATAGGTATAAAAGGTTTTGACGACCCTGTTGTAGGGTTCGGCGACGATATCGGTGGTCTTGTCCTCGAACCTGAAATTGGAAACAGTGACCTGATCCCCGCGTTTGGGATCGAAACCGATCGCCTGTTTGACGATATCGCCGATCCGTTTCAACTCTTCTGGACTGCGGGGATCGTATTCGAGTGTCCCGTCTTTTTTCTCTTTGTATTTGCCGTCCACGACAACTGCCGCCGTCACCCGTTTCACCACGGCGAAGGGGCCTTTGACGTTGGAGACGGTTTTACTGATCTCATAATTGGTGGTCGTTGTCGATTTCTGGTATTTCTGTTTGGACTGCGCGTTGCTGCCGACTCCCTGCACGGGGCCGATATTGCTGACCGCGCCGGGAACCCCGCCTACCGCTTTGGGCGCGGGACCTTCCCGCTTCTCCTCCATCGACTGCTCGCTGCGTACCACGTTTTCGGGATCGTAACGCTCTTCGACACTGCTGCGCTGGGCGAAATCGAAATCAACGGAAACCTTGGCCACCACCCTATCTTTTCCGCCGATAATGGGCGCGAGAATATTGACGATTTTATCTTCATACGCCTTTTCATAGCGGTTTTTGTAGGCGATCTGCTTCTTGACCAGTTCACTTTCGCCCTCTTCTGAATCGCTCAGGGACTCCCCGAATTCGTTGACGATTTTCACGTTTTCGGGCGTCAGGTCGGCCACCGCCGCCGCCACCAGGTTTTTGATGCCCGCAATCTGTTTGCGCGAAAGCCGCATATCATCGACGGTTTTGACAACCACCGACGCCGACGGCAGCGTTTTTTTGGAGACAAACACGCTCTCTTTGGGCAACGCCAGATGCACCGTGGCGCTCTCGATGGGTTGCAGACTCTGAATGGTGCGCGAAAGTTCCCCTTCCAACGCCCTTAAAAACTTGACCTTCTGATCAAAGTCGGTTGATCCGAACTCCTGTTTGTCAAAGAGTTCAAACCCCACATGGCTCTCTTTGGGCAACCCTTTGGAGGCTACCGCGATGCGTACCTTGTAAACCCTGTCTTTGGGTACCTCTATCACACCGTCGGCAGGAATTTTATAGGGAATCTGCTCTTTTTCCAGTTCCTGAATAATCAGCCCGGCATCTTTCGATGAGAGTCTATCGAACAAAACCGCATAGTTCGCATCCCGCATGCCGGCATTGTGCAGCAACAAAAAGACGATAAAACCGATAACCGCCAGCAATGTCACAGCGATAACCGCCTTTTGGGAGCGGTTCAGTTTCTCGTAAAGCTTTGTCAGTTGCGAAACTATTTCGGAAACGTTCATGCCGCACCGTTATCCAAAATCTCTCGGCACTCCCGGAAAAACCGGTCGTTCTGCTCGGCCGTTCCCACGGTTACCCGCACGGCGTTGAGACCGTATCCCTTGAGGTCTCTGACAATCACGCCCCGGCGCAAAAGCGCATCGGCCAATTCGGACGCATCCCTTTGTCCGGTCAAAAGGGTAATGAAGTTGGTATAGCTCTCAATGGTTTGAAATCCCCGTTCCTCGGCAAAGGCCACGTAACGCGCCATCTGCTCAAAACAGTCGGCAATGCTCATTTGCACAAACGCCTCATCCTCCAGTGCCGTCTCGGCCGCCACCAATGAAAGGGTAGTGACGTTAAAAGGCGGACGCATCTTGTAGAGCGCACCGATGATCTCTTCCGACGCGATGCCGTACCCTACCCGCATCCCGCCGAGGCCGTAGGCTTTGGAGAAAGTGCCAAGGTAAAGCACGTTGTCAAACCGCCCAATCAAAGCCGAAGGATCCAACGCCTTGGCACTATCTTTGTAGGCCGCGTACTCCTGGTAGGCGCCGTCGACGACCACCAGCGTATCGGCATCGATCTTTTCGATAAAGTTTTCGATATCCACCCTGTCCAGACAATCGCCGGTGGGGTTGTTGGGGGCGCAGATGTAGACAATGCGAGGGCGGTGTTTTCGATAAAGCGAGAGCATCGCCTCCAGATCATGCGCCACGCCGGGCGCGCAGATCACCTCGGCGCCGCACTGGGCCGCGTAGATCCGGTACATGGCAAAGGTGATTTCGCTTTGCAAAATTGCGCTACCCGGCTCCAAAAGCGCGCGGGAAGCCAGCTCGATCACCTGATCGCTCCCCGCCCCGATGATCAGATTGCGCGTATTTATTCCAAACCGTGCCGCCAGCTTCTGTTTGAGCGCGCCCATGGTATCATCCGGGTAGCGGTACATCTGCCCCGCCCTGGCCGCCACGGCTTCGGCGACTTTGGGGCTGCAACCGTGGGGATTTTCGTTCGAGGCGAGTTTGACGATCTGCTCGGGGGCGATACCGAACTCCCGCACCACCGACTCGATGGGCTTGCCCGGTTCATAGGTTTTCAGACGTTGGATGACGGGGTTGAATTGCATGGCTCTTTCCTAACCGTTTTGGACATAACTGCCCAAAAATTTCACCGCATCGGCATGCTGTTGCAGCAGTGCGCGCACCTGCGGCTCCTCTTTGTGCCCCTCAAAATCTATATAGAACCAGTAGTCGAATCCGGCATCCTCCCCGGCCGGACGGCTCTCGATCTTTTTGAGATTGACGCGGGCTTCGTGAAAACTTCGCAAAAACTCGTACAGACTGCCGGGCCTGTCGTTAAGACGGGCCAGGATGGAGGTTTTGTCTTCACCGCTCGGCTGGTTTTCAAAATCGCTCAAAATAATGAAGCGGGTGCGGTTTTTGTGGTTGTCCTCGATATTTTCAAACATCACCGGCACCCGGTAGAGCTTGGCGGCGATATGGGAACAGATGGCCGCGCTCTGGTTATCTTCCGCCGCCAGACGGGCCGCCTTGGCCGTCGATTCCACCGGTATGTACTCCACGCTGTCCAGATCGTGTTCCAGCAAAAAGTTGCGGCACTGGTTGAAAGCGATATCCTTGGAGTAGATACGTCTCACCTGATGCAGGTGCTGGGCTTTGGTGACAAAGGAGTGATGAATGGGCATATAAAGCTCGGCCACAATCTTCAGATCGGTTTTGGCCAGCTCATCCAGCGTCTCACCCACAAAACCGTTGGTATTGTTCTCAATAGGTACCACCGCGAATTTGGCCCTGTCGGCGTGTACCGCCTTGAAAACGGCGGGAATGGAGTGGAGGGGAATGTACTCGCTCATGGCGCCGAAACGGTTCTCTGCGGCCTGATGGGTGAAGCTTCCTTCCGGCCCCAAATAGGCGACCCGCTGGGGTTGCTCGAAATTGCGGGCCACGGCGAAAATCTCCACGAAAATCGCCTCGATGGCCGCGGGTGTCAGGGGACCGGGGTTTTGCGCTACCAACCGCTCGATGATCGCTTTCTCCCGCTCGGGACGGTAGATCGCCCCACCGGTACGGTGTTTGAGCTCACCCACCTTTTGCACTACCTCTATCCGGGCGTTCAGGAGTTTGAGCAACTCGTCATCAATCCGGTCGATCTCTTTACGCAGCGCTTCCAGTGTCATGCCGTTCTCCTTCTCTCTACCCCGAATACCACCCCGATGTCATTGGCCACACGGTCGGCCCACGCCCGTGCCGACGGGGGTATCTCCGCCACCGAAGCGACTTTGCCGCTTAAAACCAGCGTGGTGCGCATACCAAGCTTCTTGGCGCCGGCAAGATCGCCGATGAGATCATCACTGATCATCTCCACCGCCTCATAGCCGCCTGTCATTCCCTGGCGGCGCAGTCGCTCCAGCGCTTCGGCGTAAAAGGCGTCACTGGGTTTGCCCACCACCTCATAGGCCCTGCCCGTCGCGAACGCCACCATCTTCAAAATGGCGCCCACCCCCGGGTAGCGGCGGCCGTTTTTGACATAAAGAGAGGTTTCGTGCATACCGATCAGCTTCGCGCCGCCCAAAACCGCCTCGATCATCCCGGCGTAGTCGTCGTTGGTGTAGTCGGGACGGATGGCCACCAAAACCGCCTCGGGAGCGTCGCTGTTGAGCGTGTACCCTTCTTTTTTTAGCACTTCCAAAAAGTTGGGCGCCCCGTACGCCGTCACCGGCGCGGGCGGCACACGACGGGTCAGAACCATCAGCGGGTCAAGGTACTGCCCCTCCTCGAAGCCAAAGCCGAGATCTTGAAGGTAGGTGCGAAAGGCTTCGCTCTCTTGCTTGGTATTGTTGGTTACCAGCACAAAAGGCATCCCCTCCTCCCGCAGTCGTTTCAGCGCTTCCAGACTGCCAGGTATGGGGGATTTGTCGCCGTCGCTGATCAACGTGCCCTGCACGTCGATCATATACCCTTTTACAGACACATCTTCTCCAGGCGGATCAGGTCTTCAAAACTTTCGCGTTGGCGGATACAGCGGGCCTTTCCGCCGCTAATAGCCACTTCCGCCGGCCGGGGGCGGGTGTTGTAATTGCTGGCCATGACAAACCCGTAGGCCCCGGCGCTGTGGACAATGACAAGATCGTTGTGTTCCGTTGGCGGCAGGGGGCGCTTTTTGGCGAAAAAGTCGCCGCTCTCGCACACCGGCCCCACCACGTCGGCGGGAGTCTCGTTGCCGCTTTTTCCCAGCACCTCCACCTTGTGGTAGGCGTTATAAAGACTGGGGCGCAAAAGGTCGTTCATGGCGCCGTCGACAATGACGAAACGGCGTCCCTCGTTCTCTTTCTCATAAAGCACCCGGGTGACAAACCATCCCGCATCCCCCACCATAAAGCGGCCCGGCTCGCAGATGACGGTCAGATCCAGCCCGTGGAGGGTGGAGAGAATGGCCTGGGCGTAGTCGTAGGGCGCGATGGTGGTCTCGTTGTCGTAAACAATGCCCAAGCCGCCGCCCACGTCAAAAAACTTCAGCTCGATCTTCACCGCCAGCAGACTGCGGACCAGATCGGCCACGATCATGGCGGCCTCTTTGATGGGCTCGAGCTCTGTCAGTTGGGAGCCGATGTGAAAGTGGATACCCACCGGGTCGAGGTGGTCGCTGTTGTTGGCGTGAATATACATCCGCTTGGCCGTCTCGATATCGACGCCAAACTTGTTCTCATGCAGTCCCGTGGAGATGTAGGGATGGGTTTTGGGATCGATATTGGGGTTGACGCGGATACTGATACGCGCCTTGACGCCCAGCCTTTCGGCAATCGCTTCCACCCGCTTCATCTCCCCTTCGCTCTCAAGATTAAGAAGCAGAATATCCGAACGCAAGGCTTCCTCGATCTCGTCATCGCGTTTGCCCACGCCGCTGAAGATAATTTTATACTTCGGCACGCCCGCCGTCAGCGCCCGCCGCACCTCGCCGATAGAGACACAGTCGGCCCCGGCGCCCAAGGAGGCCAGATGGCCCACGACCGAGAGGTTGGAGTTGGCCTTGACGGCATAGGCAATCAGCGATTTGCGCCCGGCAAACGCCTTTTTCAGCTCTTCGTACCGCGCTGTAATGCGGTCGAAATCGTAAACATAGAGGGGGGTATCAAAGGTTTGCGCCAACGCTTTGAAGTCGATCAAGAGGGATCCCTTTGCAAAATTTTTTCTATTTTATCAAAAAAAGGTTGAAAGGAGGATGGAACCGTTAAAAACGGTTGGTTTTGAAGAAAAAGGCATAAAGCGCCCCGAGTCCCAGCACGCTCACCACCGCCACCGTACCGAACTCCGGTTGAATGACACCGGTACGGCCGATTCTAAAGAGAAAGTAGAGAATTCCCCAGGTAAAGAGCGTAATGCCGGTCAGCACGAATGAAAGCCATACCAGGTTGAGATTGCGGGCATAGGGAGGAATGAAGACAAACAGAATCACCACCAAAAAGACGGCAAAGAGCGGGGTAACGGTCAGATGGTAAAAGAGATTGCGCACCTTCAGGGTCTCCAACCCCTGCGCTTTGAGCAGTTGAATGGCCTGATAGGCGGCCGAGACCGTATAGTAGCGCTTGCCCTCGAATACCGACGTGAGAATGCTGGGTTTGAACCCTTCCAGCGTCACGAAATTTCTGCGAATCAACGTGGAAAACCCCTTCTCTCCCAACCCTTTGGGCGAAGGTTTGTCGATAATCTTCGCCTTTTTGATCACCCAACGGTCATGATCGAAGAAGGCCTCCTCGCCATGGACAATCCGTACGAGTTCCCCGTTTTTAAGCTGAAACGTCCGAATGTTTCTGGCCTCTTTCTTTTGCGGGATCAACTCCCCTATATAGACGAAACTGTCGTTGTATTTGACGAAAAGGTCCCGTTTGGGCTCCATACCCGTCTTTCCCTTCAGCAACCGTTTGGCCGCCAGGTCGGCGTCTACGAAAGAGGTGAAGTGAAGCCCCACATATCCCAGCGTCAATACCGTGGCCACCGCCAGAAACGGCGTCATGACCGCTTTTTTGGAGTAGCCGAAAGCGTAAAAGGAGAGCAACGCGTTGGAGCGGATAAGAATGATCTTGGTGACGATCATGGCGAACACGATACTCAAAGGCAACAGCAACTCCATGGCGTACAGCCCTTTGTAAAAGAGATACAACACCTTGATGTTGGTACCTTCGAGTTTATTGGCGTTTTGAAGGTAATCCAGCCCCGCGAAGAGAAACGAGAGCGCGAACGTAATGATGAAAAAGTAGCGCAGATAGATCCGCGCGATATATTTGAACATTCTCACGACCGGCTCCAGGCGGGCTTTTTGACGCTATAACGGGTAGCCACGACATCCAGAGGATGGCGGGTCAGGGCCAGCGCGGCCTGTGCGGCGTGGTCGATCCACTCGGGCAGTACGGCAAGCTCCTCGGGATTGAATCGATGCAGAACATAATCGACCACCTGGGACTTGTAGGCGGGCTTGCCGATACCCATGCGTACCCGCAGATAGTCGCTGCCGATCGCCGCGTCTACGGATTTGAGGCCGTTGTGCCCGCCGCTGCCGCCCCCCTTTTTAAAACGCACCGCGCCAAAAGGAAGATCCAGATCGTCATGAATCACGATCACCCGTTCGGTCTCGATTTTGTAAAACCGTATCACGGCCGAAACACTCTTGCCCGATTGGTTCATAAAGGTTGTGGGTTTTAGAAAGAGGGTGGTATTTTTTTTGAAAAGCTCACCGTGAAAAGAGGAGGATGATAGCGTAACGGCGCCTGTCTCCCCGACCAGGCGGTCGAGGGTCAGGAAGCCGATATTGTGGCGGGTATACTCGTACTTTGGGCCCGGATTTCCCAGACCGACGATCAACCACATAAAAAGCGTTACTTCGCTTTGATAACCCCGACAACCGGCACACGGCCGGCAACCATGATTTTGTAATCTTCCGATTCGGGAATATCGCGAATCAGGATCGCGTCTCCCACATCCAGATCGGAAACGTCCAGGGTGAAGTTTTCGGGAATCTTCTCGATGGTACCTTTGACCTTGATCCGTTTTTTGGAGATAGCCAGTACCCCTTTGTTTTTCAGACCTTTGGGCGTACCCACGGTTTTGACGGGCACCATGTAATGGGTCACGACGCCGGGCTGGGCGACCATGAGATCCACATGGATAATCTGATCGGTGACGGGATGGAGTTGATACTCCTGAATGACCACGTTCATCTCTTTGTCGCCCACTTTGATCGGGAACGCCAGCGTCTCTTTGTGGCGTACGGTACGGATAAACTCACCCACTTTGAAAGCGGCATGAATGTTCTCCAGCCCTTTTCCGTAGATGTTGGCGATAAGATAACCATCTCGGCGCAGCTTTTTGGCGGCGCTTTTGCCGATACTCTCTCTTACGATACCTTCCAACATATGTTGTCCTTGCAAAAAAATTAAGTGCCGAGACACTTTAAGGCCGCAATTATACCTTTTGGGTGTTTAATCTTCTTTTAAACCGAAAATATCGCCGTCGTTTTCGAAACCGTGCGCCGGCTCGGCGGCGGCATTGACAGAGCCTGTCGTCTCCGTGCGGACATCCAACCCCTCGATACGCAGTTTCAGGTCGTTGGGGCTGGTGGCGTTGTTCAGTGCCTCTTCCAGTGTTATACGCCCCTCGCGATAAAGATTCAGCAACGCCGTGTCGAAACTCTGGGTACCGTGAATCTGGGTACCCGCGTCCAGCGCGTCTTTGATCTCCATGTCCCGTCCCTCGAAAATGAGCTTCTGGACATAGGAGGTGTTAAAGAGAATCTCGATCGCCGCGGTACGGCCGCCGTCGACGGTCTTGACGAGACGTTGGGAGAGAATCCCCTGCAACACCGACGCCAACGTATGACGCACCCTGTTCTGCTCTTCCGGGGGGAAGACACTGATGGTCCGGTTAATGGTCTCTTTGGCGTCCAGGGTGTGCAGGGTTGAAAGGACCAGGTGGCCGGTTTCGGCCGCATGCAGTGCCGTGTCAATCGTCTCCACGTCCCGCATCTCGCCCACCAGAATGATGTCGGGGTCTTCCCGAAGGGCTGCCCTAAGGGCACGGGTAAAGCTCAGTGTATCCTGACCGATGCTTCGCTGATTGATCAGACACTTCTGATCTTTGTGGACAAACTCGATGGGATCCTCGATGGTAATGATATGTTTTTTATGTTTTTTGTTGATCTCGTCGATAATCGCTGCCAACGTGGTCGACTTACCAGACCCGGTCACACCGGTCACCAGCACCAGCCCCCGGTGCAGATCGGTCAGTTTGTGAATGGCCTGGGGAAGATGCAGTTCGTCAATACTCTTGATACGGGCGGGAATGACCCTGAAAACCGCTGAAACCCCGTCCATCTGAAAAAACATATTGCCCCGGAAGTGGGTATTTTCATCAAACTGGTAGAGAAAGTCGATCTCCTTGTTCTCCACCAGCTCTTTGAAACGGCTTCTCAAAATCTCCTTGGCCATGGTGATGGAATCTTCCCGGCTCATCTTCTCTTTGGTCACCACCACGATATCCCCGTTAATTCGAGCCCGTACCTGGGAATTGGCCTTGACATGCAGGTCGCTGCCGCCGTGTTCTATGAGCGCTTTCATATAGCCGCGGATCTTTTTGGTCACCTCAAAGGTCAGCTCATTGACATTGACTTCATAATTTTCAACCATTATTTCACTCCAAATGGGTCAACAGTTCGGCAAACGCCGTTTTAAAGGCCTCCAGTCCCTCCCGCAAAAGCGTATCATAGACCTTCGGCATCTCAATACCCGCTCTCTCCACCTTGGCGAAGTAGTCGTTGATCGCCTCGTCGGTCAGCGGGAGTTTCGGAGTATGATCGGGGTTTTTGACAAAGGCTTCGATGGTCGCCAGCGGAGCGGTGTTGACGCTGTGTGGCGCCATGAGCCCTTTGATGTAATAATCCGCCGCGTAAGCGTCACCCTTGACGCCGGTGCTGGCAAAGAGCGTCCGAATGGCGGGATTTTGGCGACTTTCGACCAAATTGTAGATTTTGGCGGCGTTCATCATCCCCAACTTACCGGGGGCCAGCCCCTTTTGCGCCAGTTTTTGATCGAGCATCCTGTCAAATCTGCTGACAAAGACGCTGAGCACCCCGGCCCTGACATCCCCCTCCTCCAAAGCGTCCAGACATTTTTGTGCCTGCTCAGGCGAAAAGATGAGGGTGGCGTTGACGGGAATGCCCTTTTGGGCCAGCTTTTTCATCGCGCCGTAGCCCGCTCCGGTGGCGGGGACCTTGATCATTACGTTGGGTCGGCCGATTGTCTCAAAAAGACGCGCCCCTTCCTGTACAGTCCCGTCGGTATCGTCACACAAAAAAGGATCGACCTCAATGCTGACAAAACCGTCCCGTCCCGCTTCATAGAGCGGCGCCAACACATCCGCCGCTGAGCGGATATCCTCAATAGCCAATGTCTCGTAGCGGGCCTTGGGCGAAAGCCCCGTCAAGGTTTCAAGACGCTTAAGATAGGCCGGGGAACTTTTGATCGAGGCGGCAAAGATGGCCGGGTTGCTGGTGGCGCCGTTGACCACCCCCTCTTCTACCATTTTGACAAACGCACTCTTTAGATGGTCTCTTTCAATAAAATCGAGCCACAACGAAAATCCGATCGCTTCATTGACCACAGCAACTCCTTGTGTAAACTGACGCCCGGCAACCGCCTGTTGCGGGGCGTCAACCTACCACGTCAACCCTTCAAGCCACGCCTCGTGCTCCCGCCACGATCCCGGCACGCCCAGGCGGGTCTGGGTCTGAGCCAGCTCATCGAGAAAGCGGGAGCGGGGAATCTCTTCGGCACCCATGCGCTTAAGATGATCGGAAGGGATCTGGCAGTCGATAAAATCAAACCCCCACCGTTTGGCAAGCGCCGTCAGGTAGACCAGGGCGATTTTGGAGCCGTCGGGTTTGAGTGAAAACATCGACTCCCCAAAAAAGGCGCTTCCTATGCTAAGGCCATAAAGCCCGCCAAAAAGCGCCCCCGATTCGTCATACACCTCCACCGAATGGGCAAACCCGCGGCTGTGCAGGGCCGTGTAGCTTTCAATCACCTCCGGCAAAATCCATGTCCCCTCCTGGTTTGGGCGGGGTACGGCGGCGCAGTGGCGCATGACCGTCTCAAAAGCGCTGTCCAACCTCACCCGAAACCGCTTTTTGCGCAGGGTCTTTCTTAAGCTCCGGGAGATCTTCAACCGCTTGGGGTAGAGCACCAGCCGCGGATCCGGCGACCACCAGAGCACCGGATCGCCGGGGTTGTACCAGGGAAAGATACCCCGGCGGTAGGCGGTGAGCACCCGATCCGGATGCAGATCGCCGCCGTAGGCCAGCAGTCCCTCTTTGGGCGCGTAGCGAGGATCGGGGAAGATGTAGTCAAACCCCAATCGCGGAATCCCTACGGCCACGGCTTCTACTCCCCGTCTTGAATCTCAAAGACCAGGGTATCCTTTTTGTTTTCAAAGAATACCCGTCCCCCGTTTTTCAAACGACCAAACAGTATCTCTTCCGTCAACGGCGCCTTGACATACCGGTCAATCACCCGTCCCAGCGGCCGCGCGCCCATCGCTTCGTCATACCCCTCCCGGGCCAGGAAACTCCGGGCCGTGTCGCTCAGGGCAATGGTAATACCCTTGGGCGCCAGCTGGGTGTTGAGCTCGTCGATAAATTTTTCCACAATGCGTTCGACGTGCTCGGGCTTGAGGTGGCCAAAGCGCACCACGGCATCCAGCCGGTTGCGAAACTCGGGGCTGAAGGCGTTTTTGACCGCGCTCTCATGCCGGCTCTCGCTCCGGTCGCCAAAGCCCATTACGTTGGCTTCCGTCGCCCCGACGTTGGAGGTCATGATGATAATGACGTTTTTAAAGTCGGCCCGGGCGCCGTTGTTGTCGGTGAGCGTGGCGCTGTCCATCACCTGCAAAAGCACCTGGATCAGGTCGGGGTGGGCTTTTTCGATCTCGTCCAGCAGTAACACCGTATGGGGATGTTTGCGGATCGCTTCGGTCAGCAACCCTCCTTTCTCATACCCCACATACCCCGGCGGCGCGCCGATAAGTCGGCTGACGGCGTGCTTTTCCATATATTCGCTCATGTCAAAACGCTCAAAATGGATACCCAGCGCGTCGGCCAGCTCCATGGCCAGCGCGGTCTTGCCCACGCCGGTGGGCCCGGCAAAGAGAAAAGAGCCCACCGGCCGGTTGGGCGCTCCCAGCCCCGCGCGACTGCGCTTGATGGCCTCGGCCACCTCTTTGACGGCCCTCTCCTGGCCGATCACCCGTTTTTGAAGTACCTCTTCCAGGCTCTTTAGCGTCGCCAGGTCGTCGGCGTTGACCTTTACGGGCGGCAGACCCAGCATACGGCTGACCGCCTCTTCGATATCGTTTTCCGACACATCGACATCCTGACGCCCTTTCAACCTGAAAGAGGCGCCTACCTCATCGATAATGTCGATGGCTTTGTCGGGCAGGAAGCGCTCATGCATATATTTGACCGAAAGCTCGATAGCGGTTTTGAGCGCCTTTTGGGAGAAGCGGACCCGGTGATGTTTCTCATATTTTTCTTTCAACCCCTCCAGAATTTTGAGGGTATCGTCAAAATCGGGCTCCTTGACATCCACTTTGGCAAAGCGCCGGCTCAGCGCCCTGTCTTTTTCAAAGTAGTTGCGGTACTCCTCAAACGTCGTGGCGCCGATACATTTGAGCCCGCCGCTCGCCAGGGCGGGTTTGAGGAGGTTGGAAGCGTCCATACTCCCGCCGCTGGTGGCGCCGGCACCGACAATGTTGTGGATCTCGTCAATAAAAAGGACCGCCTTGGAACGCCCGCCAAGCTCTTGCAAGACACCTTTAAGACGCTTCTCAAAATCGCCCCGGTACTTGGTACCCGCGATCAACGACCCGATATCCAACGCGAAAATCTCCGTCTCCAGAAGCGGTTCGGGCACCTCGTTTTGCGCCACGGCCAGCGCCAACCCCTCGGCGATGGCCGTTTTGCCCACCCCCGGCTCCCCCACCAGCACCGGGTTGTTCTTTTTGCGGCGACACAGAATCTGCATCACCCGCTCGATCTCCTTGTCGCGGCCGATCACCGGGTCGATCTTCCCGGCCCGCGCTTTGGCCACCAGATCGACCGTGAAACGGGCAAGATACTCGCTCTCTTCCGCTCCCGCGGGCGCGCCCTCGGGCTCAACGCCCTCGCCGGCTTCGGTAATGATCTCCAAAATCTTCAGCCTGTCAATCCCGCTGCTCTTCATCAGCGCCACGGCAAACGAGTGCTCCTCGTTGAAAATGGAGGCCAGCAGATCCCCCACGCTCGCCTCTTTCTTTTCGGCACTGCGGGCGTGGCGCACCATCTGCTCAACAACGCGCGAAAGGGCCACCGTCTCAAAAGGCTCCCCCGCTTTTGCTTCCGGCAGGGGCTTGAGGGTCGTCACCAGATGGCGGTTGACCAGCTCTTTCATCAAATCGGGATCCCCTCCCGCTTTTTTGATGATCTTCGCCCCCTCGGGTGAGAGAAGCAGAGCCAAAAAGATATGCTCCACCGTCAGATACTCGTGCCGGTGCAGTTTGGCAAAGCGCACCGCCTCTTTGAAAATCTCGTTCAAATCCCTGCTGATCACGCTCTATTCCTTCTCCATCGTCACCCGCAGGGGAAAATCGTTGGCACGCGCCCGCTTGAGGGTCTGGTGCACCTTGGTTTCGGCGATCTCGTAGGTATAGGTACCGCAAATGCCTTTGCCCCGCTCATGAATCGTCAGCATGATGGCCATCGCCTCTTCCTGGGTCTTATGAAAGATGTCGGTCAAAACCTCCACCACAAAATCCATGGTAGTGTAGTCGTCGTTCCACATGATCACCTTGTATAACTGCGGCTCCTCCAGGTCTACGACAACCTCGCTCTCTACCCACTCTTTTTGCGCCAAACGTGACTCCTGTGCTCATTTTAGTTTTTTTTAAGTATATCACATTTCACCCCAAAAGACAAAAGCGTGTTACAATTCGTATAAAAAGGAGAAAGATGGCCGTCCGGGTTTTTGTGACCGCCACCAATACCGACGTGGGTAAAACCTACACCGTTTTACAACTGATGCACGCGGCGGCCAAAGCGGGCCTTCGGCCGGTGGCCTACAAACCGGTTGAGACGGGCGTAACGGATAAACCGGCCGACGGCTTAGCTCTCTTAAACGCGTGCAAACACCTCAACCCCGCCTGCCGTGACCTTGCGCCGGAGCGGGTGGTCTCCTACCGCTTCGCATTGGCGGCGGCGCCGTTCGTGGCAAAAGGCAAGACAACCATAGAGAAAGAGCGACTGGCGCGGGATATGCGTTTTCTGGAGTCGTTGGGAGACATTCTTTTTATTGAAGGGGCGGGCGGGCCGCTGGTGCCGATAGAGAAGGATCTTTTCATGATCGACCTGCCCGCTCTCTTTAACGCCCAAACCCTACTGGTCACGCCGGGCAGACTCGGGGCCGTCAACGACACCCTCTTATGCGTCGAGGCGCTCAACCATCGGGGCATTGACCCGCATATCGCCGTCAACCTGAGACCCGGAGAGAAGGAGACCTTCGAGCGGCTCAACCGTCCCTGTTTCGAGGCGATGGAACTCCACTATTTTCTTCTGCCAGAAAAAGCCGACACCCTTTTACGATCATTCGCGTCTCAATAGGTAACACGCCGATACAGGCGGGTGACACGTCCCCGTCCGGCGTCGCACGGATCATCGCAATAACAGTCACACCGCCGAGCATAATAGTCGTTATACCGATAGCGTCGGGCTTTTCGGGCGCATCGTCTCGGCCGCCTCGGACGGTCGTCATAGCGCGGGGACCGATAGGTTTCATACCGGTGCGGTCTCGGTTTCCTTCCTGCCCTCTCTCCCGCGATGGCGCTACCGACCATACTGCCCAAAATGGCCCCGCCTATGGTCGCGGCGGTTTTACCTTTTCCTTTGCCTATCTGGTGACCAATCACACCGCCTACGATACCGCCAATCAGGCCCGGAACCACCCGATTGTCGTCATACCCGTAATTGCCCGCCATCAACCATGAGGCGGTCAAAATCGCCAACAGGATCTTTTTCATATCACACCTCCTTGTATGCAGGGGCTTTCGCCCCTTTCATATGGAAAGTGTATGCCAAAAGTGTGGATTCTTCGTGGAGGATTTAAAAATAGTAGCCCAGGCGTAAAGCCAGGTAGTTGTCGCTGGTACTGTCGTTCAGGCCGTAAGCGTAGCTTCCCGTCACGAACCAGTGGGCATCGACGGAGTAGAAACCGTACAGAGAGAGGCTTTCGGTCGCATCGACGCTTTCGTAGATCGAGTCACCGTGGAAGTAGGAGACCGACGCGTAGATTTTCGGCGAGAAGGTATATCCGGCTCCCAGGTTGAAAGCGTTGGTATTCTGATAACGGATGGCGAAAGTGTCGGTCACCACGTCATCGTCCCCGACAGCGGTGAACGTGTAACCGCCAAATACGTTGGCAGCCCCCCGCTTGTAGTCCAGATGCATCGACACGAAGGCGTCAAGATTGTTGTTGTCGTACGCCGCGTCGTAAGTCGGGAAGATCAGACCGCCGCCGACCTGAAGGGTCAGTCCCGGTTTCCATACATTTTTAAAGGCGTAATACGCCGCCAGCGACGTATCGTTCATACCGCTCTCGTCGTAATCGCCGCCGTCCGTTTTGTAAAAGGAGGTCGCCAGCTGAACGGAAAGATTTCCCCTGTAGTAGTCGGCCTGAACGGAAGTGGTCAGCGTGTCGGTATCGTCATCGAGACGGTAGTCATACTGACTGTAGGCCAGTCCCACGATCAGGTCGTAGTGGCTGACCGCCGCGACCGTCTCGATAGGGCATCCCTTTTCATCCACGATATCCGTAAACGGCGTGTTGGGGCACTGGTCCACCTTGTCATCCACGCCGTCGAGGTCCATATCGGTAAACGCCATCGCACCGACACCGACAACCATCAAGAGCCAAATCGCTTTTTTCAACACGTTCTCCGCCATACTTACCTCGTTTGGGGAAGTTCGGTCTGTGACGCCGACTGGGATACCGTCGAAACCATTGAGGTCGGGTCGGGATTTTGAACGACCGTCGGTGCCGCAGGGTCAACGGGGGCCGTAGGAGCGGGTTGCATCATCACGGGAGCGGGAGGCTGCATGGCCTGCGTACCCGTCTGGGAAGAAACCGTGCTTCCCGGTACCGACGGATTGACCGTCATACCGAGATAGACGTCACTCTTTTGGGCAAACCGGGCCACCGTCTCGTTCATCCCCGTCGTCTCGTTCATCTGTATCCGGTTGATCTGCGTCGCCTGCTGGAGGCTCACCACCTCGTTCAGAGGCACCGTCCCGGAGATCGCGGCGGAGGCCGGTGCGAGGCGGGCCAGAACCTCCTGGCGGTTTTTGGCGTCCATCGCCGCGATTTTTCGTTTGAGACGATTCATCAAAACCCGTCTTTCAGAGGCCGGCGCCGCCTTGATCCGAGCGATCGACGCCTCGATATCGGAGACATCGCCGCTATAGAGAGAGGCGACGAGAACCCCCGGCAAAACCAGTGCTGTCACCCATCTGTTCTGTCGCATGTTTTCTCGCTTTCCTGTCACTTCGGTCATTTCCCAAAAGGGAATTTTACCTTGTTTTCTATGAATTGCCGCTTTCGTTACCTGTTAGCGCACAGGTGTGCGCGCCGGAATATCCGGGCGGGCGGTAACGGCCTGCGCCGCGCTTACACCGGTAGAGAGCGCGCTCTGCGCCGCCGTCGTACCGGCCTGAACGGCTGCCTGTGAAGCCATGGCCCCGGCTTGCGCCGCACTCTGGGCGGCCATGACACCCGCCTGGGCCGCGGTCTGTGCGGCCGCCGTGCCCTGTTGGACCGCCATGGCACCCGCCTGGGCGCCCGCCGCCGCAGCGGTCTGTGCGGCCATGGCGCCGTTACGTGCCGCCGTCGTACCGGCGGTCGCGCCGGCCTGGGCCGCGATCGAAGCGTTTTCCGTCGCGCGGACCGTCACCCTGTTTCTCAACTGCGCCTGGGCGGGTACCGTCACCCCGGCGGCCTCCATAGCCGCCTGAAGCTCGGAAATCGCCGCTTCCCGCTGAGCCGCGTCCAATGTGGCGAGCTGGGTTTTCAGATCGTTCATCAGTTCCCGCCGGGTTTGGGGATCGGCGTTCTGAATCGATGCGATCAGCGTATCCACCGACTCGGGCAGTGTCACCGTCTCATCGGCCGCCCAAAGGCTCAACCCTGCTCCAAGCAGCGCGATCGCCGCAAATTTGCTCCAACCTGTTTTCATGATAGACTCCTTGTGATGTTTTCGGGACGTATTATGAACCAAAAGCGTAAGTGCTGCGTCTCTTTCCTATGAACCTTCATCAACCAGATGGCCGACAAACTTGCTCATGTTGCCCAGAATCTCCCCGCCCCGGCGAAATCCCAGACCGCACCCCTCATAGGCGAAAAAGACCCCCGCCTGGTAACGCCGGCCGGCATCGTCTTGCGGCAGCGGCGTATAAGCCTGATAGATTGCCGGCTGATCGGTGTATATCTCCTCACCCTTTTGCAGTTGACGCCCCCGGGCGTCCAGAATGCGCACGCCGCCCCCTTCCCGGCCAAAGTACGGCTTTTGCACCTGTTTTTGATTCAGCGGCTCAAATGCGGTCTCCAGCAGGAGCGGATGATCGGGAAACAGATCCCACAAAATTTTCATCATCGCCTTGGACTGGAACATCAGGGTGTAGGCGGGATTGAGCACAATGGCTTTTTGATTGCGCAAAATGTTTGTCAGCAGCCTGGCCAGGTCACTCTCTTCCACGGCAATGCTCTCCCACGGAATCAGCTTAAACCAGTATTCGTGGCGAAGATCGTGATAGAAAATCCCCTCCTCTTCATCAAACACCGCCTCGTCGGCAAAACAGAAGGCTGTATGAAAACCGGCGTCATCGGCCATCTTTTGCAACAGCCGGGTGGTCATCTCATCCTCGACCGATCCGCGCACGCTGGAAAAGAGAATCCGCCACCCCTCATAATAACGCCCAAAATCGGCCACGTCACCCTCCAGGGTGATGAGCCGTTTGAAATTCTCCCCGATCGCCTCGTAGACCCGGTTAAACTGCGCCGTCTCATCGAGCCCGTTGTATTTGAGCAGGGCCCACTGCACCACCGCCGTCTCGTAAAGGGCGGTGGGGGTGTCGGCGTTGAACTCCAGCAGTTTGATCGGCTCCCCGTCGATCCCACCGGCCAGGTCGAAACGGCCGTAGAGGTGCCAGTGTACGTCATTCTCCCAGCTCAGCCTGACCGCCTCGACCAGATTGAAGGGGATGCCGATTTCGTGAAAGAGATTGTTCGCAATAACATACTCCCCGGCTTCTACGAACATATCGTAAAGGGTATTGACCGCTGTATAATAGGCCTCCGCTTCGGTTTCGCTCACCATCACCGCCTCGTCGGCCACATAGGGGGTGCCGTCGCTGTCGGTATGCCACCCAAACCCCAGGCTATCCAGAAACGCCGGTGTCAGGGGTTTAAGTTTTTTTAGCCGAACACTCATGCCCCAAACCCGCTAAATCCCGAACGTGCCGTCCCGCTTCGTCCGCCGAAAAACCCCGAACGGCGGCGAGAGCTTGATTTTTTGGAGGCGGTGGACCGGGGTTTGTTGAAACTCTCCACGCTGCGCCGGTAGGCCGAAGGGGACTTGTAGCCCCTCTGCCGGGTCTTTTGATAGGTGGGGTTGTTAAAGAGCCGCCCGCCGATCCAACTGCCTATGATCGCCCCCGCGGCGGACGCCAGAATCACCTCCCCCAGGCTCATACCGCCGCCGGCCAATTGAGGATTGGTCAAAGCCGACCGCCCCGCCTCGATCTTTTTGGCCTCCTCGGCTACCAGGGCATCGAGCTCCTCTTTGCTCAAAATCTTCTCCGTTCCGTCGAGCTTTCGCAAAATGACACGGGTGTGCTCCGCCGGATACTCCTCGGCGATTTTGTACGTTCCCGGCGCCGTCTCCTCCACCACCACAAAAGCCCCCTGCTTCTGGCTGGCCCTGGTAAACGCGTCCGATTCCCCCTCATGACGCTGTTCGCATCCGTTCATGACCATCAGGGCCGCAAGCCCCAAAGAACCGACCGCGGCATACCCTCTGATTTTCCTGATATAATGCTTCATCTGCCGTTTTCCTCTCTTTTTGACGCCATTTTATCAAAAAGCCCGCCACAAATATTTTGATTCTAAGTATTTTTGTGCTACTATAACCGTAACTTAAAAGAGTCATCAGCTTTTCTTGACAAAAGTCAAGGAGCGGGCTTTTTTAAACGGGTTACAATTGCAACATGAGGTGTTCCGGTCAGGTAGAGCTATATATAATTATAGTTTTATCTGACCGGAACGGTTCAAACCACACACAAAGGGAGTAAGAATGAAGACCATCAAGATGAGCCTTGTCGCAGCGCTGGCTGCGGCCGCAGCGACCACGGGCGCCAACGCCGGTGCGCTGGAAAACATCATCACCAACCCCAAGCTGGACATCGAGATCCGCCCCCGCTACGAGCATGCGGATGTCGACAATCCCGCGACCGACGCGGCTGACGCGTTTACCGTACGCACCGCCATCGGCGTCAACATGGGCCTGTTCGGCGTTGACGGCCTGAACGCCCAACTGCAGGGTATGAACGTATCCAACTTCGGTTGGGTTACCGACTACGCGCCGGAAGTCAATGACGGTTACGACACCATCATGGACCCCTCACAGTCCCGTATGACCCAAGCCAACATCAGCTACACCACCAACGGCCTGACCCTGCTGGGCGGACGTAAAATGGTGGTCCTGGACAACGCCCGCTTCATCGGTAACGTCGGCTGGCGCCAAATGCCGCAAACCTATGACCTGGCGGCGGCTATCTACGGTTACGAAAACCTGAGCCTGCTGGGTGCCTATGTCTGGCAAGTCAACACCATT
>JAADEJ010000028.1 GCA_013153475.1 Campylobacterota bacterium
CCCTGATCTTGCAAGGCGTAGGCGTTGACCTTGTTGAAAAGTCCGATATTGCGCCCCTCCTGACGCAGGTAGATGAGCATACCGCCCTCTTTTTGGATGAAGCGCAGGGCATATTCGAGCTGTTCACCGCAGTCGCATTTGCGGCTGCCCAGGGCGTCGCCGGTAAGGCATTCGGAGTGGACCCGTACCACGGGGGTGTCGGGTAGGGGCTCGGTAAAGACGGCCAGGTGTTCTTTGAAGCAGCCGTCTTCGAGCCGCTCTTTGAAAGCCTGGATTTTAAAGGTGCCGAAACGGGTGGGCAGGTTGGCGACGCTGGAGATTTCCACGTTCATTCGATACTTTTCCTGATCTTTTGGTAAAATAGGCGTTTTCAAATTGAGCGCGATTATACCATATGTAAAGGTTTTGCCATGTTCGCCCGCTTCCGACGCAAACGGCTCCACCCGGTTCTAAGAGACCTGGTACGTGAGACGGTTTTAACGCCTGATGATTTTATCTACCCCCTCTTTGTGCGTTTTGGCGAGGGGATCAAAAACGAGGTGGCTTCCATGCCCGGCGTCTACCAGATGAGTGTGGACGAGGCCGTCAAAGAGTGCGAAAACCTCAAAGCGTTGGGGCTTAAAAGCGTCATACTCTTCGGTATCCCCGAGGTCAAAGACTCGGTGGGCAGCGACGCGCTGTGCGATCACGGCATCATCGCCACGGCGATTCGGGCCATCAAGCGGGCGCATCCCGATCTTTTGGTGGTGACCGATCTGTGCTTTTGCGAATATACCGACCACGGCCACTGCGGGGTGCTCAATCCCGACCTTCAGACGGTCGATAACGATATCACCTTGCAAAACCTGGCCAAACAGGCGGTGGTTCACGCCAAGGCCGGCGCGGATATGATCGCCCCCAGCGGCATGATGGACGGTATGATCGAGGCGATCCGCGAGGGGTTGGACGGTGCGGGGTTCGCGCATATTCCCATTATGAGCTACTCCACCAAGTTCGCCAGCGCCTGGTACGGGCCCTTCAGGGACGTGGCCGAAAGCGCGCCCAGTTTCGGTGACCGGCGTAGTTACCAGATGGACCCGGCCAACCGCCGGGAGGCGATTTTGGAGAGTCTGGAAGATGAGCGCCAGGGGGCCGACATTCTGATGGTCAAACCGGCGCTGGCCTATCTGGATATCATTCGCGACATCCGCGAAGCGAGCCGCCTGCCGCTGGCGGTCTATAACGTCAGCGGTGAGTACAGTATGCTCAAAATGGCGGCCAAAGCGGGGGTGATCGACTATGAGCGGGTGATGATGGAGACGCTGCTCGGCTTTAAACGCGCCGGCGCGGATATCATCATCAGCTACCACGCCAAAGAGGCGGCCCAAATTTTGAACGGATAAGACGATGCGACACTTTCTGACACTTAAAGACTATACCAAAGAAGAGATTTTGGAGATCATCGACCTGGGGCTTCGCATCAAGGCCGAAGTGAAAGCCGGGCGCTTTACGCCCTATCTGCAAAACCAGACCCTGGCGATGATTTTCGAAAAGTCCAGCACCCGTACGCGGGTGAGCTTCGAGGTGGGTATCTACCAGTTGGGCGGCACGGGGCTCTTTCTCTCTTCGCGTGACATTCAGCTGGGTCGCGGCGAGCCCATGAAGGATACGGCCAGGGTGATCAGCCGGATGTGCGATATGGTGATGATCAGAACTTTTGAGCAGGAGAAGCTTGAGGAGTTCGCCCGCTTTTCAAACGTGCCTGTCATCAACGGCCTGACCGACCTTTACCATCCGGTACAACTGATGGCCGACTATATGACGATGATCGAGCATGGCAAGGCCGACAATCCTGTCGTGGCCTGGGTGGGCGACGGCAACAACATGACCCATAGTTGGTTGATGCTGGCCGCCAAGCTTGGATTCGAGTTGCGGGTGGCCACGCCCAAAGGGTATGAGTGCGACACTTCGGTGGTGGAGGATGCCAGGCGCTTCGCCGCCGAAAGCGGCGCGAAAATTCTCTTTACCCACGATCCCAAAGAGGCGGTAGAGGATGCCGATGTGGTGACGACCGATACGTGGGTCTCTATGGGTGAGGAAGAAGAGAAAGAGAAGCGTTTGAAAGATTTTGCCGGCTATACGGTCGATGGCGCCATGATGGCGCTGGCCAAACCGGACGCCATCTTCTTGCACTGCCTACCCGCCTATCGCGGATTGGAGGTGAGTGAGGAGGTCTTTGAGGGGGCCCAAAGCGTAGTCTTCGACGAGGCCGAAAACCGATTACACGCCCAAAAAGGAGTGATGGTATGGCTCGATTCCAGACGATCCTGACCCTGTGGACGGTTTTGGCGGTGACCCATGCTGCCGCCGCCATTGAAGCCAGGTACGCCGACAGCGGAAAGTGCAAACCCTGCCACAAGACGATTACCGAGGACTGGGAGCGCTCTTTACACGCAAAATCCCACTTCTCGAAAAACGAGTTGTACGCCAAAATGCTGGAGTATACGGCACGTAAGCGGCACAAATCGGTGGCGAGCCAGGAGATTCGGTGCGCCCAGTGTCACAACCCTCACGTTTCCGACGCGGTAAACGAGGAGGAGAAGTTCGCCGCCGCTTTCGGATTGGACAGCGAAGAGGTGAAAAAGTCGATGAACAGCCGCTTTATCAAAGACGGCGTCAACTGCATCGTCTGTCACAACATCAAGAAGATTCACCGTTCCAAAAAGGCGGGCAAGCGGGGCAAAGACACCGTTGAATGGGGCCCCAACGATACCATGGTCGGCCCTTTTAAGGATGCCAGATCGCCTTACCATAAAACGGCGTACGCCCCCTTTTTCAAAAAAGATCCCAACAAACTCTGTTTTGTCTGCCACTATAACGAGCGCAGCGTTTACGGCACCATTATCGGTAGTACGGGGCCCGAGTATGAGAAGAGCGGCAGCAAGAAAGCCTGCGTCGAGTGCCATATGGGCCCTGAAGTGAAGGGACATTCGGTACAGGTCGCTTTGCAAAACAGTACGGCGGGCAAATCCAGAACCCTGCGTCACCACCTCTTTGCCGGGGTGCGCAACAGCGATATCGTGGCCGATGCCATAGAGATGGATTATAAACAGGTGGGTCGCAAGATAACCGTTTCCGTCAGGAACCTGGTGCCCCACAAACTGCCGACCTCGTTCGGTGGACGGATGATGCGGGTGACGGCGGTCTATAAAGACGCGTCGGGCAAGATTCTGGGAGAAAAAAGTTACGACATTACCGCCCGCTACATCGATGAGAAAGGGCGCGACACCGTACCCTATCTGGCCAAACGGGTCGCTTTCGACAATCGGTTGAAACCGGGTGAAACCCGCAAAGTGGTCTTTCGGGCGCCCAAAGGGAGCAAAACGGTGGATGTGACGTTGCGTTACTACCTTTTGTCGCCAGAATGGGTCGAGAAGCTCCATATCGAGGATCCGGCCGTCAAAAAGGCCTACAAGATCGCCTCGCTGCACATCGGGTTGTAGGATGGCGGAAGAAGAGAAGATCGGGCTGGCGAATCTCCCGGCGACCGAGCAGTTCAAGCGGATCGAAGGGGTCGCCAAGCGGCTGGGCGTGGCGGATCCCCAAAACCGCCCGGTTTTGCAACTTCGGCGGGGCGAGAAGGAGAATGAGCGGGTTTTGGAGCTTAAACGGGGCTCCTGGGATGACGCCGAGCCCTGGTTCGTCATAGACGAAGAGGGGCGCTTGATGGTGATGACCAGCGCCGAATCGATGCAGGGGATGGTGCACGCCGTGCGCCATATGGGCGAAGAGGTTTTTAAGAGCCGTCTTGAAAAGGCGATCGCCCGGGAACTGCCTGTCGATTTTCATGATGTCTGGGCCGTGGCCATGGATAGGTTGCGCCACAGGATTCAGGAGGGTGAGACCACCGCCGCGGTGGATCTTGGGGAGTTGGTGCGGCAGATCAAGAGAGACCATCCCAATCTCTTCTACTCTCTCAAGGATCTGGAGATCGACGAAGAGGATTTCAAAGAGGCGGGACTGTAAGTAGCCGCCGGGGTTTATCGCTTATTTATCGAAAGTATGGGAAAATATCCCACTTTACTCCGGGAGTTCCCACGCCATGGCAAATATCGACTTCAAGCAGTTTATCAAATACTCCAAACCCGGCCCCCGCTACACCAGCTATCCGACGGCCGTGGAGTTTTCCGAATCCTTTACCTACGACGCGTACATCAAGCGCCTGCAAACGCGCGATAGCAAAAAACCGCTCTCCATTTACGTACACCTGCCCTTTTGCCGGAGCGCTTGTTACTTTTGCGGCTGTAACGTGGTCTTTACCTCCAAGGAAGAAAAGCTCAGCCGCTACGTCGAGTATCTTAAAAAAGAGATCGAAATTCTAAAAAGCGTCATGGATACCTCCTCCAAAGTGGTGCAGTTTCACTTCGGCGGCGGTACGCCCACCTTTTACAGTGCCCGTGAGCTCGATACGATCATGAACGTTATCAAAGCGGCTTTTCCCAACTTCGCCAAAGGTGAGGAGGCGGAGATCAGCTGTGAGATCGATCCCCGCTTTTTCAACGAAGAGCAGATGAAAGTGCTTAAAAAGCACGGTTTCAACCGCATCAGTTTCGGGGTACAGGATTTCGAGCCCAGGGTGCAGGAGGCGGTGCATCGCATTCAACCCTACGACATCACCAAAGCGGCGGTGGATCTGGCCAGAAAATACGGCATCAAAAGCATCAACATCGACCTGATCTACGGCCTGCCCTACCAGACGCTGGAGAGTTTCAAAAAGACGTTGGAGCTGGCCCACAGCCTCGATCCCGACCGGCTGGCCGTGTTTAACTACGCCCATGTGCCGTGGCTCAAAAAGACGATGCGAAAGCTCGATGAGACCACCATTCCCAGTCCCGACGTGAAGCTGGCCATTTTGCAGCACACCATCGACTACTTCACCGCCAACGGCTACAAGATGATCGGGATGGATCACTTTGCCAAACCCGACGATGAGCTCTTTAAAGCCATTGACAAAGGGGAACTGCACCGCAACTTTCAAGGGTATACCACCAAGGGGGGCGTGGACCTGCTGGGGTTGGGGCTAACAAGCATCGGCGAAGGGGAAGACTATTACGCCCAGAATTTCAAGGAGATGGCCCCCTACGAAGCGGCGATCGATGCGGGCAGGCTTCCCTTTTGGCGTGGCGTGGAGCTGAGCGAGGACGACCGTATTCGCAAAGCGGTGATCATGGAGCTCATGAGCAACTTCAAGCTCGATATCAAACGGATCGAAAAGCAGTTTGGCATCGATTTTGCCGACTACTTCGCCGACGCGCTGGGGCAGCTTGCGCCGATGGTGGAAGAGGGACTGGTCAACATCACCGATAACAAGATCGAGGTCTCCGAAACCGGCACCCTGCTCATTCGCAACATCGCCATGCCCTTTGACGCCTATATGCAAAAGCACGCCAAAAGCCAAAAGACCTTCAGTAAAACGGTGTAAGGACACGCCATGTTCAACTACACTTCCGTCAGCGACGCCTGCATCAAGTGCGGCAAGTGTGTGCCGGTGTGCACCATCCACCAGGTTCACCCCGACGAGACCACCAGTCCCCGGGGCTTTATCGACCTGCTGGGGGCCCACGAGCGGGGGGAGTTGGCTATTGACAAGACGGCCAAGGATATTTTTGAGAGCTGTTTTCTTTGCACCGCCTGCACGGAGGTCTGCCCCAACAGCCTGCCGACGGATATGGTTATTGAAGAGGTTAGAAAGGAGATCGCCGACCAATACGGCATCGCCTGGTACAAGCGGCTCTTTTTCTTTCTGCTTCGCCACCGCAGGATCATGGATATCGCCAGCAAGCTGGGATATGTTTTTCGCACCTGCGCGCTGAGCGACAACAACCAATACGGCGGCATGACCCCCAAATTCCGCCTGCCCATTGTCAAAAAAGATCGCCTTCTGCCCAGCATGGCTTCGACTTCCATTCTGAACAGTTATGACGAAGAGCTCGATCACGGCGGCAAAGGGCGGGTGGCCATCTTTATCGGTTGTCTGGCCAACTACAACTACACTGGCATCGGCCATTCGCTGGTCAAGATCCTGAAGGCGCTGGAGATCGACGTCTTTTTTGCCAAAGAGCAAAAGTGTTGCGCCGCGCCCGCTTACTTTACCGGCGATTTTGCCACCGTGGAGGCGCTAAGCAAACAGAATATCGCGTATTTTGAGAGCTTCATCGACGAAGTGGACGCCATCATCGTGCCCGAAGCGACCTGTTCGGCCATGATCAAGCACGATTGGGAAGTTTTTTTCAGAAATCGCGGGATGCACGATTGGGCCGAACGGGCCAAGCGGCTGAATAAAAAGATATTCATGGCCACCGAGTGGCTGGCCAACCACACCGAACTGCCCAAGCTTTTGGAACAAAAGGGTGCCTCCAAAGAGCTGCTGGTCACCTACCACGACCCCTGCCACGCCAGAAAGGTGCAAGGCATTTGGCAAGAACCCCGGGCCCTTTTACAAACAAACTACCGCTTTGTCGAGATGAGTGATCCCAACCGCTGTTGCGGTTTCGGGGGCGTGACGATGCAGACCGAAAAGTTCCACCTGGCCGAAGCGGCCGGCAAGCCCAAGGCGGCGATGATTGATGAAAGCGGCGCGGACGTGGTGGCGGCCGAGTGTAGCGCGTGCCGTATGCAGCTTAGCCACGCCCTTTATAAAAACCAAAGCAAGGCGGTCTTTAAAAACCCCATCGAGTTGATCGCCGAGGCGCTGGAGGATGGCGATGCGTAAAGTATGGACGGCCTGGTTGGCGGCGGTGTGGCTGCTGCAAGGGTGCGCGGGTAGCGGGGCGTCGCAGGAAGCGGTGGATTGCGAAACGAAGCTCTCCGCAAAGAGCTGGCGGCTGGTAATGTTTGATAATGATCCCGTCACCCTGACTCCGCCCGTGACTTTGCGAATATCTAACGGCAAAGTAAGCGGCTTTGACGGGTGCAACCGCTTTTTCGGCGAGGCGGTCGTGACGCCCACCGCATTGGATTTTGGCACATTGGGATCGACCCGGCGCTTTTGCCGCGGTACAGCGGGAGCAATGGAAAAAAAGGTGCTTGAAATGTTGCGGGACAAGAAGTGGTGGCAGTTTGACGAGCGGGGCCGGCTGGTAATCTTTGACGACGCGCACCGGCTTATTTTCACGGCGGAGTAGCCTTTGGATTTTTGGCGACACATCTATGAGCACTTCAACCCCATAGCCTTCAGCCTGGGGCCGTTTAAGGTGCACTGGTACGGCATTATGTACGTGTTGGCGCTTTTGACGGCGCTCTATGCGGCCAAATGGTATGTCAAAAAAGACCGCTACCCCGTCGATGAGCCGACGCTGGAGAGCTTCTTTTTGTATGTGGAGATCGGCGTCATTCTGGGGGCGCGGCTGGGGTATATTCTCTTTTACGATCCGCATACCGTCTACTACCTCACCCACCCCTGGGAGATCTTCAACCCTTTTCACGGCGGCACCTTTACCGGTATCAGCGGCATGAGCTATCACGGGGCGGTGATCGGTTTTTTGATAGGCACCTGGCTCTTTGTGCGAAAGAGCAAAACCAGTTTTTGGATGTGGATGGACCTGGTGGCGCTGAGCGTGCCGGCGGGGTATGTGTTTGGACGGATCGGCAACTTTTTGAATCAGGAACTCATCGGCCGGGCTACTGACGTGCCCTGGGGAATCTGGGTGGGGCACACCCTGCGTCACCCTTCACAGCTTTACGAGGCGCTGCTGGAGGGGGTGGCTATCGCTCTTTTTCTCTTCTGGTACAGAAAGCGTCAGAGATTTGAGGGGGAGTTGATCGCGCTCTATGCCATACTCTACGGAACGGCCCGTTTTATCGTGGAGTTTTGGCGCGCGCCCGATATTCAGTTGGGATTTGTCTGCTGCGGATGGATGAGCATGGGGCAGCTTCTCTCACTGCCCATGATCGCTGTCGGCGTTGCGGCCTATGTATGGCTCAAACGCCGGGGAAAAGCGGTTACTTTCCGCTCTTGATGGCGAAGTCGATCACCTTTTTGAGCTGACTTTCGTCGGCGTAGCCGGGGAAGCTGTAGACATAATTGCCCTTGGCGTCAAAGACAAGGGTAAAGGGGAGACCGCCCTGCCAGTTGGTGCGCTTGGAGATATAGTAGACAAAGGCGTCGTTGTCCCGGTATTCGTAAATGGGGTAGTTAAAATGGAAACGGGCATCAAGCCGGTTTCGCTCACCCGGTGTCATGGCCTGCTGGGCGTGGACGGCGATGACCTGGATTTTTCCCGCGTACTCTTTTTGCAACTTGACCAGATGGGGAATCTCTTTCATGCACCATTTGCAATGTTTGCCGAAGAAGTTGAGCACGATCACCTTGCCCGGGTACTCTTTCACCAGCAGGCCGTTGTCGGTGTGGACCATGTGCAGGGTTTGCTGGCCGGGGGCTTTGAGCTCGAACACAAGCTCCTGATCGGCTGTTTGGGCCATAAGGCCGGTTGCGGCGATGACGGTGAGAAGAAATGCCAAGACTTTTTTCATAAAGATCCTTTCGTTAAGGGTTGGTTTTGGGCCTGAAACTCCTCATAGAGTTTGAGAATGGCCAAAAAGGCCGTGGTGATGGCCGGGCCGATAATCATACCCCAAAATCCGTAAGTGGTCAAACCGGCGATAATGGAGAAGAAGACCAGCACTTCGCTGACGGCGTTGGTCTCTTTGAGAAGCCGTATGTCGATCTCGCGGATAATGACGGGTTTGATAAAGGTGTCGGCGATGACGGAGATGACAATAAGCGAGTAGAGGGTTACCACGAGGGCGGGTTGGGCGCCCTGGGTCACCCACAGATAAAGGGCCGTCGGCACCCACATCAGCGCCCCGCCCACCACCGGCACCAACGAAGCGAAACCGTAAAGGATACCCAGCAAAATGGCGTCCAGCCCGTAGAAACTGACGATCAGGGCAAAAAGCGCCCCTTCGAAAATGGCGGTGGCCAGAATAGAGAAGAAGACCACCCCCATGGAGTTGTGCAGTTCATTGAAAAGCAGTTGGGTCTGGGCGGTATTGAGCGGCAGGATGCGCTTGATGGCGTGGCCTACTTTTTCGCCGTAAAGATAGGAGAAGAAGTAGAAGACCAAAATAAGAAGCATATCTTTAAAAAAGACGGCGCTGTGGGCGGCGAGGGTGCCGAAAAAAGAGAGGGTGTTTTTGACGGTTCGGGCGATATTCTCTTCGCTGATCACACTCTCCACGGCGTCGTGTACGGAGCCGGTCTCTATCCCAAAACGCGCCAGCCAGTCGGCCGGCAGGGGGATCTGCCTGAGATAGTCGGCGGTTTTGGTGATGAGCGCGTGCAGGGTGTCGGGATCGAGGTGGGTCAGCATACGGGCGATGGCGTTGATCATGTAAACCAGCGGGGCGAAAAACATGGCCGCCAGCAGGAGTGTCATGACGGCGCTGACCTGCCAACGTTGTCCCAACCGTTTCCAGAGAGGTTTGGCGATCCCCATGGTCGCCAGCATCAGCAAAACGGCGATGGCGATATCCTGCATGAAAGGGCGGTAGACCTGAAACATGAACCACCCCGATACCGCCAGCAGAAGGACAATAAAGTGTTGCGCTTTCACAGCAGGGCTCCTTGCGCCCGAGGTGAGAGCTTGAAGTGTTCATAGGTTTTGGGCGTGGCCACCCGCCCCCTGGCGGTACGCTCCAGATAGCCGTTGGCCAGTAGATAGGGTTCTATGACATCCTCCACGGTTCCCTCGTCCTCGCTTAGCGCCGCGGCGATGGTCGAGAGCCCGATGGGCTTGCCCCTGGCTTCCACCAGCAGGCTCAAAAAGCGCAGGTCCAGTTCATCGAACCCCTCTTCGTTGACCCCCAGTTCATCCAGGGCGTAGCGGGTGCGCGGCAGGGTGATGACGGCTTCATCCTCCACCTCCGCGAAATCCCGTACCCGCCTAAGCAGCCGCAGGGCGATTCTCGGCGTGCCGCGACTGCGGCGGGCGATCTCCAGCGCCGCTTTTTCTTCGCAGGGTTTTTCAAGTTTTTGGGCGGCTTGTTGCACAATACGCCCCAACTCTTGGGGTGCGTAAAACTGCATCCGAAAGTGCATTCCGAAGCGCTCTCTGAGGGGATTGGAGATCATGCCGGCCCTGGTGGTGGCGCCGATGAGGGTAAAACGGGGCAGGTCAAGCTTGATGGTCTGGGCCGCCGGACCGCTGCCGATGATGATATCGAGGCGGTAATCTTCCATAGCCGGATACAAAATCTCCTCAATCGCGGGGCTAAGTCGGTGAATCTCGTCGATAAAGAGAATGTCGCCCTCTTCCAGGTTGGTCAGAATCGCCGCCAGATCGCCGCTCTTTTCGATCATCGGCGCGGCGGTGACTTTGATCTGACTGCCCATCTCCGAAGCGATCAGATAGGCCAGGGTGGTCTTCCCCAGCCCCGGCGGGCCGAAAAAGAGGATATGATCGAGCGCCTCCCCCCGTTTTTTGCTCGCCTCAATAAAGACCCGCAGGTTCTTTTTGATCTTCTCCTGCCCGATATACTCGTCCCATTGAGACGGACGCAGGGAGGCTTCGTAGGCGTTTTCGTAGTCGAATTTCTCGATCTCGACCATGCGTTGCATCAGCGAACTCCTTTCGCTGATACCACAGTGAATAGTGAATAGTGAATAGTGAATAGTGAAGGATGCCGGCTCTGCCGGCTTTGATTTGTAACAGGGAGCGAAGCGACCTTCCTAAACTTTACACTTTTCACTTTACACTTTTCACTCATCGGTAGCAGTGCTCCTCGTCGGGGAAGGCGCCTTCACGTACCTCTTTGGCGTATTGGGCCATGGCCTCTTTGACCAGTTTGGCGCCCTCCAGATAGCGTTTGACGAATTTGGGTTTGAAGGCTTCAAAAAAGCCCAGCATATCCGACCATACCAGCACCTGGCCGTCGGTAGCGGCGCCGGCGCCGATACCGATGACGGGAATGTCGCACTCTCTGGTGACGGCGGAAGCCAGTTCGGGGGTGACCCCTTCGATCACCAGGGCGAAAGCCCCCGCCCTCTCTACGGCGGCGGCGTCTTCAAGAACCCTTTCAAAACTTTTGGTGTCTCTGCCTTGTACTTTATAACCGCCCTCACTGCGAACCGACTGGGGTTTGAGTCCCACGTGGCCCATGACGGGGATGGCGTTGGCCGTAAGATGGGTGATCAGCTCCGCCCGCTCTTTCCCGCCTTCAATTTTTACCGCGTCGGCGCGGGTCTGCTGAAAGACTTTGACGCAGTTGGCCAGCGCTTCGTGCGGGGTGTTTATACTGCCAAAGGGCATATCGCAGATGACAAAGCTCTCCGGCGCGCCGGCGCAGACGGCCCTGGTGTGGTAGATCATCTGCTCCATGGTGGCCGAGAGGGTGTCTGGCTCTCCCAGAAAGCTCATGTTGAGGCTGTCGCCAACCAGTATCATATCGGCGTCAGGGGATAGCAATGACGCGAAGAGGGCGTCATAAGCGGTTATCATGACCAGCTTTCTCTTTCCTTTTGCGGCCTGAATGGAGGTAATCGTCTCTTTTTTGGTCATTGTCGCCCCCTTACTGTCAGATGGGGGATTTTATCGAAAATCGGGTAAAAGTGGTATAATGTCGCCCATAACGGAGGCGCATATGGGCATTCGCAAGGCCTTGGAACAAGAGTACGATTACGAGATCGTCGACGAGTTTCTGGACCATTTTGACATTATGACCGATGTTATGGAACCGGCGATTATCGCCATGGAGAAGCCGGAAGCGCGGGAAGAGAAGATTCACGAGCTTTTCAGGATTTTTCATAACATCAAGTCGGCCGCATCTTTTTTGAAGCTGGAGAGAATCGCGCTGTTGGCCCAGCTGGCCGAAGAGGTGATGGAAGAGTTGCGGGCCAACCCCGATATCGTCAGTGAGGCGATCATCGACTGGTTGTTGGTGGTGAGTGACCAGATGCGCCTGTGGTACGGCCAGATCGCCTCGGATGAGGAGTCGTTGGCCGAGACCGATCCCAAAATCCTGAATATGCCGGAGTAGACCGTTGAAACACCTTGTCGCCTATATCACCACGGGGTTTCCCGACAAAGCCTTTACCGTCGATCTCGCCCTGGCTCTTAAAGAGGCGGGCGTGGACAGCCTGGAGCTGGGTGTCCCCTTTTCCGATCCCGTCGCCGACGGGCCCGTTATCGAGGCGGCCAACCTGCGGGCGTTGCGGGGCGGTTTTCGTATGCGTGACCTGTTGGAGGTGACCGAAGCGATCACGCCCCATATCGACACCCTCTGGATGGGCTACTTTAACCCCTTTTACCATCGCGGTATGCAAAAGGTTCTGGCCGAGGCGGCAGAGCGGCATGTCAGCGGGATGATCATTCCCGACCTGCCCCATGAGGAGGGGGAAGCCTACCAGACGCTATTTGACGGGAAGGGGGTGGCGCTGATCGAGTTTGTGGCCCCGACCGACTCCAAAGAGCGGATCGCCAAAATCGTGACCGGTGCCAAGAAGTTCATCTACATGGTCGCCTACGCCGGTATTACGGGGGCGGATAAAAGCGAATCCCTTGAGCCTGTCATTGAAGCGGTGAGAGAACACACCGACACGCCGCTTTATATCGGTTTTGGCGTGAATGAGAAGACGGCCAAGGAGAAGGCCAAAGGGGTGGACGGGGTGATCGTGGGGAGCGCCTTTGTCGATATTTTGCTTAAAGAAAACTTGACAAACACCCAAAAGATTGCTAAGATATCTACCCTTGCCCGTTCTATCAAAGAGGCGATCAACGGGTAGGTTTTTAGATGGGCTTGACTTGGCTTCGACGGGAGCAGGCGAGCCCCGGTTGCATGTCGGGTTGGGCATCCCGTTACCACTGCCCAAACGCAATAGACGCAAACAATACCGATTACCGCCCCGCTTACGCTTACGCCGCGTAAGTTAACCTCTAATTTTGGGGCTGCTCCCTCCGCCGACGCCATATAGGCGGACTTTGGGAGTATCACACGCTTATGGCTATATCGGCGGTCTGCCTCATCCGCCGATGAACCTTTGAGGCTCGGTTCCGTGACGCTTTGGGTGTTGCGCGAAACGGAACGACATGAAGCGACACCGTCTAAGCATGTAGACGCCGGGGCGAGCTTGTTTCCGGACAGGGGTTCGATTCCCCTCAAGTCCACCAATACAATCTCCTGTTATACGTCTACCCAATCTCTCTTTTGACTTCTTGACACCTTTTACGAAGGATCGCGGTATGAGAAAAGACCGAAGCGTAATCTGGTTACTCTGTTTGGGGATGTTGATACACGCATGGGCCGACGAGGGACCCAAGAGGACTCTGCTGGCCAACAGGACGTTGGTTTACAACGTGGCGCCCAAGGAGACAGACACGTTGAAAGCGTGGTTGCGCGAAGGGGTTTTTTACGGGCGAGTGCGGCTCAATACTTTCAAATGGGATTGGAAAGAGGAGAGTGCGCTGACCCGGGACAACTGGGCGGTGGGGCTTGGGGCGAGCCTGACCTACAAATCGGCCTATTGGCACGGGGTGGGCTTTACGCTGGACGGCTACACCAGCCAAAACCCCTGGCATATGGACAAAGAGGATATCAAGTTCCTCAAAGCGGGGAAAGATACGCTTAGCCGCTATGATGTCTATAACGACGGTGACTATCATATGAATGTTTTGGCTCAGGCCTATTTGGAGCTTAAAGCCCTGCGAAGCAGTCTTAAGCTGGGGCGGCAGAAGTTCGAGAGCTTCCTGACCAAAAGCAACGACACCAAGATGATTCCCAACACGTTCGAGGGGGTGACGCTAAGCAGTCGCTACTTTGAGGCCACGACACTCAAGTTGGCGTGGCTGGACAAACAGAAACTCAGAGACCACACCCGTTTTCACGATCCGCTGACTTTCAAAAGCAGCGACGTTTATTCCGACGATCCGCTCAAAAAAGCCACCGCCTCCTGGGCCAACAACGACGATGCCGGCGTGCACCGGGGGTTGCGTTACGACTACCTTGAGATGGCGGGAGAAGATACCGAGCATGATCTGCTTGTGGCGGAGGTGTGGAACCGGTCGCTCCCCAATCTCAAGGTGATGCTCAACTACACCGCCGTGCCCGAGATGTTTTATGACATCACCGCCGAGGCGCACTATACCCTCAGGGCGGGATCGTTCAAAATTATCCCCGGCATTCGTTATATGGCGCAGTTCGACGACGGGGGCGGTAAGGTGGGGGGTGCCTCTTTGACGGGTCTGCTCAGCCCCTATGCCGATACCGGCAATCAGCGCGGCGGCTATCGAGATCCCCGTTCACTGGACGGTTGGCTGACGGCCCTTCGGATCGATCTGCGATCCGACGCCCCCTGGAAAGCGCGCCTGGGTTATTCGCACATCGGCGACGAGGCCGACATTATAGCCCCCTGGCGCGGGTTTCCCACCGGCGGTTTCACCCGGGCCATGGGGCAGTACAACTGGACGGCCAATACCGATACCTGGATGATTCGCGGCGATTACGACTTTGGCAGGGCGGGGCTTGTCAAAGGGCTTAAGGCGATGTTCCGCCTGGCGTGGGAAGATTATGACCAGGGAAAATATGTCGTGATCGACGGCGTTAAACGGGCGTTGCAGTTGAGCGACCGGCGGGCTTTGCATCTGGATGCCATCTACAAGGTGCCTGCCGTGAGCGGTTTGGAGGTAAGGGTGCGCATGGCTTTTGTGGATGCCGACGACAACTTCGACGGGCGCGATCCTTCCTACAGCGAGTACCGCTTTGAGATGAACTATCTTTTTTAAACGCCATCCCGACTCTCAAACCCGGTATGGCCCGTAATGGGGTATGCGGATTTTGTTCAAAAGTAGTTTTAAAGCGGCAGGTAGACTTTGGCCAGCAGTTCTTCGTATTCGGCTTTCGGGTCGCTGTCGATCGTGATGCCGCCGCCGCTTTTGTAGAGCAGGCCTTCGGGGGTCTGCTCGATAAAGCGGATCATCACCGCGCTTTGCAGGCTTTGACCGTCAAAAAGGCCGAATACCCCCGTAAAAAATCCCCGATCATACCCCTCTACCGATTCAATGATTTGGCAGGTGCGCCGTTTGGGCGTGCCGGTAACGGAGCCCGCGGGCAGAAGGGTTTGAAGAATCTCTCCCAGGTTTTGGCGCCAGGTACTTGGCAGGCGGGCTTCGATATGGGAGCTGACCTGCAAAAGGGTGCGATCATGCGTGCTTAATCGCTCCACATAACGAAAGCGCCTCACCCGCACCTCTTTGGCCACCATCCCAAGATCGTTGCGAAGCAGATCCACCACCATCACGTGTTCGGCCATCTCCTTTTCGTTGGCCAAAATTTTGGCTTCGGCGTCGGGAACGGCGGCGTCGATGGTCCCTTTCATGGGAAAGGTGGCGATGCGGCCGTCGGCGTCGATACGCACGAAGGGTTCGGGGCTGAAGCAGACAAAGCGCCCCGGCCAGAGGAAGCGGTAGGGGGCGTTGGCCGACTCAAAAAGCGCCTCAAGCGTAAGCGGTAGGGTCACGGGGGTGGGGAAGGTGAGGTTGAGCAGGTAGGTGTTGCCCGATCGGATCTCTTCAATAACCCGCTCAAAGGCTTTGACGTAGCGGGAGAAAGGGACGGGGTGTTTGCTCAGCCGGGCCCTTTGGCGTAGGGGGCGGGGCGGGGGGCCAAACCCCGGTACGGCCATGCGCCAATCTTTGAGCGATCGGAGGGGACGGGCGTAGACTTCACGTTTGTCGTAGGAGACGACAAAGGCAAACGGGGTGCCCGCCTCGGCCAGGCGGGAGAGGGCCGCAAACCCCTCAGCCATTGGCGAGAATCAGGTGTTTTAGCGCGGCCATGCGCACGGCGACGCCGTTTTTGACCTGCTCAAGTACCTTACAGCGCGGATCGGCCAGCATGGCGTCGTCAATATCAATGTTGCGGTGCACGGGGCCCGGATGCAGTAGCAAAATGTCCCGATCCCCCACCCGCTCTTTGGTGATGCAATAATCGGAGGCGTAATCTTTGAGGCTGGCGTAGATGGGGTGGGCATGGCGTTCGGTCTGGGTGCGCAGGCTCATAATCATGTCCACGTCATCCAGCACATCCTCCAGTCGCATGGCGGTGGGCAGGTCGGTTTTGGGCAGGAAGTGGGGCGGGGCCACCAGGATGATATTGAGCCCGAAACGGGCCAGCAGGCGTATATTGGAGTTGGCGACCCGGGAGTTTTTAATATCACCCACGATGGCGATGGTTTTGCCTTCTATATCGCCCCGGAAATGGCGACGGATGGTAAAAAGATCCAACAGGGCCTGGCTGGGGTGGGCGTGGGCGCCGTCGCCGGCGTTGAAGATGGCGCAGTCGACGTGGCGGGAGAGCTGGTAAGGGGTGCCGCTTTGGGCGTGGCGAACAATGATGGCGTCGGGGCCCATGGCGTTGAGGTTGGCGGCGGTGTCGTAGAGGGTCTCGCCCTTTTTGGTGGAGCTTTTGGCCACATCCAGGTGCACCACATCGGCCCCCAGCCGTTTGGCGGCAATCTCGAAACTGCTGCGGGTGCGGGTGGAGTTTTCAAAAAAGAGGGTGATGATGAGGCGGTCTTTGAGCACTTTGGCCGGCGGGCGGGAGAGATAGCGCTCCGCCTCGTCGTATATGGCGCAAATTTCGTCGATGCTCAAATCGTCGGTGGTGATGAGGTGTCGCATGGCCGTCTTCCGTGAAATAGTTTGTGTAATGATATAAAAACGTGGCTGAGGATTCGATTTGATAGAGAAAAAAAGGGGTAGAAAGTGGTGGCCAGAGGCAGAATCGAACTGCCGACACGCAGATTTTCAGTCTGCTGCTCTACCGACTGAGCTATCTGGCCGATATGTAGGCCGAAATTATACGCAAGTACCCCTTAAAGATTTCTGACAAGCTCTTTGAAAAGGTTGCCCCGTTCGGCGTAGTTTGCAAATTGGTCCAGGCTGGCCGCGGCGGGGGAGAGGAGGGCGACGCTTTGGAGGGTGTGGTCTCTATCGATGGCCGAAACGGCGCGATCGAGCGTTTCGCAATATCGGCAGGGGATGTTGTGCTCATTCGCCAGTCTCTCTATACGCCGGGCGTTTTTGCCGACGGCATACAGGGTGATCTCATACCCTTTGAGTGCCTTGAAAAGGGCGGAGAGGTCCACGCCCTTGTCCTCGCCGCCCAGAATGAGGTGGATCGGTTTGCCGGCGTGGGGTTTGAGCGCCTGGATCGTGGCGTCGGGGTTGGTGGCCTTGGTATCGTTGATCCAAAGTCTCCCTTTGGCGTCACGCAGGGGTTCCTGGCGGTGGGGGTCGAGCACGAAAGCGTTGACGGCGTCGTAGTCGATCTCGTCAAAGAGTATTTTGCTTACCCCCAGCGCCAGCAGGGCGTCAAGCAAAAAGGCGCCCTGAAAGCGGATCTTGTCGGTTTGGATGCCAAAGTAGCGGGCCAGGTCGTCGGCATTGCCGTAAGGAATTTTGAAGCCTTTGGTGGGGGTGCCGGCCAGGTTGTTAGGCAGAAGGATCGCTTCGCCCTCTCGCATAAGATGGAGCGGTTTGAGCTTATCATGCACATACCCTTCCCAGCCACCGTGCCAATCCAGGTGGTCGGGGCTTAAGGGGAGCAGAACGTAAAGATCGGGTTTGGCGTAGCGGGTGTAGTGGAGCGTAAAGGAGCTGGTCTCCAACACCCAGATGGGGGCCCGGGGATCGAGCTCGGCCAGGGGGGTGCCGATGTTACCGCCGCTGACGGCGCCGCGTTTACTCAGCAGGTGGGTGATCATCTGGGTGGTGGTGGTTTTGCCGTTGGTGCCCGATACCCAGACGGTGTAGGGGAGGGGTTGCGAAATCTGCCCCTCCTGTTGTCCCACGGGGCTTAAAAAAAGATCATATTCGCTGATGAGGTTGGACGCCTTTTTTATTAATGGGTGGGCGGGGGGAAACCCGGGGCTGGGAATTTGTAAAGGGTAGCGGGCGGGGTCGAAACCGTCGGGCGGCAGAAGGGCCCGGCCCTCTTCATCACAGGAGGGCGTTTTGAAGCGATCGTCAAAAAAGTCACACCCTTTTAGGCGGTTGGCGACGGCCCGGGTGGTTTTGCCCCGGCCAAACAGCGCAATCTTTCTCATCGGATCTTCAGGGTAATAAGCGCCAGCAGGTTGGCGATGAAACTGATAATCCAGAACCGCACGATGATCTTGTTCTCCGCCCACTGTTTCATCTCGAAGTGGTGGTGGATGGGCGCCATCAGAAAGACCCGTTTGCCCCGCAGTTTGTAACTGCCCACCTGGGCGATGACCGAAAGGGTCTCGATGACAAAGATCAGGCCGATGAGAATGAGCAGAATTTCGCTCTTGCCCAAAATGGCCATGTAACCCAAAAAGGCGCCCACCGCCAGACTGCCGCTGTCACCCATGAAGACTTCGGCGGGGTTGCAGTTGTACCACAAAAAGCCCAGCAATCCGCCAATCAGCGCCGAGGCCACAATGGTCACTTCCCCTACCCCGATGATCTTGGGCCAGAGCAGGTAGCTGGAGAGTACGGCGTTGCCGGTGACATAGACAATGACCCCCAGTGAAAAAAGGGCGAAGATGGAAGGCACCGTCGCCAGGCCGTCCAGGCCGTCGGTGAGGTTGACGGCGTTGGAGGCGGCTACTATGACCAGGGCCCAAAAGAGCGGTGCGGCCCACCCCATCTCAAAGAGCGGGAACTTGACGAAAGGAATGTAAAAGGCGGTATCGAAACCGGCGTAAAGCATTAAAAAGAGTCCCGTGATCAGGCCGACGGCAATTTGAAGGGCCAGTTTGCCCCGGGAGCTGAGGCCCTTGAGGTTGTTGCCGCTTAGCACCTTGCCTCGGTCGTCTATGAGGCCGACGGCGGTAAAGCCGCCCAGAGTGATCAGCGCGCCGACGACAAAAGGGTTGTTGAGTTTGGCGCTTAGCAGGGTGGCGATCAGGGTGGCGAAAATGAAAACCGCCCCGCCCATGGTGGGGGTGTCTTTCTTTTTCAGGTGGTTTTTGGGCACATATTTGTTGATGGGCTGGTTCGCTTTTTTGGCCCGTGCCCAGCGGATAAAGAAGGGCATCATCCAGATGGTGAGGATAAAGGCGAACGTAAAGGCAAATCCCGCCCGGACGGTAATATATTGAAAAAGGTTGATGTCAAGAAACCGGTAGAACCAATAAAGCATCGGCAAAAGACCTGTATGAAATAATTTAGAAGCTTGAAAGCGGAATTTTATTATAGTTGCCCATAAATCTGGATAAAACCGCAACTTTTTTTGTTAAGGGATGTGAACTTGGCCAACAAAACCATACTCGTCATTACCGACGGCATCGGCTACAAACCCCATGCCAAAGCCAACGCTTTTGAGACAGCGAAAAAACCGACCTACGAGAGGCTTTTTGCCGAGGTGCCCCACGCGCTCATTCACACCTACGGCCTGCACGTGGGTCTGCCGGAAGGGCAGATGGGTAACTCCGAAGTGGGCCACATGACCATCGGCAGCGGTCGGGTGCTCTATCAGGATCTGGTCAAGATCTCCCTGGCGCTTAAAGAGGGGACGCTCAAAACCAACGAGGCGCTGCAGGAGCTTCTTGCCAAAAGCGACCGGATCCATCTGGTGGGGCTCATGAGCGACGGCGGGGTGCACTCGCATATCGAGCACACGATCGGCCTGGCCAACATCGCCGCCGAAGCGGGCAAAGAGGTCTTTTTGCATCTTATTACCGACGGGCGGGATGTCTCCCCCACTTCCGCCCCCGATTATCTGGCGCAACTGGCGCCGATTTTGAATGAGAGAATCAGGATCGCCACGCTGGGCGGCCGCTTCTATACCATGGACCGCGATCAGCGGTGGGAGCGGGTGGAGAAGGGTTACCGCGCCATTGTCGAAGCGACGCCCAAAACCGATCTCTCGCCCCTTGAATATGTCAAAAAAAGTTATGACGAAGGGGTGACCGACGAGTTTATCCTTCCCGCCGCTTTTGCGGGGTATGAGGGGATGAAAGAGGGTGACGGCGTGCTCTTTACCAATTTCCGCAGCGACCGGATGCGCGAGATCGTCACGGCGATCGGGGATGAGAGCTTCGGGGCGTTTGAAAGAGCGCCGCTGAAGGTGCACGTGGCCACCATGACCGAGTACGACAAGAGCTTCCCCTACCCCGTGCTGTTTAGAAAAGAGGTGCCCAAAAACACCCTGGCGGAGGTGATCGCCCAAGCGGGACTGAGCCAACTGCACACCGCCGAGACCGAAAAGTACGCCCACGTCACCTTCTTCTTCAACGGCGGGGTGGAGGAGCCGGTAGAGAACGAATCGCGCGTGCTTATCCCCAGCCCCAAGGTCAAGACCTACGACCAAAAGCCTGAAATGAGCGCGCCCGAGGTGGGCGACGCGGTGCTGACGGCGATGGATGAGGGGTACGACTTTATCGTGGTCAACTTCGCCAACGGCGACATGGTGGGCCATACCGGGGTCTTCGAAGCCGCCGTCAAAGCGGTGGAAGCGGTGGACAAAGAGCTGGGACGGATTGTCGCCAAAGCCAAAGAGAAGGGGTACAACCTGGTGCTTACCTCCGACCACGGCAACTGCGAGGAGATGATGGACGAAGAGGGCCATGTGCTCACCAACCATACTGTGGGCGACGTGTGGTGTTTTGTCATGGCGCCGGGGGTGGATGCGGTGAGACCCGGCAAGCTCAGCAACATCGCCCCGACGGTTTTGAAACTGATGGACCTGCCCATCCCCGAAGAGATGGACGAACCGCTGATTTAACGACAAAGGAGAGAGTGTGAAATTTACGGGAAAGAATGTATTGATTACAGGAGCCAGCCGCGGTATCGGCGCCGAGATCGCCAAAACGCTGGCGGGCTTTGGCCTGAAGGTGTGGATCAACTACCGAAGCGGTGCGGAGGCGGCCGACGCGGTGAAAGCCGAGATCGAAGCGGCCGGCGGCGAGGCGGCGGTGATCGGCTTTGATGTCAGTGACGAGGCGGCCTTTGTGGAGGCGGTCAAGACGATCGTGGATGCCGACGGGGAGCTGAGTTATCTGGTCAACAACGCCGGCATCACCAACGACAAACTGGCCATGCGGATGAAGGTGGAGGATTTTGAGGACGTCATTCGCGCCAATCTTGTCAGCGCCTTTGTCGGTTGTCGTGAGGCGCTCAAGGCGATGGGCAAAAAACGTTTCGGCGCCGTGGTCAACGTGGCTTCCATTGTCGGTGAGACCGGCAACGCGGGACAGGTCAACTACAGCGCCTCCAAGGGCGGCATGATCACCATGACCAAAAGCTTCGCCCTGGAGGGCGCGGCCCGGGGTATCCGTTTCAACTGCGTCACCCCCGGCTTTATCGCCACCGACATGACCGACGCGCTCAAAGAGGAGATCAAAGAGGCTTTCGTGGCCCGTATTCCGCTGGGACGTTTCGGCGATCCCAAAGAGGTGGCCGAGGCGATCGCCTTTTTGCTGAGCGACCACGCAGGCTATATCACCGGCGAAACCCTCAAAGTCAACGGCGGCATGAATATGGCATAAGCCGTGAAGAAAACGACACCTGCGTGTCGTTTTTAGGCTTATGCGGGTTTTTGCGTCTGCATGTATGCAGCCAAAAACCCCGGACGGCAGGAGAATTTGACCTATTTGGCCCGTGTGATTCGCAGTGGAGGCTGAAGAGCGCTCAAAAGGGAGTGAAGAAAACGACACCTGCGTGTCGTTTTTTTAGCTTTGCGGGTTTTTGCGTCTGCGTTTATGCAGCCAAAAAACCCGGACGGCGTGAAGAGGGTTGAAAGCGTTGGAGTTTTACGCCTTATGTTTAAAGTTTTTTTTGCTACCATAACGCAATTCACACAAAAAGGAGACAGCAATGGCAATTTTTGACGACGTAAAAGAGGTGGTTGTGGAGCAGCTCAACGTCAATCCCGACGAAGTGAAAATGGAATCCAAATTCGTCGAAGACCTGGGCGCGGACAGCCTCGATGTCGTGGAACTGGTCATGGCGCTGGAAGAGAAATTCGGTATCGAGATCCCTGATGATCAGGCCGAGAAGATCCAAACCGTCGGCGACGCGGTTAAATATATCGAAGAGAACAAGTAAGTTCCGGCCCGCTTCGGGCGGGCTTTCGTAGTCTTTTTTCAAACAGTACAACAAGTCGAAGGAGATGGTGTGAGGCGAGTGGTAGTCACCGGGCTGGGGATGATCAATGCGGTAGGACACGACAAAGAGAGTTCTTTTAAGGCTATTATTGAGGGTCAATGTGGCATTGAAAGAATTACCTTGTTCGACGCGAGCGCGCTGAGCGTGCAGATCGCGGGGGAAGTCAAAGATTTCGACCCCAAAACCGTTATGGATCCCAAAGAGGTGAAAAAAGCCGACCGCTTTATCCAACTGGGCATCAAAGCCGCCGCCGAGGCGATCGAGGATGCCGGCATTGACGAGAACGTGGAGCGTGAGAGTTTCGGCGTCAGTTGCGCTTCGGGTATCGGCGGGCTTCCCACCATCGAAAAGCACTCCATCATTCTGCATGACCGGGGCCCCCGGCGTCTTTCGCCCTTTTTTATCCCCTCGGCACTGGCCAATATGCTGGGCGGGTTCGTCTCCATCGACCACAACCTCAAAGGGCCCAACCTCGGTTCCGTCACCGCCTGCGCCGCGGGTACGCACGCCATCAGCGAGGCGGCCAAAACCATTCTGTTGGGCGGCGCGGAGCGGATGCTGGTTGTCGGCGGCGAGGCGGCCATTACCGGTATCGGTGTGGGCGGTTTCGCGGCCATGAAGGCGCTCAGCACCCGCAACGACGATCCCCAGCACGCCTCCCGTCCTTTTGACGCGGGCCGGGACGGTTTTGTGATGGGCGAGGGCGCCGGCGCCCTGGTGCTGGAAGAGTACGAGGCGGCCAAAGCCAGAGGCGCGAAGATCTACGCGGAGCTGATCGGCTTTGGCGAGAGCGGCGACGCCAACCATATCACCACCCCTACCATGGACGGGCCGCTGCGAGCCATGAAAGCGGCCATGAAGATGGCGGGCAACCCCAAAATCGACTACGTCAACGCCCACGGCACCTCCACGCCCATCAACGACAAGAACGAGACGGCGGCCTTGAAAGAGCTCTTCGGCGGCAAAGAGAACTGCCCGCCGGTGAGCTCCACCAAAGGGCAGATCGGCCACTGTCTCGGCGCGGCGGGTTCCATTGAAGCCGTTATCGCCCTGATGGCGATGCGTGACGGCATTATGCCGCCCACCATCAACCACGAAACGCCCGATGAGAATTGTGACCTGGACTACATTACCGAAGGGGCGAGAGAAGCGAAGCTGGATGTGGTCATGAGCAACAGTTTCGGTTTCGGCGGCACCAACGGCGTCGTGATTTTCAAAAGGGTCTGATTTGGCCACCTACCTGCCTTTTGAAGAGAAACTCAAGGAGATTGAGGACGAGATCGCCGCGGCCAAGGTGCGCGGCGACACGGAGGCGGTGGCGATACTGGAAAAAGACCTCGAAAAAGAGCTGGCCAAGGTCTACAAAAACCTCTCTGATTATCAGAAACTTCAACTGGCCCGTCACCCCGACAGACCCTACGCGCTGGACTACATCCGGCTCTTGATGGAAGATCCCATCGAGATTCACGGGGAGCGTACTTTCCGTGACGATGCGGCCATCATCTGCTACCTGGGTTACATTGAGGGTCAAAAGTGCCTGGTGATCGGTGAGCAGAAGGGGCGGGGCACCAAGAACAAGCTCAAACGCAATTTCGGCATGCCCCACCCCGAAGGGTACCGCAAAGCGCTTCGGGCCGCCAAACTGGCCGAGAAGTTCGATCTGCCCATTCTCATGCTCATTGACACCCCGGGCGCCTACCCGGGTCTGGGGGCCGAGGAGCGGGGGCAGAGCGAGGCGATCGCCCGTAACCTGCTGGAGCTTAGTCGCCTGGATACTGTGACGGTTTCGGTGGTGATCGGTGAGGGGGGCAGCGGCGGGGCACTGGCCATCGGCGTGGCGGATCGGCTGGCCATGATGCGCTACTCGGTCTTCAGTGTCATCTCACCCGAAGGGTGCGCCGCCATATTGTGGAACGATCCGGCCAAAGTGGAACAGGCCACCAAAGCGCTCAAAATTACCCCCGACGCTTTGAAAGAGATGCAGCTGATCGACGACATTATCGATGAACCGCTTATCGGTGCCCATCGTGACAAAGAGGGGGCGGCCGAAGCGGTGAAAACCTATTTTCTTGAAAGCGTCAAAAGCCTGCGTGAGCTTCCCGCTCAGGAGCGTATGGCCAATCGGTATGAGAAGATGATGGGGTTTGGGGCTTTCGCGGAGTCACAAAAAGCTGACGCATAAGGCGATAGAGAGGTAAAAAGAAAAGGGCCAAAGCGTAGCGCTTTGGCCCTTTTTACGTTGTGTCGTTTGGCAAAGAGGCGAGTCCGCCCCTTTGGCTTTTAGAGGTTGTGCTCTTTTTTGTACTCGAGAATCATGCGGTAGGCTTCATCTTTGAGGCGCAGTTTCTCTTTTTTGAGCTTCTCGAGCTCCAGGTCGTCCATATGCTGGCGTCCCTCTTCCACTTCGGTCACAATCTTGTCCAGCTCATTGTGCTTTTCAAAGATTTTCGCGAAATGCGCGTTTTCGACCTTCAGTTTGCTGATGATGTCGCGGTATTCGTGAAGCATCGTCTCTCCTGTTGAAATTTTCCCGATTATAGTCTATCTTGACTTATCAAGTCCTGTAATCGGCGTTGATCTTGACGTATTCATGGCCCAGGTCGCATCCGTAGGCGGTAAAGGCCCCCTCGCCCACGCCAAGGTGGCAACGGATGGCGAAGGCGTTTCTTTTCATCACTTCGGCGGCCCTTTTTTCGGTCTCTTCGTCAAAGAGAATCTCCCCTTTGTCGTACACGGTCACGTTGCCAAACGTGATGGTAAGCGTCGCCGGGTCGCAGGTTACGCCGCTGGCGCCGACGGTCGAGGCAATGCGGCCCCAGTTGGGGTCTTCGCCGTATAGTGCGGTTTTGACCAGCAGGGAGTTGCTCAGCGCCTTGGCGCAGATCTCCGCTTCCGCTTCATCGGCGGCGCCGGTCACCTCGAAGGCGACGCATTTGCTCGCCCCCTCGCCGTCGGCGACGATCTTGAGGGCGAGTTCGTGCATCAGGCGTTTGAGCGCGTCAAAAAAGGCCTCCTCCTCGTACGCGCCGCTCGCGCCGTTGGCCAGAAGCATCACCGTGTCGTTGGTGGAGGTGTCGCCGTCGACGCTGACGGCGTTGAAGGTGGTGCGGGCCGCTTGTTGCAAAAGGGGCTTGATGCGCGCCTGCGCCACGGCGGCGTCGGTGGTGATGAAGCAGAGCATGGTGGCCATAGCGGGGTTGATCATCCCCGCGCCCTTGGCCATGGCGCCGATGCGAAAGCTTCGGCCCCCTTGCAAAGTCACTTCAAACGCGACCTGCTTGGGGTAGCTGTCGGTGGTCATGATGGCTTCGGCGGCGGCATCGGGGTTTTTGGCGTGCAGGTCGAACCGCTCAAGGCCCGCCGTGAGTTTGGCTTTGGGCAGGCGCACGCCGATGACGCCGGTAGAGCTCATGACGGGATTTTCAATGGCCGGAAAAAGCGTTTGGGCGTGATGTAAAATCTCCTCGATATCGGCAATGCCCGCCTCGCCTGTCATGGCGTTGGCGTTTTTGGCGTTGATGAGTACGAAATTGGTGCGGGTGATGTCGTGCTTTTGAAAATGTTTGATGGGGGCCGCCTGAAAGCGGTTGGCGGTAAAGACGGCGGCGGTGTCGCACGGGGTGTCGGCGTAGATAAAGGCCATGTCTTTGGCGCCGTTTGGTTTGAGTCCGGCGGCGATGCCGTCGGCGAAGAAGCCTTTGGGCGCGCAGACGCCGCCCTCGATGGGGGTGATGGTATGCATGATGCTCCTTTTTGAGGCAAAAAAAAAGGGCCGAAGGCTTGCGCCCCCGGCCCCTTTTTTCGGTAGCTTCCCGGCCTTAGGCCAGGCCGCCTTTTTTCTTCATGGTCCGAAGCGTAGAGGCCGCGACGCGGATCTTCTTGCGGGTGCCGTCTTCCAGGGTAACGCGAACCGTGCGGAGGTTCGGCAGGAAGCGGCGTTTGGTTTTGTTGTGCGCGTGGCTGACGTTGTAACCGGTCATCGGGCCTTTGCCCGTTACTTGACATTTTCTTGCCATGATTCGTGCCTTTAAAATTACAGGGATAAAAAGTTGGCAAATTCTATAGAAACAAACCAAAAAATCCGCTTAAATTAAGAAGTTTTTTATTTGCCGCTCTTTTTGCCATGCTGTTTTGAAAATTTACGATAGAATACAATACGAAAGTCTCAAAACAGTTTAAAGGTTGAGCGTGCGATGATCACGGCAGAGCAGATAGGCATGTATCTCAAAAGCGTTCCGCCGCTTCCCGAAACGTTGAGAAAGACGTTGGAAGCGTTGGATCAGGGCGATCTGGCCGGCGCGGCCAAAGAGGCCGAAAAGGACCGTGCGCTGGTTTTTTATTTAAAAGGTGTCGTCAACAGCGCCGCTTTTGGTTTCAAAAGCGAATTAAACGACGTGCCGCAGATCTTTTCGGCTCTGGGAATCCAGCGGGCCAGGCAACTTATTTACGCCTATATGGTGGCTTCCATGGCCCCGGAGGCGTGGGGTTATTTTGATCTGGATACCGAACATTTCAGGGATTTTCAGGTGACGATGATGCGTCAGTGGGAGACCATCGTCAAAGCCGAGGGGGCACCGGAGTCTTTCCTGGCCGCGTCGGCCCTTTTGGGTGCCGGGCTGGTGGTGGCCGATGCCATCTTCGCCGAGCGGGCCGAAGACGTGGCGTTGCTGCAGTCGATGGAAGATCTGACGCTCGATACGATTCTGGAACGGATTTCCGGGGTCGATTTTGCCAAACTGGTGGGTATGATCGCGAAAAAGTGGGAAGTGAGTCCCGAGGTTCTGGAAGTGGTGTTGTTGGCTTTCGGGAAAAAGGCGTGCGACAAAGAGGCGACGCCCTGCCGCCTGGCCAAGTTGTTGCACCTGCTGCTCTTTTACGCCCTCAGCCGTCCGGCCATGATGCGGGCGGGCGTGAACGGTTTTGTGACATTCAATCCCGCCTTTTCGGAAGATGTGATGGCGCGTTTTCAAGAGATATTGGAGATCGCATGAGACCGGTCATCAAAAAGCAGAAAGTCGCCGTTTTCTATCCCCAGGGTTTTCTGGACGGCAACAGCGCCTCGGAGTTGATCACCGTACCCGATATGCAGGCGGTTCGGGCATCGAACGTGACGGTGGTGGTGGTCTCGATGAAACGGGTGGTCTTTTTCAATAAAAACGGCATTCAGATCATTCTGGACGCCTTGAGCAAACTCCAGAAAGAGATGAAGCTGACCATCGGCTTTTGTGACTACAACAAACAGCAGTACGAGGCCTTTTTCAAGTATTTCAACAAAGATGTCCCTTTTTCGCTCTTTATGACTTTGGATATCGCCATGCTTTTTGGCGGGGTGCACAAAGAGGAGGAGAAGGACGGCAACGTGTTGGTCTGGCACGAGGATCCCACCCAGCGCAGTATGCAGGCCATTGAAGTGTATGACCGGGGGTTTACGCCCGTGGTGGCCCAGACGGAGGAGGATTTCCTGGCCCGTCGCAAGGACGAGAAGCTCTTTTACGCCGTGGTGGAGATGAGCTATCTGGGGTTGATGGCCAATCGCATCGCCGCCAAGACCCGGGGCAACTGTGTCATCTACTACCTCAAAGGGTTTCTCGACGGGTCGGTAACGGAGCAGTTTGACGTGCTGTACCATCAAAACTGCCTCAAGGTCGGCTTTCAGCTCTTTATGTTTGACGCCACGCGGGTCAGTTCGCTCAATATTCACGCCGCCAACTTCTTCTCCCGCCTCTCAACCGCCGGGGCCGAGTATGGGGCGCTGATCGCCATTGTGGGATTGGATATGGAGAAGACCCCCAAGGCTTTCGTGGAGGAGCTGGAGGACGCGGGGATTATGTTTTTTGAGAACGAAGCCGACTTTTTTGCCGACGAGACGGTGCAATCCATGAGCGGCGGCGGGGCGGCCGTGAAGAAAGAGAAGAACAAGCTCACCAAAGCCATGGTGGCCAAGTTGCCGGTTTTCGTGGACGCGACGCTGGATACCCTGGAGATGATGACGGGTATGGAGGCGGTCAAAGAGGGGATGAATGTCCAGGCGTTCGACGCCTGGGGCGGAGAGGCGTTGATGGGCAGTTCCATCGCCTTTTACGGCGATATCGACGGGCGGATCACCCTGGTGATGCCGCGGGAATTGGTGAAAAAAGCGTGCGCGCTGCTCATTGGGGAGGAGAGTGACGATACCGAGATTTTGGCCGACGCGCTCAGTGAGCTGGTCAACATAATCGCCGGCAAATCCAAGACCCATTTGCAGGAGAGCCGCACCAATATCAACATTACCCTGCCGCGCAACTATCTGGAATTGGAGGATCTGCGGCAGACGTTGGAGGGGATTCAGGGGGTTCAGGTCGATTTCAGCTTCGGGGATTATCCTTTCATTTTCTATTTAAGCCCCTAAGGAGACGCCATGCTGGTTGCCCCCAGTATCCTTTCTGCCGATTTCGGCCATCTGGCCCGTGATGTCAAAGCGATCTGCGACGCCGGGTGCGACCTGGTGCATGTGGATGTGATGGACGGCCACTTCGTGCCCAATCTCACCATCGGTCCCGTTGTGGTCGAAGCGGTGGCCAAAGCCGCGACCAAACCGCTGGACATTCACCTGATGGTGGAGAACAACACCTTTTTCGTCGATCTCTTCGCGCCGCTTAAACCCGGATTTGTCTCATTTCATATCGAAGAGGAGAAACACCCCCATCGCCTGATTCAAAAGATCCGGTCTCTTGGCATCCGCCCGGCCGTGGTGCTCAACCCCCATACCCGACCCGAAAGCGTGGAGTTTTTGCTTGAGGATCTGGATATGGTCTTGCTTATGAGCGT
>JAADEJ010000048.1 GCA_013153475.1 Campylobacterota bacterium
AAAGCCCTAAAACTCTATATCAACAGTTTCAGGAACCGCCATATCAGTCACGAAGATAGCGCCAACGAGGTCTTCGATACTCTCTATCGAAAACTCTCTCCCCGGTGGATGCGCCTGATGGCCGATTTCAACCCCAGGGGAAACGTGCATACGGTTATCGAGATCGACAGCGATCTATTTGAGCGGGAGAAGTAAAATGAAGGGTGTCGCGACAGGCACGATACTGGCGCTTCTTCTCTTAACGGGTTGTCAAACCGTCAATCGCCACCACAATCCCTATGATGCCAACGAGACGGCGCCCCGGGTCATAGGCGCCTCTTCCTCGTCCGTGAGCGATTACGCCAAAAAAATTCTCTCCAACGCCTCCCAACCCCGAGGCGAGACGGCCAAAATCAGGAAGATGGAGCTGGAGACCCAGAAAGAGATCGAAAAGCTCAAAGCCCAGAAAGAGTTGGAGATCGCCCGTATGAAAGCGGAAGCGGAACGGGCGAAAATCATGACGGAAAAGGAGCTTGGTCTCAAACAGCTTCAGGCCAAACTGGAAGAGATTGTCGGTGACAGAAAAATGGTGGGATGGGTGCTCTTTTTGAGCGCGCTTTTTCTGTTTGTGTTATTGTGGGTGATTTTCAAGCTGGTTCGGGAGTATTACGCCCACAAAAAGAGGGTGGAAGAGGAGCGGATGCGACACGAAAAGGAACTGCAGGAAAAAGAATTGCAGGCCAGACTGGCCGAGAAGATGTTTGACGCCCTGGCCAGCGGCAATCTGAGCGAATCACAGCAGAACAGACTGCTTGATTCCCTGGCCGGCGCCAACCAGCAGTTGATCCATAAAAAAGAGACCTGATGTTCAGGCGCCTCTCTCTGCGCGGCTATATCCTCGCGGCGGTGGTGACAGCCGTTTTGGTAGTCGGCGGGGCGCTTTTGGGCTTTCAATATTTTTTTACTCTCCACTCCCTTCATCAAACCTTGCAGACCCGTTTTTCCGAAATCGTTCATAAAGTATCCCAGCATATCAAAGACCGTAACCGTGTCATAGAGACGGTTTTGTACGAAATGGGTTACGACAGCGGTTTTATCCGTCCCCTCGATCCGTTTCCAAAAGAGACGGTACGCCGTTTTCTCTATACCATGCGCCGCTATGAAAGAACCTACGCCATTACCTACGCGGCAAAAAACGGTGATTTTCTCCAGGTGATCAATGCGAAAAAGCACCCGGAAATCGTTCGATATTACGGCGGGCCGGAACATACGGACTGGGTTGTTTTGAGGGTTTTTCAAACCAAAGGCCGGGAAAAAAGAGAGGTTCTTTCATGGTTGAATGAGAAAGGGGAAGTGACGGGAGAAAAACGTTTGGCTGAAACCTTTGACGTGACCCGTCGCGACTGGTTCCAAGAAGCGTTGAAAACCGACAGTATCTATCGCAGCCACGCCTATCTTTTCAGCCATCTGAACCGATACGGGGTGACGTTCGCCAAAAAGATCTCTTCCGACGCGGTGATAGCCGTGGAGTTGACCCATGACGATCTGAACCGCTTTTTCAAACGACAGCTTTTTACCGACAACGCGGCCATTGTGCTTTATGACGAGAAAAAACGGATAATCGCGTCCACGGCGCCGATAGATTTCGCTGAAAAGCTGGTTGCCTCGGTCGAACGGAAAGAGGAGAGCCGACCGGCTCGTATCCAAATAGGAAAAGAGACCTGTCTCGCGGAGCGCTCCAGACTCTCCGAAGCGATCGAACCCGATACTTTTTTGGCCTTTTGTGTGGAGTATGATGCTTTCAAAGCGCCCTATATGCGTGAAATTTACGAGTCACTGGCGGGGGCGCTGATTCTTTTATTACTCTCTTTGCCTCTGCTCTTTGTCGCGACCGATAGAATCGTGGCACCCCTGCGAAGGCTGGTCAAAGAGAATGAGAAGATTCAAAAACGGCGTTATGACGAAGTGCGGCCCGTTGCCACACCCATCGCGGAGGTTCGGGAACTTTCCGACTCTTTGGTGGCGTTGGCCGAAAGCGTTAAAGAACATGAACGTTCGTTAAGACAAATGATCGAGGCGTTTGTGCGGATCATTGCCGAGGCGATTGACCAAAAATCCCACTATACCGGCGGACACTGCGAACGGGTGCCGACAATCGCCCTCTCGTTGGCCGAAGTTGTCAATAGATGCCGGGAGGGTAAACTGTCCGAAACGGTGTTTGACAAAGAGACCCTTCAGGCTTTTGAAATGGCGGCCTGGTTGCACGATTGCGGCAAAATTACCACGCCCGAATATGTGGTGGACAAGGCGACCAAACTGGAGACCATCTATAACCGGATTCACGAAATCCGTACCCGATTTGAAGTGCTGTGGCGGGATGAGGAGATTGCCTGTTACGAGGCTATGGCAAAGGGAGAAAAGCCCAGAGAGGCCCAAAAACGCCGGGATGAGAACCAAAAAGCGCTTCAGGAGGAGTTTGCGTTTGTCGCCCGGTGCAATCTGGGTGACAAACCGTTGAAAGAAGCGGAGATTACGCGTTTGCAAAAGATCGCCCGGCGTCGTTGGCGACCCCGTTTCGACAATCGGCTGGGGCTTTCGGAAGAGGAGTTGGCCCGTATGCCGCAGACCGATATGACAGAAGCCCATCTTTTAATGGACGCGCCGTGGCACAAAATATCCAGAGACGAAAGAGACAAACAGGCGTACGCGGCTTCCGGTTTCAAAACCCCATTGCCCGAATGGCTTTATAACCGGGGTGAACTCTACAATCTTTCCATTCGGCGGGGAACTCTCAGCCCGGAAGAGCGATTCAAAATCGAAGAGCACGTCATGATGACCATTCGGATGCTGGAAAAGATTCCCTATCCCAAAGGGTTGGAAAAGATTCCGCTCTTTGCCGGTACCCACCATGAAACGCCCGACGGTCACGGTTATCCCAGAAAATTGAAAGACAGTGATATTCCGATAGAGGGAAAAATTCTGGCTATTGCCGATATATTTGAGGCGCTGACCGCCGCCGACCGCCCCTATAAAAGAGCCAAGACGCTATCCGAAGCGCTGGTTATTATGGCTTATATGTGCAAAGAGAGAAAATTGGATCGGGAGATATTCATACTTTTCGTACATTCAGATATCTGGCTGAATTACGCGAAAGAGCGGTTGAAAAAGTTCCAGATAGATGAGGTAGATACCGAAAAAATTCTGGAGATTGTCAAAAGTTGAGGAAAATGGTGGAGCATAGCGGGCTCGAACCGCTGACCTCCTCGCTGCCAGCGAGGCGCTCTCCCAGCTGAGCTAATGCCCCACAACCTTGGAGACCCGAATTTTAATTGAAGTCTGCTTAAGTGTTTATAAAATATTGCTGGCATTTTGCTTTTGAATCGAAAGGTTCGACGCTTAGCCTCTCTTCTCCCACTTCAACGTCATACTCTTTGCCCGCTTCGGTTTTGCCGTAGGTGGCGGTGATTTTAGCGGCCAGTTTTTTATCTTCGTCGTCGGCGTTGGCCGAGAGGGCCGAAACGGGCCCGGGGGTACCCAGCAGACGGACTTTGAGATATTTGGGTGTCAGCGCCGCCAAAATCATCTCGTTGTCCTCCTTGTGGCGGCCCACCACCAGTTTGGCTCCATGCGGCAGGCGCAGGTGACGGCCGCATTTGAGCAGGGCGATATCCTCTACCTCAAGGGTGTCGTATTTGATAAACTCGGCCAGTTTCTTGGAGAAATTCTCGTCGGTCAATAGACAGCCGCCGCCCGGTTTTTCGTAATCTTTCAACCCGATCTCTTCGGCCAGTCGCAGTTGAACCTCCCGGCCCCGGCCCGTGATACCCAAAAGTTGTTCACGATCCACCCAGCCCTCTCTTTCAGGAAGCGTCGGCGGCAGGGCCTTGGCGCTTAGGGGTCTTAAAAGCAGGTCGTCGGTTTGGGCCAGTTTGGTCACGATATCCAGGGCGTCGCGCCGCTGGCTCATGGGGCGCTGGCCCACCACCTCGCCGCTAATGAGAAAACTCGCCCCCCAGGGCTCCATCAGCTCTTTGGCAATGCGAAACATATTGCCGTGGCAGTCGATACAGGGGTTGAAGTTTTTGCCGTAGCCGTATTTGGGGTTGAATAGAATGTCACGCAGATACTGATCGCGGATGTCGATAGAGCGAAGCTCTATGCCGATCTGATCGCACATATTCTGCATATGCGCAAGTTTGCTTTTGGTAGAACCAAAGCCGATATCTATGTGCAGGGCGATCACTTCGATGCCCTGTTTTTTGACCAGCCATGCCGCCAGGGTGCTGTCCAGTCCGCCGCTAAAGAGTGATATGGCTTTCATAGGGTACCAGTTCTCCTCGTTTGAGTCGGTGAATATAGTCTTGATACTTTCTTATAAAAAAAGCTTTTTTTTGAAAAGGAAGTCTATCATCTTTTTTGATAATGTCAAGGGCTTTTAGATAATAGCGTTGCAAAAAGAAGAGAAGCTGTTGCTTGAGCTCCTCTTCGCTGTAGATTTTGATCTCCTCATCCAGGTCTATGCGTTGCAAAGCGTCGTGCTCGTTTCCCTGCACCAGCGCCTCAAACGCCTGCCGGTAGGTCACAAACATCGACGCGTCCATCGTGTCAAGCACCATATCTATCAAGTCAGGGGTGCGCAGAAGGGTTTTGAGAATGCTCGCTTCAGCCACGTCCGAAAGGGTTAGGCCCGTTGCGTTGGGAAGTGAGCCGGAAGAGACGCTCTTTTGGCGCGCCGTGAATTTGGCCGTGGGAACGCCCAGCCCGGCGGCGGCGTAGGGAGCGTACTTTTCCAGCGCGAAAGGGGAGAGGGCGGACAAAAAACGCCTAAGCTCCTCAAAAGCGCGCTCCTTATCGACAGGTGAGCTTAAATCGTGTTCGGCCAATATACGCTCGATGACAAAGCGCGCAAAAGGGATGGGATCGGCAAAGAGCGCTTCAACATCTTCCGTGCGCCCTTCGGCTATCATGTCGGCAGGATCGGCGCCCCCCTCAAAAAGTACCACGCCCCCCTCGAAGTTGTGGGCGCTCAGCAGTCTGGCCGCCTTCATGGCCGCCGCCATACCCGCCTTGTCGCCGTCGTAGGCCACAATCACCTCCGGCTCACCTTTGCGCAGTAGAGGCAGGTGGTCGGGTGTAAGAGCCGTGCCCAGGGTCGCCACCGCGGTGGTAAAACCGGCCTGGTGGAGCATAATGACATCCATATACCCCTCCACCACCACCAGCCTCTTTTTGCGGTAGATCTGCTCTTTGGCCAGGTGGTAGCCGTAAAGCAGGCGCGATTTGTTAAAAAGCCGGGTCTGGGGGGAGTTGATATATTTGGCCGGGTGGTTGCCCAGGGTGCGTCCGCCAAAGCCCACCAGCATCCCCGAGGGCGAATGGATGGGAAAGATCACCCGCTCACTCAACCGGGCGTAAAAGCGCCCCCTCTCCTCTCCCAGAATGCCCACCTCCGCCGCTTTGGGAAAGGGGATGAGCGCGCTTTGCAAAAAGCCCAACACCTCCCGGCCCGAGGGGGCGTAGCCGAGCATAAACTTTTCAACAGAGGCCAAAGAGACCCCCCGCTTTTGCAGGTAGTTTCTGGCCGTCTCGCTCTTTTGCAGGTTGGCCCTGTACCATCGTCCCACCGTCTCCAGTATGCGCCGCTCATCGTGCGCCCCCTCCCGTCCCTTGGTGTAGCGGAGGGTAAAGTTGACCATCTGGGCCAGCTTCTCGATCGCTTCGGGGTAGGAGAGCTTCTCATACTCCATCACAAACTTGATGGCATCGCCCCCCACGCCGCAACCAAAACATTTGAAACTCTGCCGGGCGGGGCTGACGATAAAACTGGGGGTCTTTTCGTTGTGAAAGGGGCAAAGCCCCTTGTAGTTGGCGCCGTTTTTTTTCAGCTCAACGTAGTTGCCGACCACATCGACAATATCAATGACCTGCTTGAGCTGTTCAATGGAGTTGTTATCTATCATTGTTTTATTATATAATAAAACCGAAGAAGTAAGCAGTGCGTATCCCTTGCGATGGGCACTGCCCACTTCTTGACTCTACCCGGAAGGCTCCCATGTGGATGCACTGCTGATTGATTACCGAGACCCGCTTTTTGCCGTCCTGCTGATCGCGGGAATGGTCTTTGTCATCGCTTTTGTCAGCTACTGGTGGGGAGTCTACGTTAAATCCCGCAAATCCCGCAGATTGCAACGCTTTTTAAAACGGTTTGAGACCCAGGGGGTCAAAAAGAGCCTGGAGAGTATGCCCTACACCCCCGAAATGACCCAGCCGCTGGTTTTGCTGGCCAGGGCCTATGAGAAGAGCGGGGAGTACAACAGTGCCATCGAGATCGGGCTCTATCTGCTTGAGCACGTGCAGGATGAGCCCACCGTCTACGAGTTGATGGAGCTGGTGGGCACCACCTATATGCACGCGGGTTTTCTGGAGCGGGCCCATACCACCTTTTTGCAGATTCTGCGCTCCAACCCGCGCAACGAAAAGGTGCTCAATGACCTGATGGTGGTGTATGAACGCCTGCAAAGGTGGGACAAGGCCGAAGAGGTGGTGGAGTCGCTGGAGGCGATGGAGGTGGATGTCACCGATTTGAAGCGTTATGTGGCTTTGAAACGTCTTATTCACGAAAGCAGCCTGGATGAGGGGCAAAAAGCCGAACGTGTCGCGGCTTTTTACCGTGAGCACGGCGTGCATGAACGCATTGTGCTGGAGTATCTTTTGCGCCACGCCCCCCAGAAGGCGTGGGAGATGGTCAGGGATGAGTCGGTGCCCAGGCTGGTGGATATCTTCTGGTTTTTGCCCACCAGTTTTCTCGATGTCGACCGCATCAAGGAACTGCCCAGGCTCAAGGCGGTCTACGGCGCGCGCGGGGACATCGAGCCGGCGGAGTCGACGGGATGGTTCCTGATTGACATGATGAACCACCTACGCAAAACCGGCTACCGGGAGGCGACTTTGCAGTTTGCCTATCTGTGTCAAAATTGCAAACAGCAGTTTCCCGTTCCTTTCGAGCGGTGTCCCAAGTGCCTGGCGCTGGAGAGCGCGCTGGTGGAGATTGAGCTGACCAAGGCGGAACATGAAGCGGGTTGCCATCTACTCTGACGGCTCCAGCCTGGGCAATCCCGGGCCGGGCGGTTGGGGCACCATTCTGCGCTACGGCGGGCATGAGAAGGAGCTAAGTGGCGGTGAACCGATGACCACCAACAACCGCATGGAGCTTCGTGCCGTCATCGAGGGGCTCAAAGCCCTCAAAGAGCCCTGCGAGGTGATGGTATACAGCGACTCAAGCTATGTGGTCAGGGCCATCAACGAATGGCTGGAGGGTTGGGTGGCCAGGGGGTTTAAAAAGGTCAAAAACCCCGAATTGTGGCAAGCCTATCTTGAGGCGGCAAGGCCCCATAAAGTCAGGGCCGTCTGGGTCAAAGGGCACGCCGGGCACCCGGAAAACGAACGGTGCGACGCGCTGGCCAAAGCGGAAGCGGAAAAATTCAAACAGGAGCAGGAGAATGGGTGATTTGTCGGCCCTTGAGGCACGGTTGGGGTACGATTTCAAAGATCGTCAGAAACTGGTAGAAGCGTTGACGCACAAGAGCTACAAAAAGCCCTACAACAACGAAAGACTGGAGTTTTTGGGTGACGCGGTGCTGGATCTGGTGGTAGGGGAGTATCTGTATGAGAAGTTCCCCAAAGCCAAAGAGGGAGAGCTGAGCAAAATGCGCGCTTCGCTGGTGAATGAGGCGGGTTTTAAAAAGCTGGCCGACGCCCTGCGGTTGGGGGAGTATATCTTCATCTCACCCGCCGAAGAGAACAACAAGGGACGGGAAAAACCCTCCCTTCTTTCCAACGCTTTCGAGGCGGTGATGGGGGCCGTTTATCTTGAATCCGGTTTGGATGAGGTACGGCGCATCACCATTGCCCTGATTGAGGCGTGCTA
>JAADEJ010000020.1 GCA_013153475.1 Campylobacterota bacterium
CGTTACAGATACCGCAATGGATACATTTGCCGACCTGAAAGACAATACCGTCATTCCCGGAAGTCAGCGTCAGGGCGCCGGTGGGGCAGAACATGGTGCACTCCCGGCAGTTGTCACACAGCCCAGAATCGATATATTTACCCGTCACGAATGAAAAGTCGGTCCGCTCTTCGGTTTGCGCCAGCTGTTCCGCCCGCTCTTTTAGAGCCTGTTGCAAAAAGAGTCGGCGCGGCGGTATGCGTTTTTGCTCATTGACCGGCGATACGGGTGGCTCGCTTTTGGCCGATCTTTTGGCGATCAACCCTTTGAAAAGATCCCGGCGTGACACCTCTTTGGGCTCTGCCTCATTGGCCGCTTTGTCCACCCTCACCCGTACCGAAAAACCCGCGAAGGCCAAAAAGCGATTGGCCTCCGCGACCGCCTCTTCAATAGCCGGTAAAACCTTCCCCTCCCGATTAAGCGCGCAAGAAAGGCAACCGCCAAGCCTCAACGCCACATCTTTATCCCTCTTCAACGCCAACGCCGCCAACGCTTCGGAGGAGAAGACCGCCAGGCAGGGTAGGCCTTCCCCGCACGTCAGCGCCGGCTCTTTTTGACGCGCGAGACGATCAACAAGAGCGGGTAAATCGAGCGCTTCATGCCCAAAAGCCTCACTTGGACAGCTTCCCGCGCAGGCCCCGCAGTCGGTACAGCGTTCCACGTCCAGGCGCAACAAATTGCGATCAAACACCATCGCCTTTTCGGGGCAGAGATCAACACAGATATCACACCCGTTTTTGGCGTATTCACTGCGCAAACAGGCGTTATAATCAAATATTAACGCCCGTTCACTCATGGCCGATCCTCTCTGCCAACGCGCTGTAGTCGGCAAGCAGAAACTCCACGGTAAAATCGCACAAATCACGATAAAACGGGGTTTGAGCCGTCTCTTTGATCGCCGTAAGAAACGGAATCAACCAGCGCAGAAGGTGACGGGCGAGAAAATCTCTTTGCGCCGTCGCCTCCCCGGTTTGCACCAGGCTTTGCATAAAACCAAACTCTATCCCGGCATGGTCGGGCACATAGAGCTTGGAGCTCTCCAAGTTTAGATCGTATCCGTGGGAGAAGTAAAACTGCATCACGGGGTTTTGCAGTCCTACCAGAATCTCGTTTTTGCTGTCCATCACCGCCGATTCGATGGGGTGATTGTTCATGGCAAAAAGGGAGTGGTAGTCTACGTTAAGCCCCTCTTCCAACGCCTCGACGGGCGTTGAAAGAAACCACGCCGCCGTCTCCTCGCCAATCGTCTCCAGCAGTGGCCGGTTGGCCTTCATATCCGTAATCATCTTCTCATCCGGCGCCTCGCTGAAGGCCCGGGATAAAAAGGCGTAGATATACAGACGGCTCTTCTCATCCATCCTCAAGCACCCTTTCGTTTTGGCAAATCATATCTAAAACCGCGCCAAAGCGCGGCGTATACCCTACAGACACCCTTTGAAAAAGGACTTTTTCGGCGGGGGCGGTGCCTTGAACTCTTTGACGTGAATCACGTTGGCCGCCGCGTCATAGGTGCCGATCAGCGTCACCTCATTGCGGTTCATCGCCTCATCCAGCTCACTGCGGGGCACATCGTCAAGATCGACCTTGTAATATTTGCCGTCATCATGGACATAGAGTACCATGCTCTCTTGAATGGGGTCGCCAAACTGCCACGTCTTAAAACACCCCTCATAACCGCATACCGCCGTCTCCAGGCGACAATCTTTGAACATGTCGTGACGCACGCACCACTCGGTGGTCAAAAAGCCTTTTTTCTCAAACGCCGCCGCCTCTTTCTCATCCGAAAGGGCATGGCGTACCGCTTCGGTTTGGGCCTTGACCCCTTTTTTGATCCGATCCATCACCGTCGAGGAAGAGGCCAGCGCGCCGACCCCCATCAGGGCGCCCAGCGCTATCAAGACAAACTTTCTCATCACTTCACCTCCGCTTTGAGGGTTTTGAGGTAGGCCACCATATCGTTCAGGCTTTTCTCATCCAGCGGATAGGGAGGCATGGCCGACTGGCGTTTGCCGTCGGCGACGCTGTACCACGGGGTATTGGGATGGGCGTTGCGGTTGTAGCCGGGCACCACCACGGCACTCGGATCGACCAGCGACTCTTTGAGGTAAGCCGCGGTGGAATAACCGCCGATATTGGCCAGCCCCGGCGCCATGAAACTGGGCATACTCATACCCGGAATATAGTGACACCCGGTACAGCCGTTCTGCTCCACCAGCGCTTTGCCGTTGGCGATATCACCCTTGGGATCGGCCGTCAGCTCTTTAATGAGCGCCTCACCGCCCGTTTTACCCTCCAGACGCACCGGCACCCAGGAAGAGAGAAGCTTGAGGCCGTCACGGTTGAGTCTCGCGCCGTCCCAGGCGGCAAACGCCACGGGAAAGGCCCCGTTGTCCAGGTTAAGATAAATATCTCTCAAAGGCCGGGTCACGGCGCCTCGCCACCCTTTGCCCGTATACTTCATATCGGCCGAGAACGTCTCACTGCCATCCTTGATCTCCGTCATGGAGCGGAACCCTTCGGAGATAAAAGCGCGCCGATAGTTTTTCACCGCCCGCTTGGCCACCTCATCCTGGTACTTTCCGATGGCATCGCCGAAGTAGGGTTTGCTCAAAACATTTTGTTGCATCCCCACATCCCCGTCACCGTTGGGCTCAAATACGGCCTGCACCGCTTTTTTAAGGTGAATAATAACCGGGCGCCCCTCACTGCCCATTCCGATGTAGGGCAGTGTTTTGGGATGGTCGTAATGAACGGGAAACTGCACCGCGAAGCCGTCGCCGTACACATCGGACTGATACCCTTTTTGCACACTCTTGGTACCGTCGGGCCACTCCAGCAAAAAAGCGATCTTTTTGCCGTCATAGAGCGCCTTGACCGTCGCCTTCTTGGCGTGCACCACCTTGTTGGCCATATGCGCCTTCTTGTCATTCATGCGAATCGTGGTCTGCGGGTAAAGAATCACCGCCGTCCCCTTCACATGGTTCCATGCCCGCGAAGAGGCGGTCAGTTTGCCGACATCGTAGGCCGCTTTCTTGGCCACAATCACATCCTGCGCCATAACCGCCGTCACCATCAGCGTTGAGGCCGCCGTCGCCAGAAGTTTCTTATTCATATTCCACCACCTTGAAGGTATATTTGTCGGCGGTATGCTTGCCCGCCATATAGCGGTTGTCAATGGGAGCCAGGGAGAGTTTTTTCTCTTTGGCCACCTGCTGATAGTAGTTTTGATCCAGCCGGAACATATCCTCATGCTTATAGGCGATCAGCAGGTCCATCAGCTCGCTCTCACCCGTCTCCTTACGCTTTTTCATCTCCGCCTTGAGGGTCTTGATAGCCTGGTGCACCTCTTTGCCGAAGAGTTTTTCAAGCTCTTCGATCGGAATCCGGTTGCTTCCCTCGATAATACGCCCCTCCGCGTCGAACTTCGGCGGCGCTTCGGTGGGCGGGACGTAGTAGACGTTGGGCTGGGTACCGTAGTCGGCCCGCAACGGCAGGGCCACCTTGTATTTGTGCACCAGTTTATAAACCTGGCTCTCCTCGTCATCCAGAAAGCCCACAAACCGGATCCGCCCCACACACTGCTGGGCGCACGCCGGCGGCAGCCCCTTCTCGATCCGGGGGAAGCAGAGGATACACTTTTCGGACTTGCTGATTTTGGGGTTGAAATAGATCTTTTTGTACGGACACCCCGCGATACAGTAGCGATACCCCTGGCACCGATCCAGATCCACCAGTACCACACCGTCCTCTTCCCGTTTGAAAATGGCGTCACGCGGGCAGGCGCTCAGGCACCCCGGATTGGTACAGTGGTTACAGATACGGGGAATATAGAAAAAGTAGTTGTCGTTGGGGAAATCCCCCGTTCCCTGATCCTCGTCCCAGTTGGGCCCCCAGGTGGGTTCCACGTTGGGCTTGAGCTGTTCACCAAACTGTAGTTCGTCGTGGTTGTAGTCCCAGGGCACGCCGTAATCGGCTTCAATATTGGGCACGATACCCGCCTGCAGATCACCGCCAGCGTCAAATCCGCCCCCCAGTTCCATCCAGTTTTTCGGATACCCGGTCCCCGGATAGGTCTCCACGTTGTTCCAGTACATATACTCGCGGCCGTTACGGTTGGTCCACTGGGTCTTACAGGCCACCGTACAGGTCTGACATCCGATACACTTGTTCAGGTCCATGACCATGGCTAATTGTCGTTTAGACATTACTCTCTCCTACCTTACACATTTGCTTTTTCAAAGTCGATGGCGCCGTCATACGCGTACTGGTTACCGTCCCAAAGACCGCCAAACTTCAGATGGCCCCAACCGTCGGCCATCTCCAGCAGGTTGAGTGCCGTGGGCACCACCTCATTGTGGCCTTTTTTGAATTTGTACATATAAGGCTCCCAGCCGTGCTCCATCACCAGCCCGTCGGGCGGGCAGGAGCTGGAGACCTTGGCCATGGCGTAAAACTCGCCCAGGTTGTTGAAAATCCGGATCGTATCGCCGTCCTTGATCCCCTTCTTCTCAGCCACGATGCGGTTGACCTGCACATAGGGCACACCGCGTTGCAGGCGCTGGAGAATGCGGCTTTGCTTGTAGTTGGAGTGGATCGACCAGCGGGCATGGGGCGTCATCAGCACAAAGGGGTACTTGCCGCCCACGGGCCGAATGCCTTCCATACCGGTGTTGGTGGCCGCACCCAGCCTGATGAACATATCGTGATCGACATAGAAGGTCTGCCGGCCGCTGAGCGTCTCCAGGCGCTCGAACTTATAGAGATGGTTCTCAAACGTAAAGTAGGGTCTGTCGGCATAAAGCGGCGACATCTTGCCCGCCTTTTCATTCAACTGCAAAAATCCGCCCGCTTTGTACATCTTCTCCATCGTCCAGGGCTCATACTGCTCACACTTCTCCAACGCCGCCTGCACCGCCAGCTTGTCGGTGCCCAAATAGGGCTCACCCGCCGCTTCGGACTCCTCGTCGGTATTGGTGTACTCTTTATAGAAGTTAAGAAGATCCCGATACCCTTCTCTGGCGTAGGCTTTGTTGTCAGGCACCTTGGCTTTGTCCCGGTTCTCCGGACGGTTGGCCACCTCCTCCAGCTTTTTGGCCAGCAGGGCGAACATACTCCACTCATCCATCGCCTCGCCCACCGGCTTCATATTGGCGATCGGTTTGGCCAGGTTGGTAAAGCGGTGGTATCCAGGACTCGTACGCAGGTCATAAACCTCATAGTGGGATTTGGCCGGCAGAAGAATGTCGGCATAGACCGCCGCCTCGCTCATGCGAAAATCGACATAACAGAAAAACTTGGTCTTTTTCAAAAAGGCTTCACGGTATTTGCTCCCCTTGTTGCGGCGAAACTTCGAGTCGGCCACAATGAGCGCCACTTCGGGCTGCCACCAGGGTTTGACCACGTTGCCGTGATGCGATTCAAGGTTGGCTTTGTTGTTTTCTCCCTCTTTGAGCAGGCTCTCGACGATCTCCATGTAATCTTTTTTGCTCATGCCGTTTTGGGCGCGGCGCACATCTTCGTCACTGAAGTACTGATCAAAGGTTTTCAGCCCGTCACCAAAGACAAACTCGCCCACGAAACCGGAACCAAAACGCGGTTTGTATTTGCCGCCAAAGCCGCTGAGCGCCCCCAGCCCGCTAAGACTGAACTCGTTTTCGGTATTCAAACCGCCGTAAGGTCCCATGCGTCCGGTCAAACCGCAGATGGAGGCGATATTCCAAATGGTCATCATGCCGTTGAAATATTTGTTGAGCGAAAAGCCGGTGGTAATGGTGACCACTTTGGGTTTGGCGATGTCATGGGCCAATTCGCGCACCAGATCAGGATGCACGCCGGTCATCTCCTTGGTACGCTCCGGCGCAAAGTTGGCTGACGATTTTTTAAGCAGTTCAAAGACGGTGGTCACTTTCACCTCTTTGCCGTCAGCCAGCGTCACCGTCCAGCTTCCCTCCAGCTCCGGGTCGATCCCAAATTCATCCAGCCGCAAGGTATGGTGCTCGCTCCCCTCGCTTCCGGGCATCAGGGCCGGCTTGCCCGTTTTGCGGTTCCAGGCGTAGAACTCCTCCTCAAACTTCTCCTCTTCCTCCTCGTTTTGGGCATGCTCCATATCGGATCGGCGTAGCAGTTTCCGGTTGTCCAGTCGCACCAGGAAGGGCAGATCGGTAAAGATCTTCATAAATCCCGGTTTGTAAAGCTTTTCGTTCAAGATCACATGAATGACACTCATGGCCAGGATATTGTCGCTACCCGCCTTGATCGGAATCCACAAATCGGCCGACTTGGCCGACGCGTTGTACTCGGGCGTGATAATGATCACCTTGGCGCCGTTGTATTTGCCCTCCCAGACAAAGTGGGCATCAGGAATCCGCGAAACCGAGGGGTTGCCGCCCCAGAAGATGGAGGTGTCGACGTTGTACATAAAGTCGTAGGTGCCGCCCACGTTCCCCTCGCCGTAGGCGATCGCCGCGCCGGAGAACATATCGCCAAGATACGATGCGGGGTAGATCCGCACCGCGCCAAGTTGCGTCGAAAATCTCAGCGGCGCACCCCGCCGTCCTTCGGTCAGCAGACCCGTGCCGGCGTGCACCATCAGTTTGTCCGGCCCTCTGTCGGGATCGGTCATTACCTCAAAGATCTTTTCGGCCACTTCCGTAGCCGCTTCGTCCCAACTGATGCGTTTCCATTTGCCCTCGCCCCGCTCGCCGACACGCTTCATCGGATAAAGAATCCGATCTTTTTCATACATGATCTGGGAGTGTTGCACCCCTTTGTTACAACCCCGGGGGTTGAAGTCGGGAATCTTGGCGTTAATGGAGGGGTAGCGGGCCGACTGGTTCTCCCGGGTTACCACCCCGTTGTGCGACCACACCTCCCAGGCGCAGTTACCCTGACAGTTGACGCAGTGGTAGGCAAAGCCGGTATCCTCTTTCTTGCCGCGGGTAAAGTCAAACTCGTTGCGGTACATCTCTTCGGTATAGGTGGTATTGGGATAGTTATGCTTCCCGTTCTCCACGCTGATCACACCGGTTTTTGCAAAGAGCGACCCCTGCGAGGCGACCATGGCCGCCGTCACACCTGAAAACTTGAGAAAATCCCTTCGTTTGTTGTTTACCATCGTCTTGCTCCCTTATCGGTGAATCGGCAGGTTCATATTGTTGCCCCAGGTATCCCAGGCGCCGGAATAGACCTTGACATTTTTGTAGCCGAGAATCTCCAGCGCCGTTACAATCTCCGAACCGCGGCCCGCGCCGACCTGGCAATAAGCGTAAATGGTCTTATCCGGGGTGACGCCATAGCTCTCAAACATCTTTTTCAGCTCTTCGGGTTTGCGGAAGCTCTTTTTGCGATCAAAGTCGGTTACCTTTTTCCACTCAATAAACTTGGAGCCCGGAATATGCCCACCCCGCGCCACGTTATCCATCTTCCGCTCACCGATAATCTCGGTCATGCTTCGGGTATCGATAATGACATATTTGCTCTTGTCACCGTTTTTGCGAATGTCCTGAACCGCCCTGTAAACCTCTTCGGAGGTCGCCAGCATTTCAGGACGCGGATGGGTGATCTTGTAGTGGGTATGGTGCCATTTGGGCTCTTTGCCTCTTTGCACCAACAACGTGGGCTCCAGCGCTTTCATCTTCTTCTTGATCGTCTTGACCTTGGCTTTTAATGCCTTGGCTTTGGCCATATCACCCGCTTTTTTGGCCTTTCTTGCCGCGCGCTTGAGCTTTCGGGCCTCCATCTTCAGCGCGTCATATTTTTT
>JAADEJ010000016.1 GCA_013153475.1 Campylobacterota bacterium
GTATCTGCTGACATAGTAGGAAAAGAGGCGGGTTTCTTCGTTTTTGAGCAAATAACCGATCGGTTCGGGGGTCGCAACGCCAAGGGACAGGAGGCGAAGGCTGTTTTGGTAGGAGGCTTCGGCCTTGGTGCGCCGAAAGGCGTACCCCAAACGGCGCAGGAGATTGGGCGGTCGAAAGGCTTTAATGACATACCCCTCGATCACCCTGATTTCGTTGCGGGCTTTATGAAGGGTTCGGCCCTCGTGGAAGCGTTCTAGCAAGGCGTAAAAGCGCGCTTCGTCGATCTTTGCTTCAGGGTTTAAAACCAGCCGTTCGCTCATCGGTAGGCCCTTTTGTTGTAAAGATAATCGAGCGTGACGATAAAAGCCAACAGGTCTTTTTCGAGCCTCTCATCGTGCGGCGCGGGGTGCAGGGTCTGGCCGTCGAAGGTAAAGGTTTGGGCCTTTTTGCCCGGACGTATGATCGCTATTTTGTCGTGATCCCGCAGGGCGAAGGTGTCGTTGAATTTATAGAGGTTGACGGGCCGTTTTTTGTCTGAGAAGATCGAGTGGCCCATAATGGGATAAGTAAAGTCTTTGCCAAGCAGATCCAGCGCCGTAGCCAACAGGTCGGGCTGGCCGGCCAGTTTGTCGTAGACGCGCGGTTTGATACCGCCGCCCAGAATCAGCCCCGGAATATGAAAGAGGCGCACGGGGACGATCTCGTTGCCCCAGGTGCGCACGTTGTGGTCGGCGACAATGACGATGACGGTATCTTGCCACCAGGGGCGCTTTTTGGCTTCATTTATAAATCGGCCGATGGCGTAGTCGGCGTATTTGACGGCGTTTTTAACACCGTGGATCGGCTCGCCGGGAAGGGGGGTGACCCGGCCTTCGGGGTAGTCGAAGGGGGTGTGGTTGGAGGAGCTAAACATCACCGCGCCAAAGGGTTTGCCCTTTTGCGCCAGGGAATCAAACGTCTCAAGCGCCTTATTCACCAGATCCTCGTCGCTAACCCCCCAGTTGGCCGTGAAGGCGGGGTTTTTGTAATCTTTTTGCTCGATCACCCGATCAAATCCGTTGCCCAAAAACCAGGCCCGCATGTTATCAAAACGGGCGTTGCCGCCGTAGATAAAGAGGGTTTCGTATCCCAAAGGTTTAAGGAGTTTGGCGAAAGTAAAAAAGTCGCTTTGGGATTTGGAGCGCTTGACCACCCCCTTGCCCGGCACGCTGTAAATCCCCGAAACCGTGCCGGCGATGCCGCGAATGGAGCGGGTGGAGTTGGCGTAGAGGTTATCAAGCCAGATCCCTTCGTTTTTCAGCCGCCACAGGTTGGGGGTGACGTGGGGGGTGACAAACTGATACCCCAGGCTCTCTTGCAGGAAAATGACCAGGTTCTTGGGGCGCTTGGTTTGAAAATGCGTCGGCTCAAGGCGTGAAAGGGGGCTTGGACCCGAAAGGTCGTTGCCCGTGATGTTGAGCCGTCGGCACACCCGCGTCAGCGCCTCTTTTGCGGGCATTTTGCCGTAGCGCTTGGCCTGCGATCCACCGCTGGCGTAGACGGCGTAAAGGACGCTGTAGATGGAGTTTTTGGTGATTTCGTTCACCAGCCTCGATGAGGAGTAGAGGGCGTCGGAGATGTTGGCGGGGCGGTGACTGAAACTGGAACGAATACCGATAAAAAGCAGGAGAGCCAAAGGCAGGGTCAGCAGGGCCCGTTTGGGAAGCGGTTGGGCCAGGGCTTGGGCAAAGCGCTCTTGCACCGCCTTGCGATAATAGCGCAAAAAGAGCCAGATGGCGCCCACAGCCAGGGCGATGGCCAGTTTATAATCGGCCAAAAGCATCCCGAAGACCTCTTTGGGGTAGGCCAGGTATTCAACAAACTTGTAGTTGGGGCGCACATCGTATTCGGCAAAGAAGGGAAAAGTGGCGATCTCGACAAAAATCGCCAGCGTAAAGACCCCCGTAAAGTAGGCTTTAAGCCCCTTTTCGGCTGTTTTGGCGTAGCGGGCGGGGGTGAGGGTTAAAACAAGCAGGGGAACGACCAACAGCATACTGATTAAAATCGTATCCATCCGCAGGCCGTAAAGGAAGCTTAGCCAATGGTTTACCCCGCTTTGGACCACCCGATCGTAATAGACGATCAACAGGCCCGCCCGGCCGACGAAAAAGATCAGAGCCAGCAGGAGATAGTGCCAAAGCAACACTTTAAAAACTTTCATGCCTCAAGCCTTTTTGCCGCTTCGATCACCTCTTTAGGGGTGATCGCTTGCATACATTCATGGTGTTTTAAAGGACAGACCCGCTTCATGCAGGGCGCGCAGGGCATTTCGTGACGCACGATGGCGCTTTTTGGGTTTTGCCACTGGCAGGTTTCGACATGGTTGGTGGGGCCAAAGAGCGAGACGGTGGGAACCCGGTAAGCCGCGGCCAGGTGCATGGGGCCGCTGTCGTTGGTCAGAAAAAGACTCAACCCCCCGATATGGGCGATGAGCGCCTCGACGCTCGTTCGGCCCGCCAGGTTTTGAAAGTTCTTTACCCCCACCTCTTTGAGTTTTGTCTCAATCGCTCGGGCCATTTCGATTTCGGCGGGGCCGCCGAAGATAAGAATATTGTAGCGCCCGCTTAGCGCCTCGGCAACCTCGGCGAAGCGCTCGGGGTACCACCGCTTGGCGCTTCCGTAGGTGGCGCCGGGGTTGATGCCGAGTGTCGGGCGTTCATATGTTTTGGGGGTGTGGTAGAGCTTGAGCGCTCCGGGTCGGGCGTCAAAGCCCAAAAAGCGCGTCAGCCACCCGTTGTAGCGGATCACCTGGTGTTCGCTTTGGGTGCTAAGTCGTCGGTAATGCCCTTTTTTGGGGGCGTCAAGCCAAAACAACAGCCACTTGGTGGTGGCGTTGCGCCGAAAACTCAGGGCCAGATCAAACGCCCCCGCCTCTTTGGCCAGGCGTCTGAGGTTGAGCCAACGGTTGCCTTTTTGGCGGCTGGTATCTTCGATGATCCTTTCAACCTTTGGGTGGGCTTTGAGCGCCGAGAGGCTGACGGCGGAGCCAAAGAGCGTCCAGCGCGCCTCGGGATAGCGTTGGGCCAGATTCTCCAGCGCCGGCGTGGTCATCACCGCGTCCCCCAGCCAGGTGGGAATTTCGATGAAGATTCTCAAGCGTACTCCTCGATGAGTCGTTTGAAGGCGTAAAAGGCCTCCCGTTTGCGCAGTCCCTCGCGATTGTCCACCAACCCGTAGCCCGGCGCGATGAGCTGGTGCCAATAGACCCGCTCGATCTTGCGGCTTTTAGCGGCGATGCGGTAGTAGTCGCTCAAGTAGCGGGCGTGGTCGGCTTCGCTGACGCACTCCTTTTCGCTGGTGGGCGCCCAGGGGGCGGTCTTTTGGATGGGCCAGTTGGTTTCGGTGACGTAAATACGCGGTTCGCACTTGGGGCTAAAGCGGGCCATCGCATAGAGCAGGTCGATCTTGCGGCGCAGGTTGAAAATAAGCGCCTGGGCGTTTTGGGGCGCACCCCGGCGGTCCACGTACAAAAGGGTGCCGAGACGGTCAAACGAAACGGGACGGAAGTTAAAGAGCGCGCGCGTGACGTAGTGGTACTCAAAATCGATCACGGCGGGGCCGACGAGTTTGACGTCGGGTTTGAGCGCTCTTAGCCTTTTTTCGATCGTTTCGTACCAGCGCAGGTACTCGCCCATGGAGTAAAAGCCCCACTTGGTGCGATTGACGGCGTTGCCGAGTTGATACTCATCACACAGATCGCCGAAAGTTTCGACAACCTTGGCTGTCTCCTCGGCGCTTCGAACGGGATCTTCGGCCCGCTCGCGATCCTGCATGAGCGTAACGAGCCAGCGCACGTTGGATCCAAACCCTTCGGCAAAGCGCCGATAGGCCGGGAGATTGTTTAAATCCCAAAGGGGAATGCGCATCTGCAAGGCGTTTGCGCCAAGCTCTTTGACCAGATCGTACTGGGCCTCGCCCTTGTCCAGATTGACGCACAGCCCAAAGAAGTCGCAGCCGATTTTAGGCGCTTTTTGGGGTTTGACAAAGGGCATGGCGACCGTAAAGAGCGGCAAAAGAAGCACCGATTCCAGCGCCGTGACGATCTGATCGGGGGTGCGGCGGCGGTAAACCTCGCGCTTAAAGGCCCTGTCGCGCAGTACGGCGGGCTGGTCGGAGTAGCGGTCCCAGCGAAAGGGGGGCTTCACGGCCGCTCCTTGCAGGCGGTAAGGCCAAAGCGGTCAAGGCTTACGTCCCGTCCTACCAGCATCACCCGCACTTGGGGGTCTTTTAGCAGGGTTTTTAAAATGTCAGGCTTATCGGGAATGTGGTAGACAAAAACGGGAATATCGCCCAGCACTTTGGCGGTGCGGGGGGTGTAGACGGGGTTGTCGGCTTTGCCGTAGTTCATGCCCACGGCGTCAAACCCGCCCCAGGCGAAGGCGATTTTATAAGCGCCAAGCAGAAGCGGGGAGAGGGGGTTGCCTGCGGGCAGGGGGTCGGTGTCAAAGATGGTGTGCAAACCGGCGTTTTGGTAGCGCTTGAGTTTGATGGGGTTGTTGCCTTCCACATAGATGCGCGCCCAAAGCGACCCGGGGGCGATGGCCCGCAGGCGGGTGATCGCTTTTTGGGTCTGCTCATCATTAAGATCATCCAGGTTTTTAAAGTCGAGCCAGAACCAGTGGCCTTTGCCCGTGCGTTTAAATAGCTCGCCCAGCGTCTGGAGCTTGCCGTTTTTAAGCGTATAGTGCCGTTTGCCGTCAGGCCCGATTTTGGGGTGGGCGTGGGAGAGAACAAAGCGGTCCATGTCGGGGTCGTAATGAATATCGATCTCCACCCCGGGCGCCCCGGCGGCGAAGGCCTGGGCGACGCTTTGGTAGGAGTTGCGCATTCGGTAATTACGGTAAATACCGCGGGAAGACCAGATTTTTCGGCAATCGTGATAGGTTTGGGAGAAGTCGCGTTTTGCCAATACGTCGTCGGCCCAGTAACCGAGGAAACGAAGAAAAAGAAGCGGTATCGCGAGAAATAGCGTGAAAAGAAGGAGCGCTTTTCTCATCGGTCTTTTCCGTAATATTCGGGATGATAGGTTTTCCACCGTTTATGGGGCCAAAACCATAGGTTGGGATCTTCCCGGATGATACGTTCGATGGCGTCGGCCTGATCCTGGGCCATGCGGCGAATGTCTTCTTCGGCATTGTCGGTACGGCGAAGGGGAAGCGGATCGTAAAAGCGGATCGTGTGGCGCAGGTGGTCGCTTGTGTGAATCCCAAAGGGGATCACCAAAGCGTCGTGACGCCGGGCCAGCATGGCCGCCAGGGGGGTATGACCCGCCTCTTTTCCGAAGAAGGTGACGGGTACGGCGTATTTTTTGGGCAGGCTCTGGTCGGTCAGAAGGCCGAGAACCTTTCCCTCGGCGAGGGCTTTGACACACCCTTTGACAGCTCCCCGTTTGTAGATGAGATCCAGCCCGAAACGGCGGCGGGCGTTGGTCAGCTCTTTATCCATGGCGTCACTGTCGAGTTTGCGGCCCACGACCGCCCCTTTGAACCCGTAACGAAGCGCCATGGCGGCGGGAGCCAGTTCCCAGTTGCCGTAATGGGCGGCGATGAAGATGATCTTTTCGCCCCGTGCCAGGGCGTCGCGCACATGGCGGTCGTTTTCAAAACGCACCGTCTCCAGGATGCTCTTTTCATCGAGTTCCGGCATACGGATAACGGTAAAAGCGGCCATGATGAGATTGGTGTAGGCGTTTTGGCCGATTCGGGCCTTCTCTGTTTGGTCGTACCGTTTGGGAAACGCGATCTCCAGGTTGGTCTCGATGACCCGTCGTCGGGAGGGAGAGAGAAGCCATGCGGCGTTGGCCAGTTTTCGGGCCAGCGCCACCCGTTTTTTTGGGGAGAGGTGCCGTAACAGAAGGCGAAAAAGGCGGTAGAGGCCCATGTAGAGCAGTTCGAGCGGTTTCATGCCAACAGCCTTTTGGCTTCATGGATGACGGTTTGGGGCGGAATTTGGGCGATGGAGCGGTCGGTTTTGTCGAAGCGGCAGGGGTGCACTTTGGCCCCGGAGGTGATCGCCACGTTGATGGAGGTCTCGAACATCATGCTGCGGGGCGTGGAGCCGAAAAGCACGATGGAGGGGCGGTTGAGCGCCCAGGCCATGTGGGTGGGCCCTGTATCGTTGCCGATGAGCAGATCGGCGCGGCTGACGGCGTATTTGAGGCCGTTGAGGTCGGTCGGGGGCAGGAGCTCGGCGTGGGTGGCCTGTGCCACCCTGCGGGCCGCCTCCCGCTCCTGTGAAGAGCCGGCGACAAGCCGCACGTCGCAGTCCGCCAATCCCCGCACCACTTCGATCCACCCTTCGGTCGGGTAGGTTTTGGAGGCGTTGGAGGCGCCCGTGACGATCAAAACCCGTTTGGCCCTTCCCCGCAGGGCCGTGACGAGTTCGGCGGAGAGGCTCTCTTCGCGATAGAAAAGATAGGGGCGCTTGGCGGCCATCATGCTCCGGTCGATCGTAAAGTTGAGCGCTTTGGCGATCAGGGTCGCGAATCGCATCGGCGCGATGTCGGCGCAGTCAATCCGGTAACGGCGGCGATAGAGCAGGGCGGCGGGTTTTTCTTTGATGGAGGCGGCGTCCAGTCCTGCGACGTTTTTGCCGGCGGCCCGGGCGACCGCCGCCGATTTCATCAGCCCCTGCACGTCGATCACCAGATCGAAAGGCCCGGCCTGGCGTACCTTTTTGAGATTGGCTTTCAAAAGGGCGGGAGAGGGGCGTTTTTTCAAGTCATGCAACCGGAGGGGCACAACGGTATCCACATCGGGGTTATCCGCCAACACGGCGGCGAACTTCTCCTCCACGAACCAACTCAGGTGCAGGTGGGGGTATCGGGCTTTGACGAATTGTACGGCGGCCAGGGCGTGGATGACATCTCCCATGGCGGTTAGGCGGACCAGAGCGACGCGCATGGCGACCTTTTTTTAGGGGGTATTATAGCCAAACTCCCCCTTGCGCACCCTTTGGGCGATATCCGCGCTTACCGCCACGGCGGCCCGGTAATATTGTTGGCACGCCTTTTGGAGGGGGGTGGCGGCCGATCCGTTGGTGAAAGCGCCGTCGGGCGAGAGGATAATGCCGCTGATATTGAAGCCGCAGTGGAGGCGTTTGGGATCGAGCAGGTCGCGGCCCACGCCGTAGTAGGGCGTTTGGGAGAGGGTGAGGCGATAGAGGGTGGGAAAGAGATCCTTGTGCGATCCGGGTACGGTCGTATCGATGCGGGCGGGACGCAGGGGGGCGGGTAGGTAGAGATAGAAAGGGATCTTTTTGGAGGTTTCCAAAAAGTTGTCATAGCGCATGATCCCTTCGACCGTATTGTTGTCGGCGGTGACGGCAACGACCGTTTTTGGGGCCAAAGAGGAGGCTTTGAGGTCGCTTAGGAAACCGCCCAGGCTATCTAACGCGTAGCCGTAGTCTTGAAAGCGCTTCAGCGCCAGCGACGTATCGCATCGGAGGCGTTTTTTCAAAGATCCGGGCAGGGCTTTGATGCGGGAGCGGTAGCCCTCTATCAGCTCGTAGGGGGGGTGGTTGTTGGTGGTCATGACAAAGATAAACTGGGGTTTTTGGGCTTTTTGGAGTTTTCGCAGGATGTAGCGGTAGAGAAACTGGTCGTAAACGCCCCAGTCGTGGTAATCTTTGGGGTCA
>JAADEJ010000098.1 GCA_013153475.1 Campylobacterota bacterium
CCCGCCACTGAATCGCTTGATCCGCTTCATCGTCCCGCTCTGCGACCGCGAAAGGCGGCATGGTTGTCGCGCGAAGGCCTTTGGGCTTTTTGGGAAGCCTCCAAGACCGTCCGCAACCGCATACCCTCTACCGGCGTCTCGATCACCGTCGTCACGATCGCCTCACCGGGGGCCAGAATATCCGCGTCAACGTAAACCCACCCCTCTTCCCGCCACCGAATCGGTACGTTTTGAATGTGCAATCGGTGATCAGGGCGCAAAATCCAGAGGGTATCGTTGCTGCGTAACGCGCCGGAAGGAATTTTCAATACACCTTTTAGCGTTTTGCCCCTGATCTTCGCGTAAAGGTACTCCCCCAACAACAGCCCGCCCGCTGTGTCTCTCTTCTGCTTCAGTCCCAGGGGGTCTTTGATCCCGATCAGCAGATAGGCCATTTTGCTTTTGGTATCTACCGCCTTTTCCACCCCTTCCACGACGCCTTCGGCGACAACCGGCGCGCCGCCCCGCGCGTCCTGACGATACAGACGCGCGAAAGAGCCTTTTGAGGCGTTGTACCCGGGAATCTCCACGCCGGCCAGTGTCCGCACGCTCACGACGGCCCGCAGCCAGAAACGGTCGGCCCGTACCAGGGTGGCCAGGCTCTTAGAGGCACCCGCCACGTCTCCCACCGCCGCCGTCACACCGGTAATGACCGCGTCGAACGGGGCGTAGATCCGACAACGCCGAAGATCGAGTCGGGCCTTCTCATACGCGGCCTCGGCGGCTTTGAGAGCGGCCTTTGCCGCCGCTACGTGGGGATGCCGCAGAATAAACGCCCGCTCCCGCTTTGAAACGTTCTGTTCCGAAAGCGAAAGCTCGAACGCCGCGCTCTTTTGATTCTCCAGCTCCGTCTCCAACGCCAGCCTGGCCGACGCGACCGACGCGGCCCGTTCCCTCAAAGCCAGCTGAAAATCGCTCTCGTCCAGTTTGACCAGGAGATCCCCTTTCCTGACTATCCCGCCGGGTATCAGCGCAGGAGAGAGATAGGTTATCTGTGACGTGACCCGCGAAGCGAGGGTCTGGGTGCGCACGGGCACCACCGTCCCGAACGTCTCCACCGTCGCCGGCAGATTCACGGGTTTGGGCCGGATCGTCTCGACCAGCGGCGCCTTGGGACGCGCGCCCCTGAAACGTTTATGGGCTTTGGGTTTGTGCGTCAGCCAATAGTAGGAGAGCCAGACACCCCCTACCACAATCGCCGTCCCCGTGAGGGTTCTAAGAACCCAGCCCCAGACACTTCGTTTCTCTCTATTCTCCCGTCGAACCATGCTGATCCCTTCGTATCTCTATCCGCCGCCACCCGGAGGCCGTGACCCTGTAAAAACCGACCGCCGCCCTGACCAGGTCGTACCGCTCCCTGATCTCCTGCATCCTGAGAGAAAGATAGGAGAGTTCCGCGTCAAGATAGCGCTTATAATCCTCCGTTCCGTGCAGATAGGCGTTTTGGTAACTCGCCACCTTTTTTGCCTCCAACGCCACCCTTTGTCGCAACAGGCGGTAGCCCCGTCGCTTCTGTTCAAACGACTTGACGGCTTTGACAACCTCTCCCGACGCCTCGATCAGCGACTGTTTCAGGCGCAGTAACGCCTCCCGCCTTCTCTCCAGGGCGATCTTCGCGTCAGACTCCCTGCTTCCGCCGTCAAACAGCGGTGTCAAAACCGTCGCGGCGACCGACGTGTACCAAAGGTCGAAAAGATTGTTGAAACGCATATCGTTGTCACTGAGGGTAGCCGAAAGAGAGAAACGGGGGTACTGGGCCGATACGGCGGCGGCGGCCCGCCTGTCCAACGCTTCGAGCGCCGCATAGGCGGCTTTGATGTCGGGACGGCGAAGCAGAACTTCCGAATCGACATCGGGCAAAGGCGCGTCGATCGGTTCCGGCAACGCCGCCGCCAAAGAGGTGAAGGATCGTGGGTCTTTCGCCATCAAAACGGCCACCGCGCTTTCGTACACTTTCCGTTCATAACGCAAATCCGCGCGATCGGCGCACAACTGCCTGACAAGGGACTGTTGGGAAAACAGATCCATAACCGTCGCCCTTTGCGCCCGATACCTTTTTTTCAGCAACGCCAGCTCTTTTTCGGCCATCCGTATACGTCTTTTCAGGAACCGAAGGCTCTCGTCGGCATACGCCACCCCATACCAGTTCTCCACCAAATCGGCGCTCATGGCGATCGCCAGCGCTTCGTAATCGAACCGCCGCTGCCGCCAATCCTGACGGGCCGCCTCATCCAAATCCTCCAGACGGCCGAACAGATCCAGTTCATAGGCCGCCCGCACCCCCGTAGAGAGTTCGTTCGAGGCGATCGTACCCGTATCGAAATGGTTGACGGAGCGGGAGACCCCTACGCTAAGATCGAGCGAAGGCAGTCGGGCGGCACGGGATTTTCCCATGGCGTAACGGGCCTGCAACACCCGGCTCGCGGCGCTTTGAAGATCGAGATTTCGCCCCAGCATCTCATTGACGGCCCGATCGAGAGGAGCATCACCGAAAAGGCGCCACCACGGATCGATACGCTCGGAAAGAGAGATCCTCTCACCCGCCGGCAGCGACTGGCGCGCGACGGGACGGTAGGAGACACACCCGCTAACGCCAAACCACAACAGAAGCAGGGAAAAGAGATATCGCCCCCGCCGTAAAGCCATGCCGTCTCCTTCTCGTTTTTACCGCACTCCCCTAATGCGGTTGGCCCCTCTAGCTAATGTATTTACTCTATCTCAATCCACCTTACCGTTCGCCACGGTTTCTCTCTTCCACCAGATCCAGATTGTTCAGATCGTGTTTTCGTAACAGATCGAGCAGTCTCAACACCCGTTCATAACGCACCGCCCTGTCGATCCGCACGATCACGGGCCGCTCCTTGTCCGTGTAAGAGCCCAATACCCCGTCAAGCGCCTCGAAAGTGATCTCTTTGCCGCCGAGCGCCAGCGCGTCGGGACTCAGTTCCAGGGTAATCTCCCTTTTGTCCACCATCTTCTCTCCCGCCTCGCCGTTTGGCAGGGCCAGGTTCAAAGCCAGCTCCTCCTTTTTGAAAACCGTGGCCACCAGGAAGAAGATCAGCAGCAAAAAGACCACATCCACCAGGGGCGTCATATCCTGCGTAAGCGACTCTCTGCGCCTCATTGCGCTTTCCCGTAAAGGCGCTTGAGAAGCTCCGCCTCCAGACGGGCCTCCAGGTCGTCCAGCAGGGCCACAAGATAGTTATAGCCTATGGTATGGATAATGGCCACGATCAGACCGCCTACCGTCGTCACCAGCGCCATGGAGACCCCGCCCGCGAAGGCCGTCGGGTCGCCCATGCCCGCTTTGGCGATACTCTCAAAGGCCATCAAAACCCCGATCACCGTTCCAAGAAGTCCAAACAGCGTGGCGGTGGAAGCGATGATCTTGATAGTCGGCAACCCCTTCTCCAGCGGACGCAAATGGGTCTGAAGCAACTCTTTGACCAACACCAGCATCGTCTCTTTCTCCCTGATGCCCGCCGCCTCGAAGTTGCCGAAAATCTCCTGGGCGTGACGTTGGCGTTTGCGATCGTAAAGCCAAAACTGCACCGCCTTAAAGAGCATCAGGGCAATGCCTACCGTGTTCATGGCAATGAGAATCTCCATAATCACGCCGCCGGACTTTACATAGACCATCAATTCCATCTTTTTCCTTTCATTTGAGACTGTAACGGATGGGCACGCTGATGCGCATTTGCGACACATCCAGTATCTTGGGAATCGGCGGAAAACGTCCCACTCTCTTCAGGGTCTTGAGCGCCGCTTTGTTGAGTTTTCGGTAACGGCACGGCGTCAACACCTCGCAATGCCTGATCGTCCCGTCGGAGAGGATGCAAAAACGCACCTCCACCGTCCCGGTCTGATGCATCTTTCGCGCGATCCTCGGATAATACTTGTGCGTCTCGATGGCCGTGCGTACCTGTGCCAGGTAATTGGCCTTGGCCCGCTCAAGCGCGGCCATATCCACAACCGGTTGCGGCGGGGCCTGAACGACGGGGGCCGGAGCCGGTGCCGGCGGAGGAGGCGGAGGGGGCGCGGGTTTTGGCGGAGGCGGAGGCGGCGTTTTCTGCACAACGACCTCCTTTTTGGGTACCGGCCGTTTTTTGACCTTTTTTTTCTTCTTTTTCTTTTTCTTGGGCTTGGGTTTAGGCTTGGGCTTGGGCTTGACAACCGGCTTGGGCTCCGGTGGTTTAGGAGGCTGGATTTTCGGGGGAACGGGTTCGGGTTTGACTTTACACGCGCAGATATGAATCGCCACCTTCCTGGGTTTGGGCGTCGATGTCGCTTTAACCGGCTCAAAACGGCCGTAGAAGAGTATCGCCCCTTCCAACGCCGCGACCAGTATCAAAAAGGCAAGAAAAAAAAGTCGGTTTTTCGATTTCACTTATGGTTTTCTTTACAAATAGCTTTTAATTTGAAATTATAAATTACCGGTGTTAACCCTGTGTTAATCGATCCTTCCAAAGGGCCGTACCGGCCGCCTGTTTGCTCTCCAAAACCAGAATAACGTTACAATAGCATTATGAAAAAGGTTCTGATTCTCTGCACCGGCAACAGTTGCCGCTCCATTATCGCCGAGGCGCTGGTCAACCATCTTTTGGCATCGAAGCGGATCCAAGCTTTCAGCGCCGGCGCCAAGCCGAGCGGCCGGGTCAATCCCAACGCCAGGCGAATACTCGAAGAGGCGGGAATGTGGCAAGAGAGCTACCGTTCCAAAAGCGTCGACGAAGCCCTGAAAGAGGGGCCGTTTGACCTGGTGGTCACCGTCTGTGACAACGCCAAGGAGCAGTGCCCCGTTTTACCGGGCACACCGACCATGCATATCGGTTTTGAAGATCCCGACGGCAAACCTTACGAAGCCTTTGTCCAAACCTTCGAGGCGATCAAGAGCCGCCTGATTCCTGAGATTCAAAGGCGTTTGAACCCGGCATGACAGCGGTAGCCGTCTTTGCGGGAACGCTCCTGCTCATTCTCCTGCGTCCGCTGGGGCTTTCCATCGGCACCGGCGCCCTGCTGGGCGCCCTGGCCGCATGGCTTGTGGGCGCCGTCTCCCCCGCCGACCTACTCCATATTGTACAGATCGTCTGGGATCCGACCCTCGCGTTTGTCGGCATCGTGCTCACCGCCATGGCGTTGGAGGAGATGGGGTTTTTCGACTGGGCGGCCGTCTACAGCGCCAGGCTCAGCCGAGGCAACGGACACCGGCTTTATGTCAATATGATTCTCCTGGGCGCGCTAAGCGCCGCCCTCTTCGCCAACGACGGGGCGGCGCTGATTCTCACCCCCGTCATCCTGGCCAAAATGCGCTATCTCAAGCTCCCCGCCCCCGCGCTTTTCGCGTTTGTCATGGCGGGCGGCTTCATCGGCGACACCGCCTCCAACGCGCTGGTTGTCTCCAACCTCACCAATATCCTCACCGCCGACTTTTTCCATCTTGACTTTCTCTCCTACGCCCAAACCATGTTTTGGCCCAACCTGCTGGCCGTCACCCTCTCACTGGCCGTGCTCTGGCTTCTTTTTCACAACGACCTGCCTACCGCCGTCAACCTCCACGCCCTGCCCGACCCCTCCACGCTCATCAACCCCCGCCTTCTCAAACAGCTCTGGCCCCTGCTCATCTTTTTGGGCGTCACCTACATAGCGGGCGACCTTTCGGGTCTGCCCGTCAGCGCCATCACCCTCAGCGGGGCGGGACTTTTGCTATGGCTTGGCCATCGCCACAAAGCCCTTGAGCCGCTCAAACTCCTTCGACGGGCACCGTGGCAGATCATCTGGTTCAGCGTGGGACTCTATGTGGTGGTGTGGGGATTGCACAACGCCGGCTTGAGTCGTCAACTCGCCCACTGGCTTTTGATAGCGCAAAGTCACGGCGAGACCGCCGCCGTGCTGGGTACGGGCTTTTTGGCGGCGATTTTGAGCGCTCTGCTCAACAACCTGCCCGCCGTCATGATGATGAACCTGGCGCTCGATCACCTGGGCCCCCACCTGCATACGGCCATGATCTACGCCAACGTCATCGGCTGCAATATCGGCCCCAAACTCACCCCGTTCGGTTCGCTGGCCACCCTGTTGTGGTTGCATCTGCTCAAAGAAAAAGGCGTTGTGATAGGTTGGCGGGAGTATCTGCTTTTTGGCCTCTCAGCCACCCCGCCCGTTCTGGCGGCCTCTTTGGCGGGCCTGCTCTTTTAAAACGCGCCCCGGTTGCGAAGCTCCGCGATCTCGGTCTCGACCATCTCGTCGATCATCTTTTTGTAAATGTCGGCCACCATGTTGGGCGAGACGCCCAGCATCAGCGCCTTGTGGCGCACCCGGCCCATCACTTCGTCAATCCGCTCGTCGCTCTTGATCTCCTCCACGCTCTGCTTGAACCCCGCCGCCTGTTTGATGTAGGCGTTGCGCAAAGCGATAAGCTCGACGATCCTGTCGTCAACCTTGTCCACCTCTTGACGCAGCTCCTCGAGGGTATCGCACTTTTTCACATCCATCTTCGCCTCCCTCTTTTTAGCTTATTTTATCCAAAAAATCGCCGCTTTGAAGGTAGCGCACAAACTCGTCGTGCAGTTCCCCGCACTCCCACTCGTCCATCAACCCTTCGGCCATATCTGCAAGCATCTCCTCAAAACTCTCCCGCGCGCGGGTCAGGTCGTCGGCTTTTTGCCCGCTTTGGCGGGCCATCTCCTCTTGCATGAGCGGCAAAATGCGCGATTGAATCAGCGCTTTGAGCTTCTCACACATCCCCATCGGCCAACTCTTTCAGCTCTTCGTAGATCTCCGCGCACTCGCCGCTCTCCAGCGCCCCGGTATTCAGCTCGTCCAGCAAAGCCTCCAGCTCCTCTCTTAGCTCATTGAACTCGGCGTACGCCCCTTTGGTCTCATCATCGGCGCTCTTGGTCTCGGCGATCTGCGCGAAGAGTTCGTCAATCATCACCTTCACGTCCGGCAATACCTTCGCGGCCACCAGCTCTTTAAGTTTTTCACACATCTTCGTTCTCCTTTCGTATCGCTTCCAAAAAGGCTTCGCCGTAGCGGGCCATCTTCTTCTCCCCCACCCCGTCAACGGCCAGCATCGCCGCCGTGTCCTTCGGACGGCTTGCGGCCATGAGACGCAGGGTCTTGTCGTTGAAGACCATATAGGCGGGCACGCCGTCACGCTCCGCCAGCGCTTTGCGCAGCTTCCGAAGCCTCTCGAACAGTTCTCTCTCCGCTTCGTCCCCAAAGGGGCGAAGACGACTCTTCGGCGCGCGCGAGGGGGCCTCACGCAATCTGTCGGCACGTATAAAGAGCTTTTTCTCCCCCCGCAAAAGGGCCGCGCCCTCCGGCGTGATCACAAGCCCGCGATGCGCGTCCCGCGTCACCATACCCGTCTCCAGCAACCGCTCGCACACCGTGTCCCACGTTCCCTTTTGCAGCTGTTTTCCCACTCCGTAAACCGAAAGGTTCTCATGCCCCAATTCGGCTATTTTGGCGTTTTTCATCCCCCGCAACACCGCGATGATATGCCCTTTGCCGAAACGCTGACCGGTCCGGTAGACGGCCGAAAGAAACATCCTGGCTTCGGTGGTGATCTCCCGCTTCTCGATCTCGGTTACGCAGTTGTCACACCCCGTGCCGCACGGCCCGGCCCGCTCCCCGAAGTAGTCGCGCAACTGCGCGTGCCGACACGACTCGCTTAGACAAAAGACCCGCATACGCTCCAGTTTGTCCAGCGCGCTCGTTTTGTAAGCCCCTTCGGGCAGTGTCTCAATGAGCGAAGCCCGCTGGGCGGCATCGGCGGAGCCGTAAAGCAGAAGCGTCTCGCTCCGCTCCCCCTCACGTCCCGCCCGGCCGATCTCCTGGTAGTAGTTTTCCAACGTCTTGGGCATGGCGGTGTGGGCCACGAAACGGATATCGGATTTGTCGATCCCCATCCCGAAAGCCACCGTCGCGGCCACCACGGGCACCTCATCATGCACGAAAGCCCGGTAGTTTTCGGCCCGCGCCTCGTGGCTCATGCCGGCATGGTAGGCGACGCACGCGATGCCCCTTTTGGTCAACTTTTCCGCCACCTTTTCGGCCTCTTTGCGGGTAAAGGTATAGACAATGCCGCTCTCTCCCTCAAAACGGCGCACAAACGCCTCCAGCTGATCCAGCCCGTCACCCCTGCGCGGCCGGGCGGCGATAAAGAGGTTCTCTCGCGCCACCGACCCCCGCAAACAGAGCGCTTCCGGCATTCGCAACTGCACGAGAATATCCGCCTCCACCGCCGGGGTGGCCGTGGCGGTAAAGGCGGCCAGCGGCACATCGGGAAAGAGCGCGCGCAACCGCCCCAGCCGCCGGTACTCCTCCCTGAATTCATGCCCCCATTCGCTGACGCAGTGGGCCTCGTCGATCACGAACCGCGCGGGCCGTAGCGTCTGAAGGAAATCGACAAACCGCGACGACGCCAACCGCTCCGGCGCCACGTACAACAGTTTCACCTCTCCCCGGCGCAGCTTCTCGTAGACCCGCCCGATCGCCGCCTGATCCATCGAGGAGCCGATCATCGCCGCTTCGACGCCCAACAGTTGCAACGCCCGCACCTGATCGTGCATGAGCGCCAGTAGGGGGGAGATCACCACTGTCACGCCGTTTTGCATCAGGGCGGGCAGTTGGTAGCAAAGGGACTTGCCGCCGCCTGTGGGCAGAATCATAAGAAGATCCCCGCCGCCAAGTTGCGCCGTTACCGCCTCGGCCTGCAACGGACGAAAATCCTCATGTCCGAAAACACGCCGCAATAGTTCCCGAGCCGCCTCCATCACGCTACCGGATCTTTCGCAAACCGTCCGCGCGCACCCACGCTTCCTGGCCGAAATCCTCCCACTTTTTGCGGGGGAAATGGCCGCTGATGCGAACCCATTCGCCCTTTTTGAGGTAGGCCGTCAAACGGTACCCTTCGGGCAGTTGTCCCAAGGCCCTGCCGCCCGGTTTGTCGTAATAGGTCAGGGCCGCTTTGGTTTGAAAAAGCGTGGGTTTGAAACGGGTTGTCGCGTTGCTGTCGGCAGGTGCGGGTACGCCCTTTTGGGCGGTGTTGCGTTCTTTCCAGAGGGTTTTGAGCACCTTGTCGTGGGTAACCAGCAGACGTTCAAGCTGTTTGATCCTTGCCACGATAGCCCGCTGGTTGGCCTCCAGCTGGGCGATTCTCGCTTCCAGTTTGGCGATATCGGCTTCGGTGTAACGGCAGACAAACGAGCTCTCCAGCGCCCGACCCGACCCATCGGCGCCAAAACTAAGCGTCACCAGCGCCGCTAATGCCCACCACCTTCTCATTTTGACGCCTCCTTCCACTCAAAACGTCCCGCCGTACGGTTTTTGACCACCTTCTCATACGGCCCCACCAGCCCGTGCATCGCCACATACACGCCGGGATCCAGGCACCGGATCGCGCCCAGCGCCAGGGCCAGGTTGGCCGTCGCCTCGACAGGATCGATAAAAAAGGGAACCATCGCCCCCGTAAAGACCACCCGCTTTGATCCAAGCGCCGCCTTGGCTACCGCTTTGGCGCTTAAGTGCATGGTATCGGTGCCGTGCACCACGACCACCGCTTCGCTCCTACACGCCCCAATCGCCTCAACCAGCCGGGCGCGGTCGACGTCGTCCATGCACAGGCTGTCTTTGTAGATAAGCCCCTCTATGCGCACACCGGCCATCGAAGCCGCAGCCGCTTCCACGGCCCGGTTGTCATACGGAACGAAAAGCTCCCCTTTGACGGGATCGTAGCGCTTGTTGAAGGTGCCGCCGGTATTGAGCACGACAATATCCACGGGGTTACCTTTTGGGCCGGCTCTCAAAGCGTTTGATAGCCTCTTTGAGATCGCTCATATACTCTCTGGGCGGCCAGTAGCCCACCACCGGCTTGGTGATCATCTTCTCATCGGGCGTGAGGAAAAAGGTGGCGGGCACCATGGCGGAGTGAATAAAATCGGGGAAATCGCCCTCTTCCCTATACAAAAGCACGGGGATAAAACGGCGGTTGACATAGTCGCTGACCCGGGGGTTTTGCAGGGTGCGGTTTTCCAGTCTCAAACACCATCGGCAGGTGTGCGAGACCAGTAAAACCAACATCGGTTTGCCGCTTTTTTGGGCGTCGGCTTTGGCTTTTTCGTAATCGAGACGCCAATCGGGCTCAGCCCGCAGGATAACCGAGGCCAGAAAGAGTATCGTCAAAAGGTATCGCATCAAAACGCCCTTATCACCCGCTCGAAGACCCGCGTCAACGTCAGCACCTCATCCAGCGTGGTACGCTCGTTGGGGGCGTGGATGGTGTCGTTGACAACGCCAAACTCCACCACGTCCACCCCAAACTCGCCCAAAAACCTCGCGTCGCTGGTACCCCCGGCGGTAGAGTGTTTGGGACGCCTACCCGTCTCCGCCTCCACGGCCCTGTCCACGGCCTCAACCACCCGGGAAGCCGCGTCGGTGACAAAAGGTTTGGCCGACTGGGAGAGCGTCAACTCAAAATCGAGCCCCTCCAACACCTTACGCACATAGTTTTCGACGGCCTCTTTGTCGGTATGGGTGTTGTTGCGCACGTTAAACATCACCTTCACCTCCGCCGGTGTGACGTTGGTGACCTCCATGCCGCCCCGTATGTCGGTAATGACCAGCTTGCTGGGGGCAAAATGGGCATCCCCCTCATCCAGATCGACCCCCGCCAACTTCACCAGCCGGGGGGCCAGCTTGTGCGCCGGATTGTCCGCCTTTTCGGGGTAGGCGGCGTGCCCCTGGCGCCCTTTGATGCGGATAATCCCGTTGATCGACCCCCGCCGACCGATCTTCAAAGCGTCGCCGAAGCGCGCTTCGCAGGTAGGTTCGGCCACAATGGCGTAATCGGGCAGAAAGTCGCGTGCCTTGAGCGCTTTGAGCACCTCCACGGTGCCGTACTTCGCCTCCCCCTCCTCATCGGACGTTAGCAGTAGCGAAAGGGTCCCCTCAAAACGCTCGGCCTCCCGGCACGCCTGCACAAAGGCGGCCACGCCGCTCTTCATATCCTGCGTACCCCTGGCGTAGACGGTGTTGCCTTCCACACGGGGCACAAACGGGTCGCTCGCCCACCCCTCGCCCGGGGGAACCACATCCACATGGCCCGCGAAGCAAAGGTGGGGGCCTTCACCGAAACGCCGCCACAAAAAGAGATTTTTGACCCCCTCTTTGTCTATCCGCTCCGCCTCAAATTCGGGCAGGTAGTCCCGGATAAAATCCAACGCCCCGTCATCGTCGGGGGTGACGGAGCGAAAGGAGAGCAGTTTTAAAAAGAGCTCGGTCGTATCCATCGCTTCCATCGATCACTCTTCCGGGTTTTCGTAAAAGACGTAGGGGGTGAAGTTGCTGATCTCAAAATAGAGCTTTTTGGAAGGCTCGTCCTTGTCGTGCTTGTAGTTGAAATTGGTATCCAGGTAGCCGTAGCCGTAGCGGTACTGGCGCACCGCCCCGTCGTCGGTGCCCTTGGCGGTGGTGAGTTTGTCGATTTTGATAAAACGCATCACCAGCTTGGAGCCCTCATACACGTCCAACACCCCGTTGGTGCCCGTCCAGTTTTGCACCGCCCGTCCCAGTTTGTTCTGGGTCTCCTGGGTACAGCCGCCGAGCACTAACGCGCCAATCAGCGCCGCAACTGTCCATTTGGCCAATTTTTTCATCTTTTATCTCCCTCTTTTTGGCGGGCATTATACCATGCCGCGAACCCTTCGGCATCCAGCGGGCGGCTATAGAGATAGCCCTGCATGAAATCGCACCCCTGCGCCTTGAGCCACTCGGCCTGCTTGGCCTCTTCCACCCCCTCGGCCACCGTTATGGCCTCCAGTTCGTGCGCCATGCGGATAATGAGCCTGATCACCTCGTCATTGCGTTTGTTACCGATCTTCTCGATAAAACTGCAATCGATTTTTAGCAGATCGAAATAGATGCGCGAAATCTCGTGCAACGAGGAATGGGCGATACCGAAATCGTCAATGCCGATCTTAAAGCCCAGACGCTTCATACGGTCGATAAACCCGCGCACGCTCTCGCTCAAATCGATCGCCACCCGCTCCGTAAACTCCAGCGTAAAGGTGGAAGCCTCCACCCCATACTCTTCGAGCCGTTTTTGCAAAAAGGTGACAAAGGCGGGATTCTCGATATCGGCGGCGGCGATATTGACCGCGATGTTGACGTCGATCCCCTCCCGTCTCCAGGCCGCCTGTCGGGAGAAAGCCTCGTCAATGACAATGCGTGTAATATCGCCGATCATCCCCAGATCCTCCGCCACGGCGATCATCAGATCGGTCGGCAGTGTTTTCCCCTGATCGTCATCCAACCGGATCAGCAGCTCGCATTTTTGCGGTTTGCCGTCTTCGGCCCGGACAATGGGTTGATAGCGGAAGGTAAACGACCGCTTCTCTATCGCCTCCTTGAGATTTCTCACCAGATAGAGACGCTCTTTGGAACGCTCTTCCATCCACTTTTCGAAACGGACGATATCGGAGGGGCCGCGGCAAAAGCTCAGGGCGCTCATCGCCTTCTCTTTCAGCTGTTTAGGTTCGCCGCAATGGGTCGGGTAGAGCGCCAGGCCGCTTTGAACGAACAAAGGAATGCTGAAGCCGTCCACTTCCGTCTCACGCAAAAACTTGCGTTGCACCCGCTGCAACAGCCGTTCCACGCTCTCGACATCTTTGCGATGGGACAACAGGGCGAACTTGTCCCCGCCCAGGTGGTAGAGTTCGTCTCCCTTTTTCAACAGCGAAGCGATGATATCGGCCGCCGCCCGAAGCACCTCATCCCCGATCTCGAAACCGAAATTGAGATTGACCAGCGAAAAGTTGTGCAGGTTCATCACCGCCAGCACGGCCTCATCGTCAAGCCCCGCCAACCGTGCCGACAACGCGTTCTCGTTGGGCAGACCCGTTTTGAGCTGATAATACCCCAGGTACTCCAGTTTGCTTTTGGCCCGCAGGTCGTCAACGGCCATACCGATATTCTTGGCCAAAGAGCTCAACAGACGCACCGACGAGTCGTCGAACCACTCCGGCAGATCGGCGTAGAGGCTCAAGACGACAAAACGCTCCTCTCCCAATTCCACCCGGATCGACACGGAAGAGAGGAACCCCTCTTTGAGCATCTTCTCTTTCAGAAGGGAGTGCTTGGCGCTTTTGCGTGTATCGGGGTTGACCGCCACACCCCAGGGCTCCCGGCTGGCATCCACGCTGAAAGCGGCGTGCTCGGGCGTTTTGGTCTCCAGGGGAAAGACCGTCGAAAAGACGCACCGGTTCTCCTTGGGGTAGTGTTCGATCGGCTCGATCCGGCTCCGCCGCTCGTTGCAACGCCCCACCCAGGCGTAGACGCAAAAGCCGCTCTCCACCAACACCTCGCACAACCCTTTCCACAACGCCTCCTCCGAAGAGGCGAGCATCATCCGTTCGTTGGCTTCGGCCAGCGCTTTGTGCGCGAAGTGCCAGATCATCTCCCGCGTCACGTCCCGGTAGAAACCCACCAGCTCCCAGCTCTCCGCCTCTTTGTTGAGCGCCACCACATAATCTTCAAGCCAGAGATAGCTGCCGTCTTTTTTGATAAACCGGTACCGATGATTCAAACGCCCCTCTTTCTCCAAAATCGCCTGCCTCTCCAGCACGGCGGCCCTGTCATCGGGGTGGATATGCCGCACCCACCACTGAGGCGTTTTAAGCACCTCTTCCCGGGGATAACCCATCAACGTCTCCACCGCGCGCGAAGCGTAGATAAACCGCTGGTTGTGGTAGGGACCGATAACATGGTAGGCGAACATCGGCAGATGGTTGGAGATGATCTGCAGCTCCGATTCGGCCCGGCGGATTTCGGTCAGATCGATAAAGGTGACGATCCCGCAAGGTTTGTCGTCAATCAGAATCGTATCGCTGAGAATATAGTGGGGCATGACCCGCTCTTTGCCCCGAATGTCGATCTCGTACGCCGTCGCCCCCAGTTCCCCGCGCAGGCGCATCTGAATGCGCGTCTCGATCATCGCCCGCTTTTTGGGATCGTCACTCGCCAGAAAATCGGTAGGCGCCATCTCTTTGATCTCTTCGAGCGTATACCCGAGGTGCTCGCAGGCGTAACGGTTGGCGTACACCACCTTCTCCCGGTAGATCAGAATACCCGCCGGCACATGATCGAGAATCCAGCTTAGCATCTCTTTTTGCTGACGGATATGACGGGCGGCGTCCACGATGGAGGCGACCAGCCGCTTGAGCTCCTCCTCCGCGAAAACCGGCAGCCGTTCTTCCCGTCCCTCGGCCACGTGCCGCATCTCGTTGCCCAATCGAATCAGTTTTTTGACAAAGGGGAGAAACGCAAGAAAATAGACCGCGGCAAAAAGCAGGCTCATCGCCGCCAAAACCGTCAAAAAGTTGACAAACGCGTTGAACCACAGGGTCTCGAAGGCCCGTCTCGCGGAAAACTCGCTCTCTATGCCAAACGGCCGCAACGCCCCTTTTTTGTCCACGTACAGAACCGTTCGCACCAGTCCGTTGATTTCGACATGACTGAAAGAGAAACCGTCAAGATCTCCCAGTTTCTCGGCATGAGCGGGCGCAGGGCCCGTTTTTTCCGCTTTGAGCGATATACCCGCGGATCGAAACCGTGCAGGCGTTTCCCGTTCGAAAAGCGCCACCGTCCCTTCAGGCGACCGGCCCAAAACGGCGACCACGACGGCCCCCTCTTCCAGATCGAGAAGCCAGAACCGTTTCGATCTGAGCATCCGTCCGATCATCCGCTTCTCTTCGGGACGAAGCGAATAACGCTCCGCACCCCCGCCATCCCGGCGCATAACCCGTACCGCCTCACCCTTCGCGTCAAGAAGCGCCGCGGCCGAAAGGCGTCCTTTGAGATCGCCTTTTGCGGGAAAACCGTTCCAGGTTTCGGCCCGTTCCGTCAACCGGTCACGTTCCTGCTGCAAAAAGAGCACCATGCGCCTCGCTTCCCGCTCGGCGACGGCATGGGTCAGGTCTTTTCGGGCATGCACATAGTTCATCCACTGCGCCGTCCCGCTGATCAACGCGCCTACCGACAACAGTGCCAAATAGAGAAGGAGGAACTTTTTGGACAGATTCATCGACTCCCCGCGCGCTCAAAGATAACCGATTATAGGGTATCGACCTTTAAACACAGATTTATTAGAAAAACAGATGCAAACAGCTCTCTCAGGCGTCAAATATCATTCGCCCGAGATACCCGCCTCATCCTGGTATTTGCGCATCAGTCCGCGAATCTCCAAGACATAGGCGTCCATGATTTTGGGATCGACTTCCGGATCGGTCTCCCAGGCCACCTGGAAACCCGGGCCGTAGTCGGCCCCCATCTGCTCGATCTTCTCCATATACTCGTCCAGCGTATCACAAACCGCCTTCTCGCCCGTGGCCGTCTCTATCAGCTCAATGTACCACCCGCCCAGGGGCTTGGCCCTGATGATGCTCTTAAACTCCGCTTCGTGTGCCATGTCAGACTCCTAATATCCCAAAAGTTTTTTTCTGATTTTGGGGTCTTTGAGGGTAAGCCCCCGCAAAACCCGCAGGCGCATGGTTTCAAAATCAATGCGCCCCTTTTCCCTCTTCTCGTACGCCCCGAAACCGTACCCCATGGGGGTGGCGTCGGTTTGGGAAAAGAAGGCCCGCCGTGCCGGTATCCACCGCTTAGAATCGCGGGTATAGACAAAGATCTTCGCTTTTTTGGGATCAATACCCCTCTTTTGCATCCAAAGCACCATACAGCCCGGATCATCAAAAACCTTGACCTTTCTGCCCTCGATCAATTCGGCGCTGTCCTGGAAGCCTTTAAGCGCCATATGACACTCGGGACAGGTTGTCTGAGAGGGTTGAAAGGCCACCGGTTTGCCGTCCGGGCTCTCCGGTACGCCGTTGGAGCCGCCCCCGCAACCGGCCAACACAAGCCCCATCACCAATCCTGCCAGCCAGACTCTCATAACCACACTCCGTTTTTCAGGTAAAAAGCGATCGGGTAGTATGATACCAAAGCCACATATAAAAAATCCCCGATCACGGAAAAAAGAAGCCACTTTCGCCACCCTTCATATCCCATCCGCTTCGCCAGCCAGGCGGCCATGCCGAAAAAGGTGCCGAAAAACAAAAAGGCGTACATCAGGTAGCCGACGAAACGGTAATCGGCCTGAAGCAGGCAAAAGGGGCAGTGGTGGTGGGGCATCTCGTAGACATAGGTGGAGAAAAAGGCGATCAGCGAAAGGATCGCCACGGGCACAAAAAGCAGATTGGCCAGGGCCGAAAGAAGCGGCCGTTGTTTGCGCCACGCCCAGACCGCCAGGCCAAACAGCCCATAAAACGTGCCCAGCGTCACCGGAAGCGGCAGGGAGACAAAAGCGGAGACGGCCGAGCTTTTGGCCGCCGAAAAGAGCGTGCCGCAACAACTGACGATCACATGGGGGTTTATGCCGAAAAAGTGGAGCAGTTCCAGCGCCTCCTCAACCACGAAGAGCGGAAAGATGAGCAGATAGGCCAAAAACTTCACACGGGTATAGGGCATGGTGGGATAGCCCATGTCGATACGGTGGGCCGCCAACCAGAGGCCGAAGAGATAGAGATTGGCGATCTTGAGCCCAAACAGGGGCATCCCATATACCGTGGCCGTCGTCACTCCCGCGGCGCACATGGCACCCGGCAGAATATTGGAGAGCAGATCCAGCGTATAGATGAAAAAGAGAAAGAGGGGAAGTTTAAGGTAAAAGATAAAGGCGATCACCGTCGCCACCAGGTAGGCCTGCTTTTGCAGGGTATACTGCAAAGGGGTCGTCGCCCTCTCGTCCCAGCGCAAGACGATACGCAAAGAGAGCAAAAAGGCAAGCGACGCGAAGAAAAAGAGAATCCCGTCCAACATCAAGACGGCGATCACCTCGGGACTCAGAAGTGTCACGCCCCCTCCATCTTCCCGTTGCGCAGCGCGATTTCGCGGTCGGTGATCGCAAGATCGAAAAAGAGCGGGTCGTGGGTGGCGATGATCACCGTTTTGCCCTCCTCTTTCATCTGCCCGACATAGGAGAGAAACGCGTGCGAAAGATCGGCGTCAAGGTTGGCGGTGGGTTCATCGGCCAGGATGATGGGCGGATCGTTCACCAGCGCCCTGGCAATGGCGGTGCGCTGTTGCTCACCGCCGGAGAGATTCCTGGCCGGTTCATTCGCCTTGTGGGCGATGGCAAACGTCTCCATCACCCTTTGCGCCCGCTCTTTGAGCGCCTCTTCGTCCAGTTTTTCCGGCAGCAGCGGGGTGATGATATTCTCGTAGACGCTAAGAGAGGGGATGAGATTGAACTTTTGAAACACAAAGCCGATCTTTCGGCGCCGATACAAAGCGGCAAAATCCTCCGAAAAACGCGAAACGGGCTCGCTTGCTACCACCACCTCGCCCCGTGTCGGTTTTTGCAGGGCCGCGATCAGCGAAAGGAGCGTGCTTTTGCCGCTGCCGCTGGGCCCTTTCAAGATCACCAGCTCCCCCTCCCCAACCGCGAAAGAGACATCCTCCAACGCCGTCATCTCGTTGGGCCTGCCGGCGTTGAAAACCTTGCTCACCCCCTTGACCTCAACCATGTTCAACCCCTCTTTTTGCATCAGCGTATCACCTCATCCGCATCCAGCGTCGCCGCTTTCCATGAGGGAATGAGCGTCGCGGCGATGTAAACCGGCACGGTCACAAAAAAGATCAGCGCCAGCGTGCCGACATCCACCGTAAAAGGGAGCGCGAAGGGGGGCTTGAGCACCGAAAACCCGGTAAAAAGGTGCTTCAGCAACGGCGCCTGGGCCATAAAGACGTAGGCCACCGCCGCGGTGACGGCCAGCAGATAGGCTGTCAGCGAAATCACCGCCGCCTCGAAAAACTTCACCCGCATAATATCCCCGATCTTCCATCCCAACGCCTTGAGAATGCCGATCTCCCGCTTCTCCTCGCTGGAGAGTCCGCTGGCTTTGTCGTAAAGAATGATGAAAAAGGTAAAGACCGCCACGATAAAGAGCGCCAGGAAAATCCCGCTTTTGTAATCGAAGACGTTTTGGTAACTGATACGCAGATCCTCGCGGGTAATGACCCGGGTATCGGGATAGATCTCCCTGATCTTGCGGGCGACGGTGGGAATCTCCTCTTTGTTGGGGACCCTGACCACAATATCGGTGGCCATGCTCTCATCCATACCGAAAATCTCCCGCACCAGGCTGTTTTCCATCAAAATCAGGTCGTTGCTCTCCAGGACGGTCTGGGGTTTGAACACCCCGGCGATACGCACCTTTTTGAGTGAACCGTCGGGTTTGACAAAAAGAAAACTCTCGGGATAGAAGTGCTCGGCCAGGCTCTTTTTCACCCCCGGCCCCACTATCATCACATCCTCCGCCGCCAGCTTCTCGACATACAGATCCGCCGCTTTTTGCAAATCGGCGCGGTACTGTTGGCCGAAACTCTCAAGACCGACAATGGAGTAGTTCACCCCCGCCCTGGGAAAGTAGTAAAACCCCCAGACACGGGGAAGGGCCTGCGACACCCCGAGAATCCGCGCGATTCTTTCGGCCCGCTCAACCCCGATCTGCGTCTGCCTGCCCGCGACGATCCGCTGCACCGTAATCTGCGGCAGCGCCGAAAGGGTGGTAAACATCTCCTTTTTGAGCGCGTGGGTCACCATGAAAACGGAAGCCAGCACAAACACCATCAAAAAAAAGATCACGAAGATAAAGAGGTTTTTCGCCCCCCGTCTCAACAGCGATCCCAGGGCGAAGGCGAAAAGGTTTTTCATGGGTTGTTCACCACCCTGCTGGGCATACGCGCGCCGCGATATGCCGGCGCGTAGGTGAAAGAGGCGGGAAAGTAGTCCAGCAATTCCGGCCCTTCGTTAAAAGGGGAGTAGATATCGGACAGGCTTCTAAAACGCAAAAAGCGCGCCTCCGTGGCGACCGCCAGATCGGGCAGAGCGGCAAGCGACACGACCGCCCGTTTTGAGGCCGCGTCACTCTTTTTGGAAGCCAAAAAAACAAGCTCCCCGCCAAGCAGCAGCGCCACGGCTCCCACCGCGGAGAAAAAGAGCATAATACGCCTACTCATCCAATTTTTGCACGACTCGCTCATCAATCTCGTCAAAGCGCAGAATACGCTTGCCGTGATGATCTTTCATGAATCGCTCCGCCGCCTCTTTGGAAGCGAAGGGAATCAACTCGTTGCCCATCGGCCCGTAGACGTCGCTACCCATGACATACCATGCCGCTTCGGCGGGAATGAATTTGAGCGTATAGTAATCCTGAACCGCTATCCGGTTGATATGCTGTTTGATATCGGCGTCATACCCCCACCGGATGGGATCGAGATAGAACTTCATCATATCCTTCACGCCGTCAAAGACCAGCCGCTTTTGCTCACCCGCGGGGCCGTAGAAGATATAGGCCGCCCATTTGGGATATTTGTAGACAAACATCCCGCAAACCGGACACTTTTCGCTCTTTTTGGGCGACAATCCCTGGGGAATGACACCGGCTCCCGTCGCGGCCGCGCCGACGGCGGCGCCTTTGCCCATATTGCAGCCGCACCCTTTGCCCTTCATCTGCCTGTCCATTTTCATGCCATGGTTGCAGTGATGCTTTTTCATCATTTTGCAGCCGCTTTTTTTATTTTTCATCTGACAGCCGCCGGATCTCTTCATCGCGCATCCTTTGCCATGCATGCGCTTGTGTTTCATACCGCAGCCGCCCATCGCCGCGTCATCGGCGTGCTTGCCTACCACATCCCACAGATAGAGCGCCACCGCCTGCAACTGTTTCTCTTTCATCGGTTTGCACAGTTTCCGGGTCTTGATGGCGGCTTTGAGCTCGTTGATATGGCCGTAGCGTGTCACGTCGACAGGTTGACACATCCGTTTATAGATCTTTTGCCCCATGGGGTAGATCTTTCTTTTTTTCTTTTTGGAGAGCATGGCCGTGTCACCACCCAAGGCGTCGGCGGCCATTTTGAAGGCGGTTTTGAAATCGACGATCTTTCCGCCGTACTCTTTCTGGAACGCTTTGGCCTCCTCCAGAGAACCGAAAGCGATCTTGCTGGTCATGCTCATGGTTCCCTTGACCTTCGAGCCGACCACATAGTAGGCTTTGGTCGCGTCAATCAGCTTCTCGGTATCAGCGTCAACCACCAGAATCTTGTCGATTTTGTCCGAAATATTCTTCCAGTCCGCCGCCAGACAGCGGATGGAGCAGTACTGTTTTTTGGTGCCGTCTTTGAGCACGACGGCATGGGACGTTTTGTAAAACATCTTCAAATTCATGCCGCACACAGCGCACCACATCTTCTCGGGCCCGCTCTGAATCAGCTGGGCCTCATGGGTCGCCCGCTTGACGAAAGGCTTGGCAAGCCCCGCCGTCGCCAGCATCGCCGCCAGGACAAACACAGCGGTCAATTTTCTCATACTCTCTCCTTTGTTAAGTTCCGGTTATGGTATCCAATGGGCATTAACGGAAGATTAACGCCTCAAAGATCCAGATACTTGATCAGCCCGTACCCCTTCTTCTTCACCGTCTCAAAATCCATAATCCGGCTGCCGCCGTAGCGCTTGACAAAGAGTTCGGCCCGGGTTTTGGAAGCCAGGGGAATCAGGTCATCCCCATGCGGTCCCCTGACCCTGCTGCCAAAAACGTACCACGCCTTTTTCGCGTCCACCGCCTGCCCGTCCAGGTAATCCTTGACACGCATATGCTTGATCGTGTCAGGCGTTTTCACCCCGTACTCCGGGTAGTGATAGGGTTTGAAATAAAAGTGCAGCATCGACTTGGGGCAACAGAAGCGGATTGTCCGGCCGTTTTTGAGCACGATATCCGCCTCGAACTTGGGATATTTGTCCACCGGCATCTGGTAGGTCGGATCCAGTTTGTTGGGTTTATCACCCCACGCCGTCTCGCTGGCGGGCAAAAGTGTTACCGCCGCCAACAGTATCATCCATATCCGTCTCATCTTTCCTCCTTAGAGCAGATCCCGTTTTTTGAAAGCCCAAAAGCCAAGCAGCGCGAAAACGATACCCAAAAGAACGGGATAGAGTACCGCGTAAAGCATCAGCAACGTATGTCCCAGGGTATCGAGCAGGTAGTAGGCCACCGGGCCGATCACCGTCAACTCCGGGTCAAAAAGCGCGATGGCCCCGATCCTGAAAGCCTCCAGCGGGTTGAGCATGGCCAGGGTCAAAATGAGCTCGTCGCTGACGCGGTTTTGCATCATCAATCCAATGAGCGCCACGTCGATAAAGGCCAGCAAAACGATCCAGACGGTAAAAGAGAGGCCCAACGCCACGTCATGGGACTTAACCAGCGTGGAGATAAAAAAGGCGATCCCCAGAAAGAGTGTACAAAGCGCGAAAATGAGTGCCGAATAGAGAAAGATCATCCCCCAGGGCATCTCACCCCCTTTGCCCAGTCCCCAGACCACACCGACAAAAAGGGCGACGATAACGGGAAAAAAGACCGTGGCGAACCGACCCAGCAGTTTGCCCCAGTAATACTCTCTTAAAGAGACGGGAAAGGAGAGCATATACTCCAGCACGTTGCTCTCCCGGTCACCGGCGATCGACTTGACGGTGGTGATGAGAATGAAGATGGGCAGGATGATGATGGTCACCTGAATAAAGACCAGCAACAGACGACTCAGCCCCGTAAAGCCCATCACCACCGAGTCGGTGATGCCGCTGATAAAAAAGAGTCCCATCAATCCGCCAAAGACAAAAGCGTAGACGTAAAACCATTTGGCCCGCAGGCTCTCGCGGATATCCAGGTAGGCTACCAGACCGATATTTTTCATCTATTTTCCTCTCTTCAAAACGCGCCGCCGCACTTCGTCGTAATCGATCACCTCGCCTTTTCCGGCGTCCTCTTTTTTCTTATAGGCCGTAAAACCGTAGCCCATCGGCGTAATCTTGTCGGTCGAGTACCAGGCTTTTTTGGCGTCGATCCAATCGCCGTTCTTGCCGTCTTTCACCCAGATAATCGCCTGATCCTCCCAGGGTTTTTTCTCCTCTTTGAACCACAAAATCGCGCAACCGATGTCGTCAAACTTGTAGTGTTTGCGGGTTTTGGGGTCGATCACCTCCGTGGCGTATTTGCGCTCGCTCACGGCCATCTTGCAACGCTCGCACATATCCCTGTCCCAATGGATTTTTTCGGGTTGGTGCCAATCTTTTTTCTCACAACCGCCAAAAAGCAGCAGCAACAGGGCCGCCAGCCAGAAACTATAGCGTCTCATCCTCCACCACCTTTCCTAGATCCATCGTCACTTTGCGGTTGGCCAACCCCTCGATCTCCTCCACCCGGTGGGTAATGAAAATGGTCGCGTGCTCGTAATCGAGCGATGAAAGAAGGCGATAGAAGTGCTCCCTGGCCGCCGGGTCGAGGTTGGCCGTGGGCTCGTCAAAGACAAAGAGCCGACTGCGCCGCGCCAGGGCGATGGCGATCAAGAGCTTTTGCTTCATCCCGCCGGAAAGTTTGAAAAAGGGTTTATGCCGATGACTCCGAATATCCAGCTCCATCGCCTCGGCCTGGGCGACAATGCGCGCCTGCGGCGTACCCGTACTGCGTTCGATAAAGGTCAAAAGCTCCGATACGCTCAACCGCACGGGCGGCGGAAGCTGGGGAATGAAACTGACCTCCCGCAACACGTCGGTACGGGCTTTGATCGGGTCATGTCCCGCCACACGGATCGTCCCGCCGTCAATGTGGTAAAACCCCAGCAAAGAGCGCACCAGCGTGGTCTTTCCCGCCCCGTTGGGGCCCACCATCGCCACCTTCTCGCCCGGATCGATCCGCAAGCTCACGTCATCGAGAACCCGCACCCCCATAAAGGTCTTGACAACGTTTTTCGCCTCGACGATCGCCGCCATCAGACCAGATCTTTCAACCGGAACTCGAAGTTGTAGGCGTCGGTATGACAGACATCGAAACAGCGGGCGCACAGGGTGCAGTCGCCGTTGACCACCAGCTGTTTGGTCACGCCTTTCTCTTTACGTTCCTTGTCGTATTTGGGCTTGGTAAACTCGATGACATGGTTCTCGAAACAGGCGTCCAGACAGGCGCCGCAGTGGTCGCACTTGTCCATATCCCACTGTACCCGCGTGGCGCTTACCCAACCCAGCAGGTTATAAGTCGTTCCCACGGGGCAGATATAGCGGCACCACATCCGGCGCGAATAGAAGATTTCGAAGAGCAATATCACCAGTACCCAGACAACCGCCAGGCTCCAACCGTAGACGATGAAGCGGCTGATGATCCCGATGGGATTGATCACCTCAAAGATCAAAAAGCCGTCCACGAAAGTCACAATCAGAATCACCGCCCAGAAAGCGTAACGGATCCGCCAGTCCCACTGGCGCTCTTTGATGATCTTTTTGGCAACCAGTTTCTGATGGATATACTCCCCTACCTCACTGAGAATACCGTAGGGACAGGCCCACGCGCAAAAGCTCTTGCCTCCGACAAGCAGATAGAAAACCAGGATGGTCACCGACCCGATGATCATATTGGTATGAATCACATGGGTCGCCGCCCAGGTCTCTATGGCCGTGAAGAGGTCGATGAGGTGAAAGCCCAGAAGCCTCGATCCGTTCATCGTCCCCTCCAGCAACTGGATGTCGATGTGGTAGGAGAGGAAAAAGGCGATGTTGATGACTATCACGCTGACCCAGCGCCAAAAACGCCAGGTGGGCCGGGTACCGCCGTCTTTCGTTTTGTAGAAAAAGGTCGAGAAAAACGGGGCGCGTATGATTTCACGTATCGAGCCGTTGTATCTGTCCATCGTTTACCCTTTCGGTAAAACGGCGCTTACTGCACCGCTTCCAGTTTGTCTTTGAACGATCCGATCTCCTCGGCCAGTGATTTGAGCTGCTCGTCACTCATTTTCGAGAGCAGGCCGTACATGACGTAGTTTTGACGCTTGCCCGATTTGAAGTCGCTCAACGCCTGGTACACTTCATCGGAATTTTTGCCGATCAACTTGGGCCCGATCGCTCCCTCTCCGTTGACGCCGTGACAGGAGGAGCACTTCTGTTTATACAGAGGGCTGACTTTGAAGGCCATGACGTTGCCGGCCCGCTCTTTGAGGGCTTTGAGCTTCTTGGCGATCTCTTCGTCCTCTTTTTTGCGCTCCGCTGCCGCATCGACCGGCGGTGCCTGAATCGGCTCCTCAACCGAAGGCGTGGTCTGTTCCACCTTCACTTCCATCTTCGTCTTTTCGATGATATCGCGAATCAGGCGATACCGTTCAGCCTTTTGGTCCAGTTGATACATAAACACCATAGCCCACAGTGCCAGCAGGGTCGCTATGGCGGCGATAATATGTCGAATCATGATCTACCCTTTCTCATTTCCCGAATTTGTTTGTTGAATTTGGCAATCTCGTCCGCGATAGCGCGGAGCGTTTTGTCGTCGTTCATCTCCACCAGCTGTTTCATGAGGGTGTTCTTCTTCTCACCCGATTTGAACGCCATCAGCTGATGATAGATATAGTCACCGTCCTTGTCAAGCAATGAGGGCCCGATCACGCCGTTGGCGTAGTCGTCGTGGCACGGCGAGCACTTGATGCGAAAATCCTTGCTCAGCTTCTGGATCATCAGCTCGATCCGCACCCTCTCATAAGGTGAGCGGATATTGAGATATGCGTCCAGTGTCGTACGGCGCTTTTTCGCCTCTTCGGCGGTAGGCCCCTTTTTCTCCCGGTTGTAGGAGTAGTAGAACTGTCCGCTGTTTTCCTTGGATACCTCTTTGGTCGCGCTCTTTTTCACCGCGCCCGTCGTCACCTTGATCTGTCCCGGCGCGGCGGCGTGAGCCTCCTGCTCTTTCTCTTTTTTGTCCCCACATCCGGCCAGCAACGCGGCAACGGTCAGTGCGGCTATCCATAGGCCTCTTTTACGCATGGTTCTCTCCTTGCCCGTAGATTTGGGCGTAGTTTTTGCGCGGTATCACCTTGATCACGTCCGTCGGACACAGCTCCACACAGGCACCGCAGCCGTTGCAAGCCTCCCGGATCTCGGGCAGCATGCCGCCTCCCTTGGCGTCCACCATGCCGATCGCCGCGGAAGGGTCGGGATGGAAAGGACACATATCGGCGCAGATGGTACAGGGATTTTCACCCCGGTGTTTCTCAAGATCCACCAGCACCTGCTTCTGAAGCTGCACCTTCTCCGGCTCATTGGGATCGACCGTCACCTTTTTGCTTCGCCGTTCGGCGTCGGTAAGCACCGTGGTGTGGTCGTAGATACGGTCGATCGCCGCGTCGGGTACCGGCTTGCCCACTTTTGCCAGGCAGGCGTCGGGGTTGTGCACCACCGCCACACCCATGTGTACAAACTCGATGCTGTCGTGCTCATGGTCCAGCGCCCCGCTGGGGCAGGCCAGAATACAGGGAAACGCCTCACACAGATAGCATCCCCGCTCCCTTGGCTCGATATAGGCCATGCCGACCCCCGCTTTGCCGTCGATATCCTCCAGAACGATGGAATCGTAGGGGCAGACCTGCAGACATTGACCGCACTTGATACAGAGTCCGATAAACTCCTCTTCGGGCACCGCTCCCGGCGGCCGCAATCTCTCGGGTGCCGCTTTGAGATAGGGCGCGCCCAGGATTCCCCCGGCCGCCGCCAACCCGAGAACCCCCAGGCCGGTCATCTGCTGCATAAACTTTCGTCTCTTTTTCTTATCATCCGCTTTCATCGGACAACCCCCTCTTTTTCCAGATATGATTCCTGCATGACAGGATGTTTGTCTTCCAGCAGGCGCAGCGGCTCCGAAAGCGGCGCCAGTTTCGCCAGGAAGTTCATGATCGACACCACCGGCGAGGCGTAGAAGAACTTGACGTTGGGATTGAGCAGCCACATCCTGTCGGCGTAATAGAACAGGTTGTAGGGCGTATCCCCAATCCCGTCGCCGTTGCGGTCGAACCCCTCATAATCGTCCCAGTAGTTGCCGTCCCACCGGTTTTTGAGCGAATGGCCCAGCAGCGGCTCTTCATCCACCACGTTGTCGATGTTGCCTTTGAAAATATTGCCTTCGATCACGTTATCGATACTCAACGAGTGGAAATGGATCCCCTCGGCGTTGTATAGAATCCGGTTGTTCCGGATAATATTTTGCATATCGGGCTGAAACGGGGATCGGTCGATATAAAACCCCCGCGCGCAATAGATAACGGTATTGCCGATCAACTTGAAATTGCTGGCGTCTTTGAGCCCGATACCCAGTCCCGTGGTTCCCAGGGAGTTTTTGATGACATTGCCGATCGCCACCGTATCCTGGGAGTACATGAAAAAGATCCCCACGGAGTTGTGCTCATAGGTGTTGTAAAGCACCTCGTTTTTGCCCGCGTACATAAAATGGAGCGAATAGCGGCTGTATTCGCCGAAATTGTGCTCAATGACGTTGCCGTGGCTGTACCAGACCACCACGTCCCGCGAACGGGTGACGTGGTTATAGCTGATGTTATTGTCGTTGCTGTACCAAAGCCGGATGGCGTCCCCGCGCAGTCCCAGGCTGAAAGGCTTGGAGCGGATCCAGTTACGCACGATCGCCGACTCGTGAACCTGCTCCAGGTCGATACCGAAAAGGCAGTCGTCGATACGGCAGTTCTCCACCGTCACGTGGCGGGCGTTTTTGATAGAGATGCCCGCGTCCACCTTCTCATGCTCCTTGCCGCTTCGCAGGATGGTGAGATTTTTGACGGTCACGTAATCGCTGCGGATCGTCACCACCGTTCCGTTGCCGTCTCCGACGATCTTGGCTTTTTTGTCCACACCGTCGATGATCAGCGGCTTGTCGATGACGATATTGCCCACGTACTCTCCCGCGGGCAGCTCCAGTTTGGAGCCCGGTTCGGCCCGGTCGATGGCATCCTGCAACACATTGGTCGCCATCAGGCCCATCGTCGTCATCATCATCGCCGCCACCACTCTTTTGAACATCGCGCTTATGCCGCCTGAGCAGCCAGTTTACGGGCTTTTCTTTTGGAAATAATGGCCAAAAGGCTCAACGCGCTGATAGCCAGCAGTAGCCAGAAACCCAACGTGGGATAGGAGTGGGTGGTAAACTGCGCCACCTTCCCGTCCCCGAAGACCGTCGGCATGAACGGTTTGATCTTGAAGGCCCCCCAATCATGCATATGGTGGCCGAACCAGTAGAGCCAATAAGCGTAAAACCCCAGGAAAACGACAGGAAGAACCACCGGAATCCACATCAGCAGATCGAGGATCTTCCAGTCATAGAGCATATAGTAAACCATCAGCAGCGCCACCAGAACCAGCGCGTAGGGCGCCGCGGCACGAAGGTAGGGCGCGCCCCGCTCCATCGGATCCATTCCGATGTAGTGGTTGATGGTGTTCATCTCATGCACGTCACCGCTGAAACCGTCGAAGTGGTAGTAGACGGGAATCCCTTCGGGGAAGGCCTCTTTGGGATAGTTGGGCGCTTCCAGGGCCACGTACCAGATAGGCGCGCTGACCACGGAGAGCTCCGCGTCCTCTTCGATCATCTTCTTCAGATCACCCACCGCCTCTTTGGGTGTCGTGGTGCTGACATATTGATACTTCTGGTAGTAGTTCCAGGCCTTGTACGCAATCGGCGGAATCTGATCCGCTTTGCCCTCTCTGGCCAGTTCCACCACGTTGTGGGTCAACACGGCCGGAATCACGAACCAATACATCAACAACGCGAACGCGATGAAGGTGAAGATTCTCGACTTTGTCAATGAACTCTTCATGACATTTCCTTTATTGAATGGAAGTTGAATTGATTATACAGCAAAAGACCTATAGCCTTTTTGATACGTATCAAATTGATCGTTCAAGATGAAAATTCCAATTAAATTGACGAAACAAAGCCATAAATAAAACCCCTTCTAACGCCAAAAACCGGGGGTTTCCCCGGCTTTTGCGTTTAGAAGAGGTTAGCGTTTTCGTCGACCCATTTGAAGTATTCGATGATGTCTTTGATCTCCTGATCGCTCATACCCTGATTGGGCATGCGG
>JAADEJ010000053.1 GCA_013153475.1 Campylobacterota bacterium
TTTTTCACGGACCCGTCGATATGCAGGCCGATGGCGATATTCCCCTCTTTGCCAAAGAGCAGGTAACCCGCCACCGGAATCTTTTGCATCAGGTTGGTCACCGTCTCCAAAAAGCGGATCTGCAAAGCGGCGTGAATCTCTCCTTTGTCGAAATTCATCCGTCCGTTACCGAAAATATCGGCGCTCTCTCCGTGGACAGCGATCTGTTTGAAGATAAACTCCGGCGCTTTGTAGCGGTAGAGAATCTGCCCCTTTTTGATCTTGAAGCCCTTGCGGTTGAAGCCGGGGTTTTTGAGGGTCAAAATAGCCGGGACGGTGTTGAGAGTGGCCAGGATATTGTTGTAGGTGGCGCTTTTGGCCCAAAGCGTGTCCCGAAAGCCGATGGTGCCGGAAAAGTCGTCCAGAGTGCCTACGGCGTCGAAGTTGAAATAGCCGCCGTACAGATCGTGCAGGGCCGAAACGCTCCGAATCACGTAGGCCGGCAGGTTCTTGCCCGTTACCTGAAGCTTGTGGCCGTAGACGGCGCCTTTGATGGTCCCGCTGCCGTGGCGCGTGAGGAAACTGAGGGAGAAGGGGCGGGGGATGACATAAAGATCGAGCGAGTCGCACGGAAGGCTGGCGCGGTCGAGATAGAGGGTGGTGTGTCGTCCGAAAACCCTGATGTCCGGGCCGTTTTCGCCGCTTGCGTTGCGCTCACTCAAAAGCATCCGGCGCAGCGGCGGGATGCGGATATCCACATCACTGTAACTGACGGAGAGTTTGGTGGCGTTACCCTCCAGATGGGCGATCTTTTCTATCTGCGCCTGCCACCCTTTGGGACCGGTTTGAAACTGAAGGTCGAAACGCTCCAGTGGCTTGCCTTTTTGTAGAAATATCTTGTTGGGATAGTGGAGCGCAAGCCGTCCTTCTGTCTCTTTGCGGTGTATCGTCCATTCAAGTCGTCCGCCGCGGATTCCTTTGAGCGGGCCGTCAAAATAGGGCGCGAGACGGGAGAGGTCTTCCAATGTAATGGCAAAGCCGCCCCGGCGGTAAGCGGCTTGCGCCAGAAGACCGGGCAGGGTGAAACGGACATCTTGGCTGAAATCGAGGGTGATATGGCGGGTGTCGTTTTGGATAGAGAGTAGCGGGCTTTTGGCGGGGTAGCGCGCTTTTTGAATACGCAAAGCAAAATCGCCCTTTTTTTTCGCGAGGGCAAGGGTGCCGCTTACATCGGCCAGAAGGTAGGGCGGATAGGTGATGTGCGCCGAACGGATCGTGAACTTTTTGCCTTTGGCGGTGACGTTTAGATCTTTGACCGGCACGGGCAGGGTGTCGTCAAAAAGCAGGGTGGCCGACGGGGCGGTGTATCGACCTTCGTAATCGGTCACTTTGCCGTCCGTCAATCGAAAAGTCAGGTCGGTTCTGGCGTTTAGGATACCTTTGGTTTGGCGAAAGGGGAGGGGGATGCGGTAGAGGGCCAAAAGGTCGGTGACACGCTTATCCAACGGCCCCTTGGCCCGAATGGTCAATGTCAGAGCCGGGGGACGGCGGCGTTGGATGATGGGACCGATGGTAACACGGCTTCCCTCAAGGGGAATTTTCCTAAAAACCGGCTCTTTCAGGCCGAAAAAGAGGGTGTCGTTTTGAAAGGTAATGCGGATGCGTTTGGTTAAAACCGGCGGGGCGTCGGGGTGGAAACGGATGGCGGCGTCAAAGGCGTAGGCTTCGCCTTTGAGGCTCTTGATAAGAGGCTGGGGGCCTTTGGCGGTGAGGCGGATCTGGCCGCTTAGGTTTTTGAGCAGGTAGCCTTTGGCCCGGATTTTATCCACCATCCAGACGGCGATGGGACGGGGAACGGCCAGCTCCCGTACCAGCGGGCGCAGCGAAGCGACCCGTTGGGAGTTGAGGGCAAACGAGACAAGATCGTCCCGGCGTCTAAGAGAGAAATTGCCCGCCAGGCCCAACCCCTCATAGGAGCCTTCCGCCCGCCACTCTCCTTTGGGGGCCGTGTAGCGCAGGCGGCCGTAGACGGTGAGGGCGGGTTTGGTAAGACGCAACCGCACGTCGTCGGCCGTAAAGAGGCGTTGGGCGGTATCGTAGCGGAGGCGGGCGGAAAGATCGAGTCGGTCGGTGACAATATGAAAAGCGCGGCCGTCGTAATCGGCATGAAGGTTGAAATCGCCCACGGTCAGGTTGCTGATATGGATACGCTCGAAAATCAGAGGAAGCCATTTGAGCTTTTCGCCGATGCTATGGAGCTGGGAAAGGGGATCCGTTCCGCCCTTTTGGCGGGGGGTGAGGGTCAGGTCGTCGATGGAGAGGATCAGTTTTTTATCGAGTTTGATGTAAAATTGCCTCATTCGCAAACCGGGCAGGTTGACGTCTTGCACCGAAATGCCCGAAGAGAGCCAGAGCGAAAAGCCGATAACGAGAGGGATGATGGCAAGAAAAATCTTCAGAATCGTAGAGTGGATCGCTTTGGCCGCCGTTGTTACCATCGTGTCGCTCGTCTATTATCTCAACCGCCCGGTGCTCAGTAACAGGGTGATCCATCTTCCGGCCGGTTCGGGGGGGACGATTATAGCATATCTGAAGCGTTCCGGTGTCGATGTCAATGCCCTGGACGGATGGTTGTTGCGCTTTTTCGGCTATCCCCAGAAAGGGTGGATCGACATGGGCAGCGGCCGTCTGAAAAAAGGGGATTTTCTTTATCGAATCACCCATGCCAAGGCGGCCCTGGAGAGTGTGACGCTCATTCCCGGCGAGACCCGCGAGATTTTTTTCGAGCAGTTGAGCAAACGTTTCGGTTACGATCCCAAGCGCTTGAAAGAAGCCTATGAACGGTACGCTCCCTATCCCGACGGGGTGATGTTCCCCGATACCTACCATGTTCCCATGGGAATCGGCGAGGCGCATCTGGTGTACTATCTGGTCAATCGCTCCATGACCCGTCACCGTCGGCTGGCGGAGAAGTTTTTCGGCAAATACGATCCCAAACAGTGGTTTCGATACGTCACCATCGCCTCCATCATCCAGAAAGAGGCGGCGGACGAAAAAGAGATGCCGCTGGTAGCCAGTGTCATCTACAACCGCCTCAAAAAGGGGATGCCCCTGCAGATGGACGGCGCGCTCAATTACGGGCGGTTTTCGCATATCAAAGTCACCGCCGGCCGTATCCGTCGTGACACGTCGCTTTTTAATACCTACAAGCACAAAGGGCTGCCCCCCTGGCCCGTGGGCAGCGTTTCTCTGGCGGCGATCAAGGCGGCGGTGAAGCCGGCCAGAACCGACTATCTCTACTTTGTCAAAGGCAAAAACGGCCGGCATGTGTTTACCAAGCGTTACAGTGATCACCTTAAAGCCGTTAGAAGTGTGAACAAATGAAACAGTGATCCCGCCATCTTCTCTCGGGGCACCCTATTTAGGATGAGCTAAATCTTTGGATTGCTACTATAAAAGCTATAAACCCCAACTTCATCAAGGAGAGACAATGGCATCCAAACCCACGATCATCTGGTCGAAGATCGACGAGGCGCCCGCGCTGGCGACCTATTCGCTTTTCCCCGTCGTTAAAAATTTCATCAAAGAGGCCGGTGTCGGCATCGAGCAAAGTGACATCTCCCTGGCCGGACGCGTTTTGGCCACTTTCGGTTACGCCGATGACGAGCTGGCCAAACTGGGCGAGCTGGTGCACAAGCCCGAAGCCAACATCATCAAACTGCCCAACATCTCCGCTTCCGTTACCCAGCTCAAAGAGTGTATCGCGGAGCTGAAAGAGAAGGGATACGATCTGCCCGACTATCCCGAGAATCCCCAAAACGAGGAAGAGGAAAAGATCAAAGAGAAGTACTCTGTCTGCCTCGGTTCCGCCGTCAACCCGGTTCTGCGTGAGGGTAACTCCGACCGCCGCGCCGCCAAAGCGGTCAAGAAATACGCCCAGGAGCACCCCCACCGCCTCAAGCCGGTGGCGCCTGACTGCAAAGCCCGTGTGGCGCATATGGCCGGTGACGGTGACTTCTACGGCAACGAGAAGTCGGTCATCATGGACAAAGGTCAGAAAGTGACCATCGAGCTCAACGGCAAAGTGCTCAAAGAGATCGAGGCGCAGGACGGCGAGGTGCTGGACGCGACTTTCATGTCCGCCAAAAAACTGCGCGACTTCTACGTCAAAACCATCGAGGAAGCCAAAGAGAAAGATCTGATCTGGTCGCTCCACCTCAAAGCCACCATGATGAAAATCTCCGACCCCATCATGTTCGGCCATGCCGTGGAGATCTTCTTCAAAGATGTCTTTGAAAAGTATGCCGATGAGTTTGAGAAGATCGGCGTCAACCCCAACCTGGGTCTGGGTGACCTGTACGACAAACTCAAAAAGTCCGACAAAGGCGAAGAGATCGAGGCGGCCATCAAGGATGTCATTCTCAACCGCAAACCCGACCTGGCCATGAGCGACAGCGATAACCTCATTACCAACCTGGACGCTTCCAACCTCATTATCATCGACGCCTCCATGCCCGTCGTGGTGCGCGAAGGCGGCAAACAGTGGGACAAAAACGGCGAAGCGCGTGAAACCCTGGCGGTCATTCCCGACTCCACCTACGCCATGTTCCACGAAGAGATGCTTGAAGACGTGAAAAAACACGGTCAGTTTGACGTCACCACCATGGGCAGTATGCAAAACGTGGGTCTGATGGCGATGAAAGCGGAAGAGTACGGTTCTCACCCCACCACCTTCGAGGTCGCCGAAGACGGCGTGATGGAGGTCAAAGACGCAAGCGGCAACGTGCTGATGAGCCACAACGTCGAAAAGGGTGATATCTGGCGGCTGGTACGCACCAAAGATATCGCCATCCGCGACTGGGTACGCCTGGCGGTAGAGCGCGGACAGATCGAGAAGATCCCCGTCGTCTTCTGGCTGGATGAGAACCGCGCCCATGACGCCAACCTCATTAAACTGGTCAAAGAGTACCTCAAAGAGCACAACACCGACGGCCTTGAGATCCACTTCATGAACGTCACCGACGCCACCCGCTTTACCAACACCCGCATCCGCGAAGGCAAAGATACCATCGCCGTCACCGGTAACGTGCTTCGTGACCACCTGACCGATATGTACCCCATTCTTGAGCTGGGTACCTCGGCCAAGATGCTCTCTATCGTGCCCCTGCTGGCCGGCGGCGGACTCTTTGAGACCGGCGCGGGTGGTTCGGCGCCCAAGCACGTCGAGCAGTTTCTTAAAGAGGGTCACCTGCGCTGGGACAGCCTGGGTGAGTTCCTGGCCCTGGCCGAGTCACTGCGTATGGAAGCGCGCAAGCATAACGACGCCAAGATCGAAGAGATGGCCAAAGCATTGGATAAAGCCAACGAAGGGTACCTGGACAACGACAAGGCGCCCGGCCGTAAATGCGGTCAGCCCGACAACAAAGCGAGCCACTACTGGCTGGCGCGCTACTGGGCCGAAGCGCTGGCGGGCAGCGACGACAAAGCCTATGCCGAAAAATTCGCGCCGGTCGCCAAAGCGCTGGCGGAAAATGAAGAGAAGATTCTCGAAGAACTGCTGGCGGTAGAGGGCAAACCGGCGGAAGTCGGCGGCTACTATATGTTCGACGACGCCAAAGTCGAGAAGGCGATGCGTCCGAGCGAAACCTTCAACAAAATCATCGACAGCCTCTAAAAACGGCGCGCCGCTTTTGCGGCGTTCGTCGGCAAGGTGGGTGGATAAAGCTTTGGTGAACAAAGTTTTATTCGTTTATCTTGAAAAAGTGTCGTTTTATACGGTTTGACCGTTTGAGAGATTTGGCCCCTTCCCGAAAAGCAAGGGGCATGAAAGAAAGGAATGCCCATGGGTAAAGGAAAACGTGTCGGTATTGTCGGTGCCGGCAACGTCGGATCGACGGCCGCGTTCATTCTGGCGATGAACGGGTCGTGTCACGAGATCATTTTGCGTGACAACAAAATAGATATCGCCAAAGGCAAGGCTTTGGATATGAGCCAGGCCGCCGCGGCGGCCAGAAGTCATACCATCGTCTCCGTCGCCGAAGAGCCCGAGCAACTCAAAGATTGCGACGTGGTGGTCGTGACCGCCGGCAGTCCCCGCCTGCCCGGCATGAGCCGCGACGATCTGCTGCTGACCAACGCCAAAATCACCCGGGAAGTGGTGCGTGATATCAAAACCTACTCCCCCAACGCCATCATCATCATGGTCTCCAACCCCCTGGACGCCATGACCTACGTGGCGCTCAAAGAGAGCGGGTTTGAACGCAACCGCGTTTTGGGGATGGCCGGTATTCTGGACAGCTCCAGGATGGCCTACTTCATTCAGGAGAAACTGGGTTACGGCGCGGGACAGATCCGGGCCTCCGTCATCGGCGGTCACGGGGATGACATGGTGCCGCTGCCGCGTTACTCCACCGTCGCGGGCGTACCGCTCAATGACCTGCTGACCGATGAGGAGATCGACGAGATCGTCGAGCGCACCAAGCACGGCGGCGCGGAGATCGTGGGCTATCTTAAAACCGGCTCCGCCTATTACGCGCCGGCCAAGTCCACCACCATCATGGTCGAAGCGATTCTCAAAGATACCAAGCAGATCTACCCCTGCGCCGTCTATCTTGACGGCGAATACGGCTACAGCGGCATTGTCAGCGGCGTACCGGTCTCTATAGGGGCCAACGGCGCCGAGGATATCATTAACGTGTCGCTCAACGCCTGCGAGCGCAAAATGTTCAAAAAATCGGTCGATTCGGTTCGCAAACTGGTCGAAACGCTGGAAGCGCACAACTTTTTTGACGAGGAGAACGCATGAGAGAGATTGCCTACGAGGACATTGTCAAAGCGGTCAAGAACCTGGTGATGCACACCGCCACCCATCTGCCCGAAGACGCACTGAAAAAGCTCAAGGAAGCGCACGAAAAAGAGAAAAGCCCGGTGGCCAAGAAGGTGCTGGAGCAACTGCTTGAAAATGCCGAGATCGCCCGCAGTGAGGAGCGCCCTTTGTGCCAGGATACCGGGCTGGCGGTCTACTTCATCAAAGTGGGGCAGGATGTCCGCATTACCGGCGGTCTGCTCAAAGATGCCGTCAACGAAGGGACCGAGCAAGGATACAAAGAGGGGTATCTTCGCGCCTCCACCTGCGAGTGCTTCAGCCGGCGCAACCTCAAAGAGGAGGTGGGCTACAACCTGCCCGCCGTCATCCATATTGATATTGTCGAAGGCGACAAAATCGAGATCGAGTACGCGGCCAAAGGCGGTGGAAGCGAAAACGTCAGCCGCGCCCGCGTCCTGGCGCCCGCCCAGGGAGCCGAAGGGGTCAAAGCCTTTGTCAAAGAGGTCATCTCCGAAGCCGGCCCCAACCCCTGCCCCCCCATTATCGTAGGCGTGGGTATCGGCGGCACTTTTGAAAAGGCGGCCATTTCCAGTAAATACGCGCTCTTTCGTGAGGCGGGTACCCCCAACCCCGATC
>JAADEJ010000012.1 GCA_013153475.1 Campylobacterota bacterium
GCGGTATCTCGGCAGAGGCCAGCCCTTTGGCGCAGGCCAACCCGTTGTTGACGGGGTGAGTCTTGTCGCCCGTAACCCTCTGTCGCTCTATGCTCAAACCGCACCCGACCCCGCAAAAACCGCAAACGCTTTTTGTCATCTTTGGTATCCATTTTTTTGGAAAGATTATAGATAAAGTTCAAGGTGGAAGGTGGTTAGAAAATAGTCATTCAAATACTCCACCGCTTTCTAACGATGGCTTCGATGTACCATTTGCCTTCGTACTCATCCACAATGGCTATGAAGCGCACCATGCCCTGGGGCAGTCCCTCGGCGGTATCCCAGACAATTTCCACCGCTTTGCCTACGTGGTTGGGGTAGTTGGCCCGGTCATTTGTCTCTTGTAGATTGACAGCCTCCTTTAGGGGCGGGAAGCGACGGAAAAAGTCTCTGAGGCCAAGAAGTGTGGGAGACTCCTCTTTGCCCCCTTCGTAGCGGGGCAGAACGGGGCGGTTGTTTTTAAGCGCTTTGGCGAAAGCCTCCGGCATGAAGTGGCGAAACGGGCCGCCAAAAGATGGCCAATCGGTCAAAATCACGCCCTCTTTGGGGTTGATGAAACGGGCGGCTTGGGCGTACTTTTTGGCCTTGAGCGCCATCCAGAAAGCGGCCACCCGGCCTTCGGGGCTTTCGGGGGAGAGTAGATAGGTATCAATATTGCAGTAGCCATCGCCCCCCTCTTCCATGGCTTCAAAGCGGTTGGCGGCCAGGAGCCTGTCGCGGGGGAAGCGTCTGGTTTTGGAGGGCAGATAACGGTGGCCGATCTCAAAAACATCTTCAATCACCTCACACCCTTCAAGCGTACAGCCGAGGCTGAAATCACAATTGGCTACGTTATCGATCAGCACATACCACCCCGCATCGACGCATGCCAGATTGTCGGCCCTGACCCAGCCTTGCCGGACATTTAGAATGGATTCGGTCGGTACATAGGTATCCAGCGCCGAGACTTCGCACCACAGGGCACCATTATGACGCCGGCAGCGGTGGATTTTGAGCGTAACCTCCTCTTCGGGAAGGGTTTTGGCTATGACGGGGGCACGGCTATGCGGGCTTTTGTGAATGGCAAGGGGCTTTTTGGCATAGGCCAGCAGGGCCTTGTCGCAGGGCAGGGTGCCGCCAATGAGCCAAAGAGCCGGAAAAAGAAGAAAAAAGAGCGCTTTCATGCGTCAATTTTAGAGAAAAAAGGGGGCAAAAAAGGGGCAATCAGTGGGGAAGGATAAAGATCTTCCACATGGTCAAAACAAAAGCCCACAAAACATCCATCACCAACGCCCACTGCAAAAGGCGCATTGGCTTAAATGCCGCAAACAGGCTGCCAAGATAACCTCCCACAATGCCCGTCATCCATAAAAAAGGCAGAAAATTGTCGGGCTCCGTATAGCAGATGTAGTAGATAATAACGATAATCAGCAGTGAGAGAGGGAAGATGATGAAAAAGTCTTTTTCTTCAATCTCATAAACAGGATCGGGGGTCGGCTTGACGGTGGGGGTGACATCTTCGATAAGAAGTTGCTCTTTGGGCTCTTTTTGCGGGTGGCGGAGGCGCCAGTTTTGCTCAAGCTTTTCCAAAAACCTGTAAAACCCGCTGTCGTGGCTCTCATCAATGTCATACTTTTTGCCGTCGTGTTTGAGCGGGTAGGTGAAATTGTGGCGCTCTGTTTTGCCGTTTTGAAAGCGGATGACCACTTTGGCCTTGAGCTCTTTGGGATAGTATTTGGTCTCGTTCGCCCCTTCGTTTTGTACTTTGACGACGGTAAAGTATGTATCCATGTCGGCTATCTCATCATATAAGTAGAGGTGTTCGGTGCGGTTGTCGTAATTTTTGGAAACCTCTACAAAGTGTCCGCCGCGCTCGCCGAAAAAGTAGTTGGCCCCGTTTAAAAAATTTTTTTCGGGATAAACCAGATAGATCCCCCCGATAAATCCAAACGCAAGGGCGAAAGGATAGAGAATGAAGCTTAGTACGAAAGCATCGGAGTTTCGATAGATATGGTAGATAAAGGCTGAAAGAGTAGCGGCAATGAAGAGAGTGACGATTGGCAAAAGAATCTTTCTTATCTTTAAACTCTCTTGGCTCAAAACGGTGTACTCTTTGTCCGCGTCGATGGTTGAGTAACGCTCCGACACTTTGCCGATACGCGGGGAGGGGTGGGCAAAAAAGAGCTCTTTCATAATACGCCTTGAAGATCGTGAGAATTTGATACTTTCGTGTCTATTTTACTCCGATTTTTTATTAGGAAAACGCTTTCTATCCTTTTTTTTCAAATATCAGCGAGACGGAGTTGACGCAGTGGCGGGTCTGTTTGGGGGTGAAGCCTTCGCCCCTGAAAACATGGCCCAGATGGCCGCCGCATTTGGCGCAGACAATCTCGACGCGCAGGCCGTCGGCATCAGGAAGCTCTTTGACCGCGCCGGGGAGTGCTTCGTCAAAGCTCGGCCAGCCGGTGCCGCTGTCAAACTTGGCGTCCGAGGAAAAGAGCGGCGTGCCGCACTGGCGGCAGTGGTAGAGGCCTTTTTCTTTATGGTTCCAGTATTGTCCGGTAAAGGGTGGTTCGGTGCCTTTGTTGAGAATGACGGCCTGTTCAAAAGGGGTGAGGGGCGGCATTTTCACGGTGTCTCTCCAAAAGTGGTGTGGTAGGGGGACCACGGCGCGTTTTTTTCAGGCGGCGGCAGTTTGACGCCCGTGCTGTGGTCGGGGCAGTAGCCGTAGGGATGCTTTTTGAGATAGTGCTGGTGATGGTTTTCGGCCGCATAAAAGCGCTTTAGCGGCAAAACCTCGGTGACGATAGGGCCGTAGCCCGCCTTTTTCAGGGCTTTTTGGTAGGCCTCTTTGGTGGCCAGCGCCGCCCTTTTTTGTTTGGGGGTGGTGTAAAAGATGGCGCTTCGGTAGTTGTTGCCCACATCGTTGCCCTGGCGGTTGAGCTGGGTGGGGTCGTGGCTCTCCCAGAAAACTTGCAAAAGTTTATAGATATCGGTGCGGGTGTCGTCATACACCACTTTTACCGCCTCGGTGTAGTTAACCACCCCCGGAGGGGTGTGGCGGCGGTAGCGGAGTACCTTTTTGTAGGTGGGGTCGGGGTAGTTGCCCCCGGCGTAACCCGCGACGGTTCGCAAAACGCCCGGCAGGGCGTCAAAGCGCTTTTGCACTCCCCAAAAGCACCCTTCCGCAAAGACAATGGTTTGAGGCGCGGCCCACAGGGCACTTCCCAGCCAGAGCAGAAGCAAAAGCCTTCTCACGCCCTATCCTCCGGCAGGACCCAGTCGCGGCGAATGAAGTGGCAGGTGTAGCCGCCGGGGTTGCGTTGCAGGTAGTCCTGGTGCTCGGGTTCCGCTTCCCAAAAAGCCCCGGCCGGGGTCACTTTGGTCACAATGGGCCCGGGCCAGACGCCGCTTTTGTTCATACGCGCAATCAGCGCTTCGGCTATGCGTTTTTGGGCCTCGGAGGTATAAAAGATCTCTGAGCGGTAGGAGCGTCCGATGTCGTTGCCCTGACGATCGGGCGTGGTGGGATCGTGAATCTGGAAAAAGAACTTCAGCAAAGCTTCGTAGCTGAGTTTTTCGGGGTCGAAAATCACCTCCACCGCTTCGGCGTGGTCGCCGTGGCGGCGGTAGGTGGCGTTGGGGCACGCCTCGTCGCCGGTATAACCTACACGGGTCGAGATGACACCGGGAAGGTGGCGCAAGAGCTCCTGCATTCCCCAAAAACATCCGCCTGCCAGTACGGCCCTTTCGGTTTTTGACATGGTTCGTTCCCCTTCCGATGGAAAATATTTGGATAGATTGTTCAACAATTTCCGTGACATGAAGATGAATGTCAAAGATTATGAAGGAGCGCCAAGCCCGTTTTTAGAATTAGAAATAGATTCAGGCGAAAAAATCGAATTGCGCGCGATTTTGCTCAAACAGTTTGTCAAACAGAGCCTTGGCGCTTTCAAGAAGCCGGTCATTGTAATCGAAAAGCGCCAGTATGTCATCCGCGGTATCGAGCGTGCGCTCTTTTAAAAGGTTGGTCGCATCCTCCGTTTGGGGCGAGGGTAGTTGGTCCCGAAAAAGTTGGGAGAGGTTGGTGATCTCTTGGAAACCGGGTATTTCGTCACTCTTTTTTACATTTTCGAGAAAGTTTTGGAACATGGGGCGGATGCGTTTCATCGCTTCTTCGATCTCTTTTTGGTCCCGCTCGTCTATGCCGTTTCCTTTGTAACTGAACCGGTAGCCGTATTCATGGCGTAGGCTCATGGTTGTGTTGCGGGAGGTTTGGTTTTGCTCTTTTTCAAAAGAGATACTTTTGTTGTCGTACATGGAAAGTTCGATGGTGTCCCCGCTGCTTGTTTGCAAAGTAAAACCGAATTGGTTGGATGTGACGTTTAACATGGAGATGGATGTCATGGCCGGCTCCTTTCTTCATACCCATATCGGCCAAAACGGCTTGGTGGTTTAATAGTATTTTTTCCCGTCGAATCGGGGGTATGTTATACTCGGGTAACAGATTCAATGAGTCTTTATAGAATTTTGGGAGTCTTTTGCATGAAAAAGATGGTGCTTTTCGGTTTGGCGATTGTTTTGTTGGGGTTTGAGGCCAAAGCCTGTACCCGGGTGTTGCATATGACGCAGGACGGCAAATATGTGCTCACCGGACGCAGTATGGATTGGTATGTGCGCTACCCCACCTCCTTTTGGAAGTTTCCCCGGGGTATGGCGCGAAGCGGTTTGACAAAGCGAAATCCCCTCACATGGGTCTCAAAATACGGCAGTGTGGCCGTGGTACAGACGGCCGACGGCCAGAGCGCCACGGCCGACGGCATGAACGAAAAGGGGCTGGTGGCCAACCTTTTGTACCTGAGCGAAACGGAGTATCCCAGGCGTAACCCCAACATCAAGGGGCTGGCCTCTTCAGTCTATCTGCAATACCTGCTGGACAATTTCGCCACGGTTGCCGAGGCGGTTAGGGCGATTGAAAAGGGGGATTTTCAGATCGTGCCCGTACCCATTCCCAACAGCGAGCATTTGCCTACCATGCATATCGCCCTCTCGGACGCTACGGGTGATTCGGCCGTGATCGAGTTTTTGAAAGGCAAAACGGTCATCCACCATGACCGCGCTTATCGCGTTATGACCAATTCGCCCACTTTTAAAGAGCAGTTGGCGCTTAACGCCTATTGGCAGGCCATCGGGGGCAACACCTTTTTGCCCGGCACCCGGCGCTCGGCCGATAGGTTCGTGCGGGCCAGCTACTATGAAAAGATGCTCCCCAGGCCCAAAAACTACGCCGAAGCGGTGGCGGGGGTGATGTCGGTGGTGCGCAACGCCTCCTCCCCGTTTGGCGATCCAGACCCCAACAAACCCAACATCTCCACCACCATGTGGCGCACCGTGGACGATCAGAAGAATCTGCTGATGTTTTATGAGTCTACCGTCTCGCCCAATGTTATCTGGATCGATCTAAAAAAGCTCGACTTTTCCCAAAACGCCCCCGTCCAACGGCTGGACGCGCAAAAAGCGGGGCTTTGCGGCGAGGTGAGCGGGGCGTTTGAGAAGCACGCGCCCCTGCGGTTTGCCAAACCCTAAAGACAAAGCGCGAGGGGACCGTCGTAACGGATGTCATTCCCTTCGATTTTGATGTGAAATCCTTTAAAGTCAACACCGTTTTCCATGGCTTCAAAGAAGGTGCGGCGAAAGGCTTCGTCCCGCTCCGGATGGGGCTCAAAACAGGCGCATGGACGCAGGGCCATGATGAGTAAAGCGGCGTCAAAGCCTTTTTTGCGGGCTTCCATCAGCTCTTTGAGGTGCTTGACGCCCCTTTGGGTGGGGGCGTTGGGAAAGCGGCATCGGTTTTGTTGCACCAGCGAACACCCTTTGAGTTCGATATAGGTTTCGTCGGCCAGGTAGTCGAAGCGGCTCTGGCCAAAAGTCACTTCGCTTTTTAAATGTTGGGGTGTAAAACCCAAAACGCCCAGTTCAATGGCTTTGCGGGCGATAGGCGCGTGAAGGCGGGTGTTGATAAGCACCCATCCCTCTTCCATTTTGGCGGCAATAAGGGTGAAGTTGGTCTTCATGCCGGGGCGGTTTTTTAAAAGCAGTAGGGGGCGGTTTGGCGTAAGAATCTCTTCGAGTCGTCCCGTATCGGCCACATGGACGCGCACTTGGGTGCCCTTGACGCGCGCCAGGGCCACGAAGCGGTTGGGTCGCGTGATAAAAACGCCCTCGGTTAATTTACCAAGGTTGTCGAGGTCAAAAAGGGGCGTGCCGGGCGCGATCATACCGCCCACATAATCTGCGAAAGAATAATGATGAGCACCACCACGCCGAAGGGGAAGTAGTGGCTCTTAAAGAGCCAGGGCTGGATGCCGAAAAACTTCTGCAACCCGCCCCTAAGACCCAACCACAGGCCGAAAAAGGCTTTGATAAGCAGTACGATTTGCAGGTTGCTCAGCCCCTCCGGGCCGACAGTGCCGAAAACATAGGGAAACATAATAATCCCCGTCACGACAGTCACCAGCAAGGCGTTGGGTACCACTTTGCGCACGTGCACCATAATGGCCTCCCGGCAGGCGGTACCCTCTTCTTTGGGTAGGCTCTTTTGCATCTTTTGCATAAAAAGAATGTCGGTAAACAAAAAGCCGCCGTAGGTAAAGGCGGCCAGCAGGTGGATGGTGTGAATGAGTGTAAAAAACATCGCCTTCCTTTACTTGTAAATGCGACCCATATGTTTGAGCCAGCCACCCTTTTTGCGGCCCCTCGGATCGTGGTGGGTCCAGTGGATCAGCCCCCCTTTGTCGTTGTAGATATATTCGCCCACAAACTCCACCCGGTCACCCCGTTTGAGGCGATTAAGGCGTGGGGCGAGGTCGATGTTGTGCACCACCAAAACGGTGCGGCCGTTTTTGAGTTTGAGCAAAAAGCGCTGGTGGCGTCTGCCGTGGGTGTCGTCGCGCAACATCTTGACGACGGTGCCTTTGCCGTAGACCCAGACTTTGTTGAGGTGGCGGCTTTGGGCCTGCTCTACGGGGATGAGCGAGGCTTTTTGGCGGGGGGAGAGGTAGCCTTGGCTATGGAGTGCCTGGGGGGCAAAGAGGCCCAAAAGCCCGGCGATGAGTGCGGTTAACAAAATACCGACGCTTTTTTTCATAAAATTGTCCTTTTTTTTGGCGCAGATTATATAATAGTGTTATGGAAAAACAAAATCTGACAATCGACGCAAGACTTTACGACGAGTTGACGGCCTATGCCCAAATGCTCAAAATCCCCGCCGAGATCCTGGCGGAGCGGGCCATTGAGGCCTTTTTGGCCGAGATGGCCAAGCAAATAGGCAAAGAGAGCGAAAGCGCGCAGACGGAGCTTAGCTACGACGAGTTTTGGGACGGGGTGGAGCTATGAACGACAGCCGGATTGACTCCAG
>JAADEJ010000050.1 GCA_013153475.1 Campylobacterota bacterium
TCTGGCCGTACAGAAAGATGATCCAGCTCACATAGATCCAGAGCATGAAAAAGAGCAGGACGCTGAATGAGCCGTAGACGGTGGCGTAGGTGTGGGTGTGGACGGTGTAGTAGATAAAGAGGCTCTTGCCCACATACCAGATGAGTGAGGCGAAAAAGCTGGAGATAACCGCCGCTTTGAGGCGAATGGGGACGGTGGTGGAGATTTTGTAGGTGACAAAAAAGAGCGCCCAGATGATGAGGTAGGGAAAGAGTGCCAGAAAATCGATGTGGCTGGTCACTTCCGTGCTGTCGAGGAGCTTTTGTACCCTTACCGAAAGATAGATGGACGCCGCCAGCGCCATGGGGCCCAGGGTAATGAGGGTCCAGTAGGTTGTCAGCGCGCTCCAGAATCCCTTTTGGCGGGTGCGAAAGATCTTGGCCACGATATATTCGTAGTTTTGAAAAAACATAATGGAAGCGCCCACGATAAAGAGAAAGCCGATGGTTCCCAGCCGGGAGGTGTTGGCCAGGAAGGTATCGATATACTGGGCGACGGTCTCCTGTTGGGCGGGCATGATGTTGGAGAAGATAAAGTGCTTGATCTTTTCATACTGGGTGCTGAAGTTGGGAAGCCGTACGATGATGGAGAAGCTCACCAGCAAAAGCGGAATAAGCGTAAAGATGGTATAAAAACTCAAACTTGCGGCGAAATAGGGGATGTCGGGATCATACAGGCGCCGCAAGCTCTGCCAGGCTTTGGCGGAGAGTTTGAGGAGGGGTTTGGGCGTCAAAGGGCCATTTTCCCCGGGTTGAGGATGTTGTTGGGATCAAACGCCCTCTTGATGTCCCGAAAGAGCCTCAGCTCCTCTTCGCTGAATGCCAGGTGCATAAAAGGCGCTTTGCTAAGCCCGATGCCGTGCTCGCCGCTGAGCGTGCCGCCCATCTCGACGGTGATCTTGAAGATCTCCTCGATGGCCTTGTGGCCGATCTCGAGCTGTTTGGGATCAGCGCCGTCGACCATGACGTTGGTGTGCACGTTGCCGTCGCCCGTGTGGCCGAAACAGGGGATCTTGACGCCGTACTTCTCGGCCACCTCGTTGATACGTTTTAAAAGCGCGGGAAGCTCGGAACGGGGGACGGTGATATCTTCGTTGAGCTTTTTGGAGCCGTAGATCGTGATGGATTGGCTGGCGTTGCGGCGCGCGAACCACAGGTCGGCGGCTTCGGCGTCGTTTTGGGCCTTTTTGAAATCAATACAGCCGTTTTCTTCAAAGATGCGCTCAATTACCCCCATCTGGTAGTCGATCTCTTCGGGCAGGTTGCCGTCGACGTCGGTGATGAGAATGGCCCCGGCGTCGACGGGAAGCCCTTTGTGAAACTTCTCTTCCACCGCGCGGATGGTTAGGTTGTCCAAAAACTCCATCGCCACCGGCGTCACGCCGCCCGCCATTGTTTTGTAGACCGCCTCCATGGCGCTCTCGACGGTGGGAAAGACCCCCATGGCGGTCTGTTTGCGCTTGGGTTTGGCGATGAGTTTGAGGGTGATTTCGGTGATGACCGCCAGGGTCCCTTCGCTGGCGACCAGGATGCCGGCGATGTTGTAGCCCGCCACGTCTTTGATGGTTCGTTTGCCCGCGCGGATGATGTCGCCGTTTGGGCGGACGGCGCGAATGGCCATCACGTAGTCGCGGGTGATGCCGTACTTGGCCGCCCGCATCCCGCCGGCGTTTTCGCTTACGTTCCCGCCGATGGTGCTGTATTCCTGGCTGGCCGGATCGGGCGGGTAGAAGAGCCCTTTGGCCTCCACCGCCTTTTGCAGGTCCATGTTGATGACGCCGGGTTGTACGACGGCCACCATGTTTCTTTCGTCGATCTCCAGGATTTTGTTCATGTGCTTCTCGACCGCCAGCACAATACCGCCGCTTGTCGGAAGCGCTCCGCCGGTAAAGCCGCTGCCCGCGCCCCGGGGCACCACGGCGATGCGGTGTTCGTTGCAGTAGCGCAGTACGGCGCTCACATCCTCCTCATGCCGGGGAAAGACCACGGCGTCGGGCTCGTAACGCTCTTTGGTGGCGTCGTAGCTGTAGGCGATCATGTGGGCCTTGTCCGACTTGAGATTGTCGCTTCCCACGATTTGCGCCAGGGCGGCGAGATGTTTGGCCTCGATCATTCGCTCTTCTCCAGTTTGCGGTAGTAGTCGTCAAAGGTTTTGAGGGTGTAGTCCCCCCAGTCGTAAAAGGCGGTGGGAATGGTGTCAAACCGGTGGAAGAAGGGTTGTTTGAACTGTTCGGGTTTTTCGGATGTCACAGGCGAGGATGCCAGCTTTTTCCAGCTGATGCAGTCAAGAAAATCGGTGCCGTCTTTAAACATGATCATGATGATACCCAGGCTGAACTTTTCACAGGTGTGGCTCAATACCGCCCGGCTGGGGAGAGGGGATTTCTCTTTGGCCAGCTCCGCCGCCACGATGTCGGGGTGGATGAGCGAGAGTTGGGGAAAGCTCTTTTTGGCCTTCTCAAAAGAGATCTGGTTGGGCACGATGGGCAGGACCCGGTCGTAGAGGTAACCCAGAATCACTTTGTCCCCGACCCGGGGTTTGGTTTTGACAGTGGGCAGGTTGGGCTGTTTGAGCCCTTCGTAGGGCAGCAACCGCAAGGTTGCGCTTTGGGCGTCGGCGTTTTGGACGATGACGGAAGCGACAATGGCGGCGTGGCGGTCGTCGTAGCGGTGGATCACGATGCCGCTGACACCCGCGGGCACGTCGCCGATGTCGCAGGCGGCCGTTTTGCCGTCAACGGCGGTCAGCGCGCCGGTACGGGTTTTGGGCGCTTCGGCGGACCAGGCGGCCGAAAAGAGGAACACAAGGGCAAATAGTAGGCGAATTGGCATGAAAAACCCCGTCTTTTGAAAATATGTCGATTATACTGAAAGATAGTTTTAAAGGCACTTTAACGCCTTCTTGAGTAGAATTTCCCTTATCTTTACTCCAAAAACCGGAAGAATTCTATATGCGTTTTATATTGCTCCTTTTTCTCTCGTTGACACTCTCCTGGGCCGCCGTGGTGCAGAAGCGGGCCTGGCCTCAGGGGGAGAGCTTTCTGCTCTATCTCCAACACGCCGGGATTCCCCAGAGCATCTATTGGGACCTTGACAGGGAGGACAAGGAGCTTTGCGAGGAGATTCGCGCGGGCGTGCCCTACTATGAGCTCTATGATGACGCCAAAAAGAGGCTTTTGCAGGTGCTTATACCTGTCAGTGAGGAGCTACAGATTCATCTTTACAAAGATGTGAAAGGCAAGTGGCGTTTCGAGATGGTACCGGTGGCCTACCGAAAAATTGAGGAGAGCTTTGCCGTCACCATTACCCGCTCTCCCTACCAGGATATTATCCGTGCCACCGACAACGGTTATCTCGCCCACGCCTTTGTGGACGCCTTTAAAAACAGTTTCGATTTCACCCGGCTTCAAAAAGGCGACAAAGTGGCGGTGGTCTACAGCGAAAAGATCCGGCTGGGACGCCCCTACGGTTTGCCGACCATCAAGGCGGCTTTGATAGAGTCACACGGCAAAAAGCGCTTTTTGTTTCGCTACAACGACCGCTATTATGACGAGAAGGGGCGGGAGATCGAGGGGTTTGTCTTCAGGCGGCCGGTCAATCACGTGCGTATCACCTCCCGCTTTTCCCGCCGGCGCTGGCACCCGGTACTGCACCGCTACCGGGCTCACCTGGGGGTTGATTTCGGTGGGCGCCGGGGCACGCCCATCTACGCCGCCGCCGACGGGAGAGTGATCTTTGCCGGACGGCTGGGGGGCTACGGCAAGGTGATCAAGATCCGCCACAGGGACGGTTTTATGACCCTCTATGCACACCAGAGTCGCTTCCGTCGGGGTATAAGAAGGGGCAAACGGGTCAAAAAAGGACAGGTGATCGGTTATATCGGCTCAACGGGCATGAGCACGGGGCCGCACCTGCATTTTGGTCTTTATAAAAACGGCCGGCCCGTCAATCCGCTGGGGGTTATCAAGGTGACCAAGCGCACGCTGTACGGCAAAAAGCGGCGCGCCTTTTTGGCCTATGCCAAGCAAATGAAAAAAGAGCTGGAGGCGGCGGTGGCGCAAGATAGAAAACCGAGCCGTCTTATTGACCTTAGCAGAACCTGCTACGGCGTGAATGAAAAGCCCGAATCGGGCAAGGAGTGAGAGTGAAGATAGAGGATTTTAGAACCGAACCGCTCAAAGCCCCCCGCTTTATTATGCCGGCTCTGGCCCGCTACCGGCAGGACGGGGTAGAGAGAGATTGGGAGATTGTCAAAGCCCACGACAGCGTGGCCGTTTTGCTCTACCATACCGGGCGCAAGGCTTTTGTGCTGGTCAAACAGTTTCGCCCCGCCGTCTACCCCAAAGACGGAAGCGGTATGACGGTGGAGTTGTGTGCCGGGCTGGTGGACAAACCTTTCTCGCTTGCGCGCATCGCCAAAGAGGAGATTGTGGAAGAGTGCGGGTATGACCTGCCCGAAGAAAAGATTGAGAAGGTGACCTCTTTTTATACCTCGGTGGGGTTCGCCGGGGCGAAACAGACCCTCTTTTACGCCGAAGTGGATGAACGGATGCGCGTGAATGAGGGGGGCGGTATAGAGGGAGAGAGTATTGAGCTGGTCTATCTGCCCGTCGGGGAGGCCAAACCCTTTTTGTTTGACGAGTCGGTGCCCAAGACACCGGGATTGATGTTCGCTTTTATGTGGTGGTTTGACCGCTTTGGTCGATAAAGCGGCGTAGCAGCCCCCCGTAGGCGTCGATACGCCGGTCCCGCAAAAAGGGCCACCAGCGGCGCACGGTCTCACTGCGTTTGAGGTCAATCTCTACCAGAAGGATCTCTTCCTCTTCGCCCGCCCTGGCCAAAAACTCCCCTTGCGGACCGCAGGCGAAACTGTTACCCCAGAAACGAATACCTTTCAATACCCCGCTCTCATCTTTTTCAAAGCCCGCGCGGTTGACGGCGATCAACGGCAGGCCGTTGGCCACGGCGTGGCCCCGCTGGACGGTGATCCACGCCTCAAGCTGGCGGGCTTTCTCATCGTTTGGGTCGTCGTCGAACCAGCCGATGGCGGTGGGGTAGATGAGAACCTGCGCTCCCGCCAGCGCCATCAGCCTGGCCGCTTCGGGGTACCATTGATCCCAGCACACCAGCACCCCCAGCCGTCCCACGGAGGTATCTACCGGCGTAAAACCCAGGTCGCCCGGAGTAAAGTAGAACTTCTCATAAAACCCGGGGTCGTCGGGAATGTGCATTTTGCGGTAGCGCCCGGCGATCGAGCCGTCTTTGTCGAAAACGACGGCGGTGTTGTGGTAAAGCCCGGGGGCGCGTTTCTCAAACAGAGAGCTTACCAGCACCACGCCGTGCTTTTGGGCCGTCTTCGCCCAAAAGGCCACATCCTCCTCATACGATTCGGCCAGGTCGAAAAGATCGGTCGACTCAAATTGACAGAAATAGGGTCCCTGGTGGAGTTCCTGCAGTACCACCAGTTCGGCCCCCGCTTTGGCCGCTTTGGCGATGCGTTGCAAGGTGGCCTCACGCATACTCTCTTTGGTGCCGGTATATCGTTGTTGGATCAGCGCGGTTTTCATGGGAAAAAGCCTTGTAAAGTCTCTCCCCCAAGAGGGAGAGGGTGTTAGAAGTGGAGGTAGACGGCGGTTTTGGTATTGGGATCTTTGTCTACCCAGATGTTGATGGGCACGGTGCGCCCCTTGATGTCGTCGGTCTTGTCGGGCGAGGTGTAGACAAAGGTGATTTTGCCTTCGGTATCCGTTGTGCCGTGATATTTGTCGAGGGTACCGAACATGGTGCTGTCCAGATCGGCGGTGACGCCTTCGTTTTCCAGTGCTTCGCCGTTGGCATCCTGTACCACCACATCGATGTTGACGGTTATGGAGCCGTTGGTATCCTGCAGGTCGATGTTGTCAGGCAGGGCCTTGATGGTATAGGTTTGCGGTGAGACGGCGGTGGGACAGCAGAGCGCGAACATCTCCTCGGTGGATGTGACGGAGTCGGAGAGGTTGGATTTCACCACTTTGGTGAAATAGACTTTCATCTGCTCCAGGTTGATAGGCTGTGAGGAAGGGGCGTAATTGAAGGCCAGTCGAAGCTTCTGGGTACAGGAGGTGACAAAAACCATCGGGTAGGGAACCGCGGTGACATTACTGAAACTGAAACCGGTCAGACCCAGACGGAAATCCTGCAGTTGCACGGTAATGTCCGCGGTCTGGTTGCTCTCTATGTTCAGCACCACTTCCCCGTACCCGCCGGAAGCGCTGGCGCTGTCGACACTGAACGTAATATTACTGAGCGGTTCGGGGCCGTCTCCGTTGGCGTCACCGTTGCCGCCGCCGCAGCCCGCGAAGAAAAGTGCCCCGATCAACGCGATGAGGGTGAAATATTTTTTGATCATAACCGTTGCCTTGATGGATTAGAATTTATAGTTGACACCGATACCGGCCTGGAGGTAGTCGTCTACCGTGTCGTGGTTGGGCCAGAGGTAGCGGGCAAAGAGATCCAGGTCGATATGTCGGTTGACGGTATAGACCACGCCGCCCTGCGCGCCGTAGACAAAGTCGTCTTCGGAGGCTTTCTCGAACTCGTATTCGCCGTAACCGATGGCCAGACCGATGTAGGGTTTGAGAGTGGGGTTTTGAATGGGCAGGAAGTAGTCCAGGGTTCCCAGCAGCAGGTATTGGGAGATGTCTCCGCCCAGTTCATCGGTATCGGGGATCAGGTCGTACATCAAGGCGACACGGAACTTCTCGTTTTGCGCGCCGATCTTCAGCCCTACGGCCACCGTGTTGTCGTCAAAACTTTTTCTCGTGGCGGGTTCCTGCGCCTCGATGGCGTGGTATTTGACCTCCGCGCCCACAAATGCGATATCTTCAGCCATCGCGCCGGTTGCGCAGGTACCCAGCAGTGCCGCAGCGGCCGCCCATTTGCCTAATCTTCTCATGCTCCGTCCTTTCGGTATGGGTATTGTCGTTACAATGATAAATATTATATATGTTTTAAACTTATCGCATACTGAGAAGATGAAAGCGGTTTAAAGTGGTTGAAAAAGCGGAGAAAAGGGGGACGCCGCCCCGAAGGGCGACGAAAGGGGGTATCTTAGTACTCGGCGTGGAATTTGTAGTCGAGTTGTACCCAGTATTTGGTGGTGTCGTATTTGCCGAAGCTGTCGTCACCCGCGCTGTAGAAGGCGCCTTTGAGCAGCAGGCCCAGGTTTTTGGCCAGGCCCACTTTGTAGGCGACGTCGATTTCATCACCCAGGTCATCGTCACCCGCGGTGTTGTCGACATCGCTGGTGAACATATGGTAGATACCGGTCAGTTTGCCGTACTCGCCGGCATTGTAGGCCAGTTTGAAGCTCAGGTCGCACAGACCTTCCTGAGGCGTGGCCAGGAA
>JAADEJ010000061.1 GCA_013153475.1 Campylobacterota bacterium
GGCTCATGCCCGCCTCAAAGCCTCTAAAGGAACCGGCCAGTAGCGCTTTGCCTCCCTCTTCGGCCAGTTCGTACTGAATACCCACCAGTAAAACTTCCCAATCTTCGGGGTTGCTTCCAAAATTTTGCCCGGCTACGTTGGGAGGCGGGTTGTCGCGCAGTTCATCCAGGACGGCTTTGAGGTTGTTGTAAGAGATATTGACCCTGAAAAACTCGGGCCATTGCCCGTCATCGCTGTTTTGGGCATTGGTATTGAAGATCTCCTGAATCATCATCGATTTGGGTGATTTGGTGGTCCACCACGATTTGTCGCTGATGACCGATCCCACATGAACGATATTGGTGGTGGGATCGAATTTCATCCCGGCGTTCTCCTGTGTCCACGCCGATCCCGCGGCGTAGATGCCGATGACGAAATTGAGGTGTTTACCCAGCTTTTTGTTATAGAGGAAAACGTTGAAAACCACGCTTCCGCCCACATTGTCTTCAAAATTCCGGTAAACGGGCCGTTTGAATGAGGCCTGAAGCATCAGGTTACCCGTTCCGTCACCGCGCCAGGGATAGATGTCGCTGTTGTCGTGGATCTGGTAGAGAAATGTGGATGCGATACCCGCGTAAACCAGGTTTTGTACCGGCGCGTCATAGAGGTTGAGAGTGGTACCGCCGGCAATGAGGCCGTTGATACATTCGGATTGCACCACGTGACCGGAAGGATCCTGTTGGGAAAAATCGGTACCGATAATCTTGTTGTCGACGCCGGTGCGGGCATCCAGACCTGTTTCCATAGCGTGATTGGGCAGATAGCTGCCGTCACCTCCGTTGAGATAGAGTCGCACCGGATTGGTATAACGGATGTCCCAAAAAGGCTTCAAGATGCCTCTGTCCGGGTAACTGTACAATCCCTGGGTCGCGCGGAAATAGTTGTTCGCCGCATCGGCCTGGGTTAGAAAATGGACATAGGAGACGGCCGCGTTGTAACCGCATTGGGAGGAGACGATGGGTGTGGAACTCTCATCGCTCTGGTAGACGACCTCGAAAGGGCGCTCGCCTCTGCCTTCTCCCGCGTCGACGAACTCTTCATATCGGTTTTTCAGATCTTCGTAGGCGTCTTTGACACTGTCTTCTATGCTGCACCCGCCCAAAAAAAGCAGGCCGATCGGTATGAGTAGAAAGGCTCGTTTTTTCATATCACTCCCGTTTTTGGAGTGATTATACCTTAAAAATTTCGGCTCTCCACTCTTCTTTGCAGTCTGAAGCCCCACTTTTCAACCAGATAGTAGCTCAGTGAAGAGACAAGAAGCAACGCGATAATAAAAAGCAGGCTTTTTGTCTGAAGCGGCGCATCCCACCTTTTAAAAAGAAAGAGCAGCGGCATATGCCACAGGTAGACGGAATAGGAGATCTCTCCCAGCCAGGCCAGCGGGTGAAGAAGTTTGAGGGCACGGCGGTAAAAGAGGATAAAGAGGGTTGCGGTAACAAGCAGAAGTTGCAGGTTGTTCCAAAAAAAGAGGGGGATGATCTGCCAACGGGCGTTTATGTAGGAAAAGAGAGCGGGCACGGCAAAAAAGAGCAAGTAGAGCGCCCATGCGGGCAGGGGGAGGGTAAGACGCTCACGGTATCGGTAGATCAGGATTCCCGCGACAAAAAAGAGAATCTGTCCCGGCAGTTGAAAAGAGAGGAAAAAGCGTTTGAGCATCCATGCCGGATCGTCTCTGTCGGTGTGAAGCAAAGGATCCAGCCACCCTTGTTGAAGGGCAAAAAAGTAAAGAAGCGCCAAAGCGCCAAGGAGCAAAAGCCTGGGCAGGGTTTTGGCATAAAGAAAAAGAAGCGGTGCCAGCAGATACCACAACATCTCGATATTGAGTGTCCAGTAAGCGCCGTTGATACCGAATCCCGCGTCTTTATAGACAAAATAGGCGCTGAAGGTAAGGTGATAAAAAAGCTGTTTGACAAAGGCGCCGCTTAAAAGGTAATCCCATCCCAAAAGAAAAGAGGCGGCCAAGAGGATGACGAAAAAGAGGTTGACATAGTAGGCCGGCACAATGCGGAAAAAACGGTGGATCGCGTAGCGGCGCAGGCCCTCTTTGAGGCCGTGGCGCTCAATGCGGGTCTCTACGGAGCGGTAGATCAGAAAGCCACTGATGACAAAAAAGAGCGAGACCCCGAAAAGGCCGTAGGTGTGGATGTAGGAAAACCAGGGGGAGGCTTGGAGACCAAAAAGAACGAAATAGTGGTAGATCACCACCGCCAGGACCGCCAGCCCCCGCAGGGTGTCAATCCCCTCCAGGCGCATCAGCGCGCTCTCGTCTGTGCCAAAGCCGCTTCCAGGGCCGCCCGGGCGGTAGTTTGCGCAATCACGATACCCCGGTCGTAGTGTCTGACCCGCTCAGCCGGCGCGCCCAGGTCAAAGACCATCAGGGGCAGGCCCATCTGCATCACCTCTTCGGCCGTGTAGCTGAAGGTCTCGGGCCAGATAGAGGGAATGAAGAAAAGGTCGATGCCGTTTTCTTCCACCAGGCGGGGCAGATCTTCACGCTTATAACGCCCCGTGATTGTGGCGACGCTTTTGGGCAGGGGTTCGGTGATCTGACCGATCACCACCACACGAACGGGCATCTTCTCTTTTTCGATAATTTCGCACATAGCCCGCACCACGCCGGCCCCTTTGGCCTGGTTGATGGCCCCAAGAACCCCGACGGTAACCGGCCTGCCGGTAGAGACTGGCGGCGTGATTTTGGGCATATCCTCCACTTTGTGGGGGATGACGGCGATGTTGTCGGCGGGAAGTTCAGGGTAGGCGCGGGTGAGGATAGCGGCAGATGTGTGGGAGAAAGTAACAATCTCGTCGCACGCTTTTAAAAAGGCGCCCCAGCTCTCTCGCCACTCGTCGATGTCGGGTTCATACCCTTTGGGCAGGAAGTTGCGCCACTCCAGGCTGTTGGCCTCCAGGCATTTTTTGCACGTTTGCCTATCCTGTGGGACGCCGCAGTAACCGCCGCCGTGATCGAGTAGGGTATAGCTGGGACAGACGGCGTGGTAGTCGTGCAGCAGGTAGCGCAGTTTCGCCCCTTTGGTTTGGGCCAGGGATTGAAGCTTTTTCAAAAGTGAGAGCGGGTCGGGGTAGGAGACCAGGTTGTTGACGCTCACTTCACCGACTGTAAGGCGTGCCAGCAGGGGGGTCAATTGATCGAAATCCGATACGGCAAAACGTAGCGACTCATCGCCAAAGCGCCACCAAAGCAGGTAGCGCCCCCGGTAGAAGTCGTAGCGGATCAGCAGGGTGTTGGCGCCGGGTTTTTCCATCTGCTTTTGGGCGTAGTGGTTGGCACCGCCGCCAAGGTCGTGATCGAAGACGACGCTGATGGGGGTTTTGAGCGAAGAAGCCACGACTCTGAGAGCCTCGCGCAGGTGTTTGTGGGGATCTTTTTGGATATAGGCGTCTACCAGGGCGGGGTAGTCGGGGTGTTTTTCTACCAGTTTGGCGTAGTTTTCGTTTAAAAGCTTCTCTTTGAGAGAACTGGAAAAAGAGCCGCCGTGCTTGTGGTAGACAAAGAGGTTGGCTACCAGCAGGTTTGTGTACCCCTCGGCGACGGCCCGGCGGCACCAGTCGTTCTCTTCGCCGTACCCTTTGCCAAAGGTTGCCTCGTCGAAAAAGCCGATCCGTTTGACCAGATCGTAATTGACCCCCATACAAAAACCCACCCCGGTGGGCACTTCGGCGCACTGCTTGGGCGAAACATGCGCAAAAGCGCGATCGAGCGTGGCGACATCGAGCTCCAGGTAGATGGGGTTGTCTTCCAGAAAAACGGGAAAACTGGCGATGGTGCCGGCGTTGGTAAAGGGGGTGGTGGTGGCGACGCGCTCTTCCTTGACAATGGGCCGCATCAGCCGTCCCAGCCAGCCGGGGGGGACTTCGGTGTCGGTATTGAGAATGACAAAGTGGTTTTGCGCTTTGGCGACCGCTTTGTTGACGCTTTTGACAAAGCCGAGATTCTCGGGGTTTTCAAGCAAAAGGGCGTTGTCAAATGCTCTTAGGCGCTCTTTGAGATAGGGCAGTACCCGCTCATCGGGGCTCGCGTCGTTGATGACAATGAGGCGGTAGGGCAGGTCGGTATGGGCCTTGATGGCGTCAAAGAGGCGCTTGAGGTAGTAGTAGCCGTCGTAAACCGGGATGATGATGTCGATGGGGCGATCAATCTCTGCAAGGGTCGAGGGGGTTTGGACGAACATCTGCGAAAAATCGACGGGTGTGAAGGACTCTTTTTTGGCATCCTCTTTGAGTTTTTGGCGGATTTTTTGAAGCATATAGCGCACTTCACCCCGCTTGAGGTAATAAAGCACTTTGCGCAAACCGCCGCCGGTAAGGGCTTTTTTGAGGAGTTTGAGGATCTTTTTGGGAGAGAACCTGGCCAAAAGGTCGGGTTTCAAGAGTTTTTTGAGCGCTTTTTGCACGGTTTGGGGGAGGCGTTTGAGACGGCTTTTAAGACGCATACTTTCAGCCAGCTCCTCAAGCTCATTAATCCTTTTTTGTTGCGCTTCAATCAGAGCGATCTGCTCGGCGATCTTGGTATGAATAGCCTCGCCGGCGTACTGTTGGCTAAGTACCAAAGAGGCGGTCTCTTCGACAAGATCGGGCGGGAGTTTGGCGTAATCGGCGGGAGAAGGGAGGATTTTGCGCTCTTTGGCGTGGGCGATAAGCCCAAAAAAGCGCTCGATAGCGTGGCCCAGGGTGTTGTCGGTCTGGCCCGCCTCTTTTTCAAAACGCAGATACCCTTTGCGGTAGAGCTCCACCACGGGCGCGATGATCTCCGGCCGGCTCCAGAACATCGTGCCGCCGGCAAACGTGTAGTCTGAGACAAAGGGGATGCCGGCGTAGTCGCAGAGGTTGCGGATCGCTTCGTTGTTGCCGTAGGCGTAGAGCCTGGCTTCCAGCACGGTATGTTTGCCGGTGACCTGGCCGACGGTCGGATCTTCCCGGAAGGTTTGCTTAATTTTTTCTACCGTCTCGTTTGATCCGATCAGATCGAAATAGAGCAGGCGCCGCCACACCTTCCCCAGGGGGCTGGCGCCGGTCTTTTTGGAGTGAAGCTTGCAAATGAGCGGGTAGGTCTCAACGCCGATATGATCCATCACCTTCAAAAAGGGCAATACGTCGCGCCCGCGGTTTTCGGTCTCATATATCACCGCTTCGGGGGTACGCTCTAAAACGGTTGTTATCTCTTTGTCGGTGACATGGGGCGGTACGGTGATGTAGATGTCCGGCGTTTCACTGAGCGCTTCGACTTTTTCGGCGATTTCGGGCCAAAGATCGGGGTAGTAAAGATGCACGATAAGGGCAAATGGGCTTTTTGGTGTGACCGGGAGCGGATCGTGCTTCTGTAAGCGCCCCTCTTCTTGAAGGATAATCTGTTGCATAAACCTCTCCTAACTATCGCTTGCCGTTTCCACCCGTTTTTGTAACGGCATACTGCTAAGATACATCAAAATGTCGGCGGCGATATTGACCAGACGGATAAGTAGAACCGAAAAGACCACGATCTCTGTAGGGATTTTCAGATGCACAAACGCGGCAATGGCCAAAAAGGCCCCCTCTCTGACCCCCACGCCGCCGGAGGCACCGGGGGTAACAAAGCCCACCAGCCAACTGACGATGTAAATGGCCGCCACCGCCAAAAACAAAGAGGCGTTCAGGGGCATCTGCAAGGCGATAATCCAGGCGATCAGAATGCCCTGAATCAGAATGGAGAGCGCCTGAAAAAAGGAGATGCGAAGCTTTTCCAGCGGCGAGAGGGAGGGAAAGGTTTTAACATAAATGGCCGCCGCGACCGCCAGCGCGCCGAAAAGCGCCGCCAGCAGCCAGGTTTCTATCATGCCTGAAGCCAATGCCAACACGGCGGTGGCGATGAGCGTGGAGAGCAGGAGCGAACTGGTCACAAAGAGGGAGATTTTGGCCATCTGTTTTTGGGTCAGGCCGATTTTGGAAGCGAGTGCCTGTCGGCCGACCAGGTGGAAGATGTTGCCCGGCAGGTATTTGGCGATCTCGGTTTTGGCGAAATAGTAGTAGGAAAAGAGGTAGGGAAAGGGTTTTTGGCGATAGTTGAGCACCACCCGGTGCCAGGCGTAGATACCGCTGAAGTGGGAAAACATATTCAAGACAACCATGGGCACGAAGAGCCATTTGAAACGGTCAAAGCGCGCCAGAAGCTCATGAATAGAGTATTTCTGAAAAAGTATATATAAGACGAAAGCGATGCCCGCGATACCCAGAAATTTACCGAATGTCACCGCGATCTGTTTGAGTCGGGCTTTATCTATCTGCATGTTGCTCCAGGGGTTTGAAAATTTTCTCTTCCAGGATCTCTCCGGCTTTTTGGTTGCTCAATTTGCTCTCATAGGCTTTGCGGGCGTTTCGGCCCACTTTTTCAAGAAGATCGGGGTTGTTTTTGATCTCTATGATGCGCTCGGCCAGGGTTTCGGGACGGATATCGGGAACGTAAAAGATATCCACATTATCCTCAAACGCCTCTTGCATCGCTTCCGTTTGAAGTGTCAGATGGGGACGGCCGACACGAAAGGCGTCGTTGGTTTTGTTGAGCACCACGCTGTTGGCCCGCTCACCGGTGTTGAAAAGGCCCAGGTTGATGTCGCAGGCGTTGTAGTAGCGGTTGAGCTCCGAGAGGGGCATGAACCCTTTGAAGTCGACGTTTTTCAGGTCGTATTGTTGAGCCAGATCCCGGCATGTTTGGTAATCGGGTCCTTGGCCTATCATCAAAAAGCGCACTTTCTCACCGCGTTCCTGCAATATCCTGGCAGTTTCGATGATGACGGGGGTGCCGTGGAGGGGAATATAACTACCCACATATAGCACCGTAAAATCCTCGTGGTAACGGGGTACATCGACGGGGAAGACCTGTGATTCGTCGATGGTCAGGTGAACTTTGACAAACTTTTGGCGTGGCACACCGTAGGTTTGGCTGAGTGTGTCGATCAGTTTTTGGGTGTCGACAATAACATAGTCGGCCATTTCAAGCGCTTTTTGCTCCAGGCGAAAGATGAAGCGGCCCATCAGCGAATCGGGCGAAAAGAGTTTGCGGTCGATGCAGAGCATATCATAGATGGAGAGGTAAAAATCAAAGACGATCGGTTTTTTGGTAAAAAAGCGGATGTAGGGGACCAGAAAGTGGCCCATATAGGCGACAAAAACAAAATCGGCCGAGGGGATTTTAAAGGGTAGGCACGCCAGCACTTTGGGAATACGCAGGGGATAGCTTTTGGCTTCGCTGACGCACTCGGCATACTCAAAACGCCGGCGCAGGGTTTCGCGATGAAACCGGTTGCGCGAAATGGTCGGTTTGTCGGCGCAGGTAAAAAGAACTTTCATGCGC
>JAADEJ010000068.1 GCA_013153475.1 Campylobacterota bacterium
GAATATATCGGTGAAACGGCCGACTGATGGGCCGGGGCGTTAAGCTTGACATCGACTTTGCCGATCTGGGGGAGGGGTGGTGTGCCGACAACCGGGCCAAACCTGACGCCCAAGCCCCCGTTACCCTCCCGCCCGAAAAGCATCGCCTGCGCCTTTTTAAACAGAAGCGCCGGGGCAAATGGGTCTGCGTGGCCGAGGGGTTCGCGCTGGAGGCGCAGGCCGCCAAAGCGCTTTTGAAAAGCGCCAAAAAGGCGCTGGGGCGGGGCGGTACCTTCAAAGAGGATCGGCTGGAACTGCAAGGTGAGGATTTGGAGGCTCTTGGCGCGTGGCTTGAGGGGAAAGGATTTGGCCTGAAGTAGCCTTTTATGAAAATGATTATCATGATGATTGACAAAAAGGGCGCTTTGCTCTATAATCACGCCAAAAGACGCCAACGGGAGTGTGCAGAGTGAAAGCGATAACAGAGTGTGCCGTGGGTACGTGCGGCCGGGTGGTCAAGGTGCGGGCCAAAGAGCCCGTCAAGGGCCGGCTGGTCTCTTTGGGGGTGGCCAAAGGGGCGCAAATCCGTATTCTTGACCATACCCTGGCCAAGCAGACCTGGGAGGTGGAGTGCGACGGCACCCGGGTGGCCCTCAGAGAAGAGGAGGCGGCCCAGGTCTTTTTGGAGCCGGGGGAGTGCACGGCATGAAAAAGATTCGCGTGGTGTTGGCCGGCCAGCCCAACGTGGGCAAGTCGTCGGTTATCAACGCCATCACCGACGCCAGACTGCACGTTGGCAACTTCTCCGGCGTGACGGTGGAGAAAAAAGAGGTCACGCTCCAACGTGACGGGTTTGAGATCGAGATTGTCGATCTGCCCGGCATCTACTCTCTTAACGCCTACACTCCCGAAGAGCAGGTGGCCAAACAGTACCTTCTGCACGAGCCGTTTGACCTGATTGTCAACGTGGTTGACGCCAACGTGTTGGCCAGGAACCTGACGCTGACCTTTCAGTTGATGGATATGCAAAAGAAGATGGTATTGGTGGTCAATATGGTGGACGAACTGCAAAAGCAGGGCGGCGAGATTGACCGAAAGCGTCTGGAGGAGTTGTTGGGGATCCCGGTGATTCTTACCTCGGCCAAAGAGGGCAAAGGCGTCGAGGAGATTATCGGGACGCTGATCGCGCTTTATCAGGCGCCCAAGCCAAAAAACAAGCTCTTTTACGATGAGCGCATCGAAGAGCAGATAGGCAAAATTGTTCGGGTACTGCGAAAATCCCCCCATTTTCAGGATGAGGGCTACGCCCGCTTCGTGGCGATTCGCCTTTTGGATCGGGATGAGGATGTCTATAAAATTATCCACGATCTGCCGGTCTTTATTGAACTGCACGAGCTTTTGGGGAGCATCTATCGGGAGCTGGAGCTGGAGTTTGACGAGGAGAGCACCGCCGACATGATGAACGACGAGCGCTACGCCCTGGCCAAGGCGGCGGTGATGGAGGTGGTCAAAAAACCCAATCTCAAAGAGAGCCTCACCGACCGGATCGACAGGTTGCTGATTCACCCGGTGTTTGGACTGCCCATCTTTCTCTTTTTCATGTGGCTCCTTTTTCAGATTACCTTTACCGTCGGCTCTTTGCCGATGGAGCTGATTGACGGCTTCTTTACCGCCGTCAGCGAAGGGGTCAAGAACGTTCTGCCCGCCGGGCCCGTGCAGTCGGTGCTGGCCGACGGCGTGATCCCGGCGGTGGGCTCCATTATCATGTTTTTGCCCAACGTCTTGATCCTTTTTATGGGAATCAACCTGCTGGAGCAGACCGGTTACATGGCCCGTACCGCCTTTTTGCTTGACGGCTTTATGAAAAAATTCGGTCTACAGGGCAAGGCGTTTATTCCGCTGGTGAGCGGCTTTGGCTGTACGGTGCCCGCCTACATGGCGGCCCGCACCCTCAAAAACCCCACCGACCGCATCATCACCATGCTGGTTTTGGGCTTTATGAGCTGTTCGGCCCGTCTGCCGGTCTATGTCCTTTTTATCGGCGCCTTTTTCCCCACGGCGCACGCGGGCAATATGCTCTTTCTCATCTATATCAGCGGCGCGTTGTTGGGGCTTTTGGTGGCGAGGGTCTTGCGCAGTGTCCTTTTTAAAGGCGAGCCCGAACCTTTTGTGATGGAGATGCCCCCCTACCGCTTCCCCTCCCTGAAGGCTTTGGGGATGGAGTTGTGGATCAAGGCCAAGCTCTTTTTGAAAAAGGCGGGCACGTTCATCGCGGGCGCTTCGATGATTGTCTGGTTTTTAAGCTCCTACCCGGCCCATCCTGAGATCCGGGCCGACTTCATGAAGGGGCCGGCCCATCTGGCGGGGGCGCAAAAGGCGCAGATTGAGCATCAGATTCGCGCCAGGGAGTTGGAAGAGAGCTACCTGGGATACATTGGCAAGGCCATTGAGCCGGTTTTCGCGCCGCTGGGTTTTGACTGGCGGATGTCGGTGTCGGTGGTGGCGGGGCTGGCGGCCAAGGAGGGGGTGGTCTCAACACTGGCCACGCTTTACGCCGTAGGAGACGCGGATGAGAAGAGCCATACGCTTCTGAAGCGCCTGCGGGAGAATATCAGCCTCAAAGCGGCGGTGGCGATGATCATTATTATTATGGTCTACTCCCCCTGTATCGCGGCCATGAGCACCTTCTGGGCGGAAGTGCCCCAGTGGGCGTGGCGCGGTTTTTACCTGGTCTATCCCAACGTGCTGGCGTGGTTGCTGGCCTTTGGGGCCTACCGCCTGCTGGATATGCTGGGCTATTAAGCCCCCATTTGTTATACTCCATACACAATTCTTTTATAAAGGTTATGTTGTATGGAGTGTGAATTTCCCACTATCAACGCCGATACCCCCAAAATTCGTGAAATCTTCAAAACCGTCAAGACCATCGCCGTCATAGGCCTTTCGCCCAACCCCGAAAAAGACAGCCACCGGGTGGCCAAATATCTCCAGGAGGCCGGATACAAAATTATCCCCGTCTACCCCAAAGAGGAGGAGATTTTGGGCCAGAAGGTCTACCGCTCATTGGCAGAGATCCCCGATGCGGTGGATATGGTAGACATTTTCCGCAAGCCCGCCGCCGTGGCGCCCGTGGTGGATGCCTGCATCGCCCGCGGTGATGTGAAGGTGGTGTGGCTTCAAAAAGGGATCGTCAACAACGAAGCGGCCCAAAAGGCGGAAGAGGCGGGCATGACGGTGGTGCAAAACCGCTGTGCCATGGTGGATCATCGGGCCTTTGCATGATTTCGCTTGAAGAGGTGCGCCAGGCCGCTGAGAGGGTGCGGCAGGTGGCCGTGGAGACCCCGTTTTCCTATGCCCCGAAGCTGAGCGAGACCACGGGGTACGAGGTTTACCTGAAAAAGGAGAACCTTCAGAATACCGGCTCTTTCAAGATTCGCGGCGCCTTTAACAAGATCGCCTCCCTCGATGAGGCGGAACGGGCCAAAGGGGTGGTGGCCGCCAGCGCTGGCAACCACGCCCAGGGGGTGGCCCTGGGGGCGCGCCATTTTGGCGTGCCCGCCACCATTGTCATGCCCGAAACCACGCCGTTGACCAAGATTGACGGGGTGCGTTCCTACGGGGCCGAGGTGGTTTTGCACGGCACCAACTACGACGAAGCCTACGCCCACGCCGTCGAGTACGCCCAAAGCAGGGGTTTGGTTTTTGTCCACCCCTTTGCCGATGATTGCGTAATAGCCGGGCAGGGCAGTATTGCGCTGGAGATTTTGCAAAAGTGCGAGGCCCCCGACGCGGTGCTGGTGCCTGTCGGCGGCGGCGGGTTGATTAGCGGCGTGGCCCTGGCCATCAAGGCGCTCAGTCCCAAAACCAGGGTCATCGGGGTGGCGGCGGAGGGGGCGCCGGCCATGAAACTCTCTTTTGACGCCCGCAAGCCCATCGACACCACCGGCGTGCGCACCATTGCCGACGGCATCGCCGTGCGGGACACGTCGCCCGTGACGCTGGCGTATATTCTGCGCTACGTGGACGATATGGTGCTTGTCAGCGACGACGAGATCGCCAACGCCATTTTGTACCTGCTTGAGAAGCAGAAACTGGTGGTTGAGGGGGCGGGCGCCGTGGGCGTGGCGGCGCTGATTCACAAACGGGTCGATCTGCCCGAAGGGGCCAAGGTGGTCACCCTGCTAAGCGGCGGCAATATCGACGTGACGATGCTTTCGGTCATTATTGAAAAGGGGCTGGTGAAGTCCTACCGGAAGATGAAGCTGGTGGTGACGCTGGTGGACAAGCCCGGCAGTCTGATGCGCCTGACCGAGATTTTGAAAGAGGCGCAGGCCAATATCGTGCAGATCGGCTACGACCGCACCTCGTTGGATCTGAAATTCGGCGACGCCTATGTTTCCATCGCCGTCGAGACAAAAGGAAAGGCCCATCAGGAGACCATCAAGGAGCTGTTGCGCCAAAACGGCTACCGGTTCGAGGAAGAGCATTAGAAAAGAGGGCGGATGATAGTCGAGAAAAGAATGCAGCTTGGCGCGCCTCTGACGGCGGCGAGAGAACTGAAAGAGGGGAAAGTCGCGCTGTTGGACGCGAGCAATGCGGTACGATTCTTTTCTCTCGAGTCGTTGCAGCTTATTAGCGGTTTTAAAACCTCCATCAAGCAAAACACCCAGCTTTCCCACGGTGCCGATACGTCGGAAGACGGCCAATATGTGGCTTTTTCGGTGCACAAAGAGGGGGCGGTGGTCTACAGCAGCGAGCAGAAAAAGCTGCTGCACCATTTCAAACGCCACGAAGGGGATGTGGAGAGCCTGCGGATCAACGACCGTTATCACTATCTCGCCACCGGCGGGCAGGACGGCAAAACCTTTGTCTGGAGTCTGGAGACGGGTCGTCTGGTCGCTTCCTTGCCCCACCACTCCGACTTCGTGACGGTAATCGCTTTCAGCGTCAACGGTTTATGGGCGGCGACCGGCGGGTTCGACCGCCGTATCTGGGTGACCAACCTCTCCTCATTGTCCCAGCGAACCGTATTGCGTGGGCACGGAAGCGCCATTACCGACCTTCTTTTCCTTAAAGGCCAGCGGCTCCTTTCCAGCGACAAAGAGGGCGAGATAATCATTTGGGACTACTTTTCCGGCAAAATCGTCAAACGGCTCAAACGTATGCTGAGCGAGATCGTCTCCATGAGCACGACACCCGACGGGCGGTTTCTTTTTGTCGCGGACAAAAGCGGGGCCGTGGCGCTGTATGATCTCGATAACTACGAGATGATTTCGCTTCGTTACATGAGCTATCCCAAACCGGTGAGAAAAATTCTCTACGTCATCCAGAGCAATCTGCTGATTGTCGGCCTGGATAACGGCGAGGTGACGTTCAACTCTCCGCTCAAGGAGACCCGGTTACTCGAGAAACTGATCGAGGAGGAGCGGTACGGCGAAGCGTTCGAACTGGTAGAGGAGAATCCCCTTCTTCGTTACAGTAAACCCTACTTCCGACTGGAGAGTGTCTGGAAAGAGGTCTATAAAAAGGCGATTCGCCTTTTGGAGATCGGGGAGGCGCAAAGAGCCCAGGAGATGCTGGAACCGTTTAGCACGGACGCGCAAAAACGTCTCTTGATGCAGCAGCTGATCCAGGATTACAAAGAGTTCGCCCGCTTCAAAACGGCGGTGGATGGCAGAAAGTACACGTTGGCCTACTCCCTTGCCGCCCAGTACCCGATGCTCAAAGAGAACAGCGCCTATAAAAAGATGGAGCAGGAGTGGGAGAGACTCTTTGCCCGCGCCAAACAGCTCGCTTTGCAAAAGGGTAGCGACGAGACGATCCAGGAGCTTCTCAAACCTTTTCGCGGCATCTCTTCCAAAAGCGCTCTGATTCAAACGCTTATCAAAGAGAAAGAGATCTATCGGCTTTTCATGCGTCTGGTTCAGCGAAAAGATTACAAAAAGGCGTTGGAACTGGCCAAACGCTATCCCAGTATCAAAGAGCTCGACGAGTACCGGAAAATCGAACGGATCGCCGAAATGATCGAGAAAAAGGCGGTAGAGCATCTGGAGGCCGGGGAGTTCGCCGATGCGGTTAGAACCGCGCAGCAACTGCTCGATTTTCCAGAAAAAAAGGAGATCGCGGAGGAGTTGATCAGCCGGGCCAACCATTACGCCACCGCCTTGCGGAGTTTTGCGGAGAAAGATTACAAGGCCATTTATCGCATGCTCGAAGAGTACCCTTACCTGGAAGAGACCGATATTGTGGAAAAGCTCGAAAACGTCTGGCAAAAGGTTATCGCCCAGGCGGAGAGACATTCGGCTGCCGGGGATATTCCCTCGTTGCGAAAGGTTTTCGGGACGTTTCTTGACATACCGCAAAAGAGGGCCCGGATTGTCTCTTTGTTCAAAAGCGCCTATATGGAGCAGATCGAAAGGCTTCAGAAAGAGGGGAGAACGGAAGAGGTCGATCGTGCCGTCCAACACTATATGGATCTTTTCGGACTCGATGACGAACTGGCCTCCTGGCTCGCGCTTCACGGATTGAAAAAGCGGTACGGGGAAAAACCGCCCATCGATCCGGTGGAGATCGATCCCCGCAAATTGCCCGACAGGCTGGTATGATCGCATTTGACCTGGGCTCCAACACCCTGCGGGCGGTGCGGATGGATTGCGATACGCTTGAGATAACGGGCCGGTATGAGAAGATCGTCCGCACCGCCGACGGCCTGGCAAAAACGGGCACGATCGCGCCGGAAGCCTTCGAACGGGTCGTCGCGGCGGTCAAGGAGGCCCAAAAGGCGCTGGCGTACGAGCCCGGTGAAGGGGTGGCGGCGGTGGCGACCGAAGCGGTACGACAGGCTCGTAACGGCGGGTATTTGCTCGATGAGATCAAAAGGCGCACGGGGGTCGTGTTTCGGGTCATAGACGGCGAAGAGGAGGCGGCCCTGACCCTTGCGGCGGTACGCCACCGGCTGGTGCGGCTTGGGATGGCAAAGAGGGCGTTTACCCTGGTGGATATCGGAGGGGGATCGACCGAGGTGACGCTGGCTTGGCCTGATAAGGTTGAGAGCCGAAGTTTTCGGCTTGGCATTGTGACGTTGAGCCAATCAGGCGAGAGGGCGCGACGGCAGAGCATATTGGCCCGGACGGTCCGGGAGATAGCACGCTTTTACAAGGAGCGTGGCGGGGAAGGACCGCTGGTGGCCACGGCGGG
>JAADEJ010000002.1 GCA_013153475.1 Campylobacterota bacterium
GGCAAAGTTGACAACCCCTACCTCTTCCCCCATGCCGCCGCCTTTTTGGCCAAGCACGGTTTGCAGGTGGTTGTCAGCGGCGGCGCGCTCCAACCGGCCAAGGGGGGCGTGACGGTGCGGGATGTGTGCCACAGCCTATCCCTGCCCGCAAACCTTCACTACTTCGACCGCGCAAACTACTGCCCGCCGCTCTCGGCCCTCACCCCCATCCGCCAAAAGCTCGGTATCCGCACGGGGCTTAACACCCTGGAGCGCCTCCCCGGCGCCGGGCGGTGCGACACGGCACTCATCGGCGTCTTTCACAAGCCCTATGTCCAAAAGTATGTCGAAATCTTCGGCCCCCGCTACCGGCGGCTGGTGATCGTCAAAGGCAACGAAGGGACCCCGGAGATCTTTGGGCGGTGCCGCCTTTGGGTGTATGAAGAAGATCGACTTGAGGAACACCGCATCGACCCCGCCCGCTACGGCATCGACTACGCCAGATCCTTTACCCCCATCGGCGCCGACAACCTGCTAAAAGCGACCCAAAACCCGACCCAAGCGTTAACGACCCTGGCCCGCCTCAACGCGGCGCTCTGGCTCTGGGCCAAAGGGGTGGCCGAAAACCTGGACGAGGGGTGGGAGCGACTCGATGGATAGACGCGCCGACCATATCAAAAACATCCTCCACGGTTTTTTCCTCTCTTTGGGCACCACGGTGGCCGAACCCTCCACCATTTTACCTCTCATGGTCCAACACTTTGGCGGCTCCCCCATGCTCATCGGTTTTTTCAGCGCCCTGCAAAGAGGAGGGGCGGTTTTGATGCAGCTCTACGCCGCCTACCGGGCCCAGCACTACCCAAGGATGCTTCCCTATCTTCGGCGGGTCTTTGCCGTGCGCTTTCTTTCGTGGTTTGGCATCGGGGCGGCCATCTGGCTTTTGGGCCCCGACCACCCTACCGCGACCCTCTGGGCCATCGGTATCGGACTCTTTCTCTTTAGTTTTAGCGCCGGGTTTGGGGCCATCTATTTTAGAGAGATCGTCGCCAAAATCTTCACCCACCGCTTCCGGGGCAAAACGATGGCCTGGCGGCAGTTTTTCGCGGGACTCGGCGCCCTGCTCAGCGGCGCGGTAGCCGCCTGGGTGCTGGAGCGCTTTTCGCCCCCCGAGAGCTACGCCTATCTCTTTATGCTCAGCGCCCTGCTCATGGGGCTGGGGCTGGCGGCATTCGCCACGGTCGAGGAGCCCGAAAAGACCCGATTCGAGAAAAAGATCGAAAAGTTTTCCCACTTTTTGCGCCACGCCCTGACACTCCTGCGCTCCGACAGGCAACTTCAGATCCAGATCGCCGCCTTTTTCCTGGCCTACGGTTACCTCATGGCCATGCCCTTTGTCATTCTGGAGGCCAAAGAGAGCATCCATCTTGGCGGCAAAGAGGTGGGCCTGCTCATCACCGTGCAGATGGTGGGCGCCATGCTCTCCAACGCCCTGTGGGGCTACCTGGGCGGCCGGGGACGCTACCGGCTAATCGCACTGCTTAGCATCATTTTCAAACTGCTGGCCGTCATCCTGGCCTTCCCGGCCCACAGCCTCCCCGCTTACGCCCTTATTTTCTTTCTCTTCGGCGCCGCGGGCGACGGCAGTCGCATCGCCAGCTCCAACCTCATCCTCATCCTCGCCCCCGAGGCCAAACGCCCCCTTTACGTGGCGGTGCAGATGAATATTGTCTCGCTGGGGATGTTCTTTCCGGTCTTGGGCGGCGCTTTGCTCCACCTGGCGGGCTACCCCCTTCTTTACGGCCTGACGGCTCTTATTTTGCTGACAGCCTTCGCGCTGGCGTTTCGGCTCAAAGATCGCCCCACCGTTTGAAAAAGAGAAAGATTTTCGTTACACTGTTAAAATGTATCGCATCCTTTTTTTCCTGACAGCGGCCCTGGCCGCCTTTGGGGCCAAGCCCCTTGTCGTCATCACCCGCAACGCCCCCACCACCTACTACATCAACGCCGTCAACCGTCCCGCCGGTTTCGAGTACGACCTGGCCAACGCCTTTGGGGCCTACCTCAAACGCCCCGTCCGCTTTGTGGTGGAAGATTCGGTCTCCGATGTTCTCAAAGCCCTCAAAAGAGGCAAAGGCGACATGGCCGCCGCGGGGCTCACCCGCACCGCCGTGCGAGACCAAACGCTCATTCCCGGCCCCGGTTATCTCAACATCCGTCAACAACTGGTCTGCCGCAGCGGACTCAAGCCCAAAAAAATCACCGATCTTCTTGACAAAAAGATCGAACTCATCGCCGACAGCAGTTATGCGGAGACTTTCAAAAAACTCAAACACCACTATCCCAAACTGCACTGGATCGAGCACAAGGGGTATACCACCGAACATATTTTCGAGCGGTTGGAGAAAAAAAAGATCGACTGCACCCTGGCCGACTCCAACATCGTGGACATCAACCGCCGCTACTACCCCCACCTGGAGGTGCCTTTGCGCCTAAGCGACCCCGAAACGCTGGTTTGGTATTTTCCCAATACGCCCCAAGGCAAAGCGCTGGCCCAAAAAGCCAAAAAGTGGTTTGAAAGTTTCAAAAAGAGCCACGCGTTCAGACAGATCAAAGAACGCTATTTCGGCCATATTGTCAAGTACGACTATGTTGACACCGCCCGCTACCACAAGCGCATCAAAACCCGCCTGCCCAGATACCTGGCCGCTTTTAAAAAGGCGGGCAAAAAACACGGCATCGACTGGCGGATTTTGGCGGCGCAGGCTTATCAGGAGTCGCACTGGAACCCCAAAGCCAAAAGCCCTACCGGCGTGCGGGGGATGATGATGCTCACCCGCGCCACCGCCAAAGAGCTGGGGGTCAAAAACCGCCTTAATTACCGCCAAAGCATCGACGGCGGCGCCAAATACCTCAAAAACCTTCTCAAACGCATACCCAAAGAGGTGACCAACCCCTACGAGCGCTACTACTACGCCCTGGCCGCCTATAACGTGGGCATGGGCCACCTTTACGACGCCGTGCGGCTGGGCAAGAAACTTGGCATCGACCCCTACCGCTGGCACAACATGAAAAAGCTGCTCCCCAAACTGGCCGAGCGAAAATACTACAAACAGCTCCGCTACGGCTACGCCAGAGGGAGCGAGCCGGTACGCTACGTCACGCGCATTGTCAACTATTTCGAGATTTTGCGAAAGTACTACCCTAACCCTTCTTGACGCCCGTCATGGCGGCAACGGGCCGCCCCCCGCTACAATAGCGCCCAAAAAAGGTTGACGCCATGCGTTTGTTTTCGCTTTTTCTACTTACCGCGACACTCTCTTTCGCCACCCATTTTGTCCCCTCCAAAGTCTGCTCCAAGTGCCATCCGGCCATCTACAAGGAGTACATGGGCTCCATGCACCGCAACAGTTCTGTAGCAAACGATCCGGTGCACAAAGCGGTCTGGGACAAACACCCCCTCAAGGCCAAACAAAAGTACAACTGCGCCGTCTGCCACACCCCCACCGACACGAAGCTGATCGAAGCGTTCAAAAAGGGTCAACCGGCCCTGCCCCAATCCAACCGCATCCAGCGCAACGAGCCCATCGGCTGCGCCACCTGCCATCGCATCCGCTCGGTTCGTACCCATGTAAAACAAAACGAAAACATCTACAACGACCGTCCCAAATACTACTACGCCGCCAAAGGGGGCAAAACGGTCAAAGAGACGGTCAAATTTCATGAGGAGAGCGGCTTTTTCGGCCTTTTCAAAAAAGCCAAAGGCTCGCCCTTTCACACCATCGACTACTCCAACCGCCTCTTTGCCGACGGCTATACCTGCCTGGGGTGTCACGACCACAAACGCAACAAACAGGGGCTGGCCATTTGCAGCATGGATCGCAAAGAGGCCGAACCCTCCACACAAACCAACTGCATCACCTGCCATATGCCGCAAGTGAGCGGTTCTCTCTCTACCATCACCGAGACCAAAACCCACGCCTATCACGGGTTTGCCGGTCTGCACGTACGGCCCGACCTGCTGGCCAAACATATCGTTCTAAGCATCGACACATCCAAAGGAAAACTTCACGTCACCGTCAAAAACCAAGCCGACCACCGCCTCTTTTCCCATCCTCTCAGGCTGGCGCAACTGCGTGTCGAGATCGAACGCCAAGACAAAACCGTCACCCTCCCGCCGGTCAACCTTTTTACCGTCCTGGGTAAAAACGGCCGGCCGGCCATGCCCTGGGTCGCCGATACCATATTAAAACAAAACGGCATAGGCGCCAAAGAGAGCCGTACTTTCGCTTTTGACTTCATGCCGCAAAAGAAAGACCGTATCACCGTGACGCTGGGCTATTACATCGTCAACCCCAAAGCGGCTCGAAAACTCGGTATTAAAGAGCAAGCTATCAAAGAATTTAAGGTATTAAAGAGTAAAATTTTTCCATATTAACGGTTTCGTTGCCCGTTTTTCCGTAAGCCGATGACGGCAACGGCCGTATCAAAGGAAAGGCGGTGCGACACCGACACTTCATGGAAGATCAGATCAGACAAAACGATTTCGACTGGATCAGCGAAGAGAACCGGGGGATGCTCACCCGGATGTTACAGGCCCTGGTAGAGAACAAAAACGACGAATCCGCCCTTTTGGATCTGGGCAAAACCCTCCACGACAAAAGCATCGCCTTTTCCCAAATCGCCATCTTTTTGGACCAATATCTCCAGGAACTTGACGAATCGGAACGCCTGCGTCTCTACGCGCGTCGGGAGATTCTGGCCAAAGGATACCTGGCCGCCCGCCTACCCGGGGAGATTACCGCCATCAAAAAAGGGATCCACGCCAACCCGGCGCTGATCGGCGCGAAAGAGATGAAGATCCTTCACGAGCTGACCGGGTGGATGGAGGCGATGGTCGAAAGTTTCCTTCACGATACGCCCCTGCCCGACATCAAGGCACGCATCGCCCCCTTTGTCCGGTTTGTGGAGGAGCGGGGCGGTCTCTATTTCGATGACAAAGAGGTCAAGGCGGAGTTCCTTGCCACCAACCGCCGCCTCTACCTCTGCGCCGCCGAAGCGGTCAAACTCCACAGCCGGGGCGCCTATTTCCACTTCACCCTCGTCTATGTGGAACTGACGGCCCTCTTTCTCAAAATGGCCACGCTACTGAGCTCTATGTTTTTGGAAGAGGAGCTCCTTTCCATCTATATCGACCCGGTCACCCATCTCTCCAACCGTTTCCAGCTGCTCAAAGACCTGCGTTTCTTCCCCGACGCCTATTTGCTCATTCTCAACATCCGCTCTTTTTCCAAACTCAATATTCTCTACGGGTACGAAACGGGCGACGCGGTGCTCAAAAAGATTGCCGCTTATTTGCAAAACTCCTGTGCCCTGAAAAGCTACCGCATCTACGGAGACGAGTTTGCCGTGCTGGTCGAGAGCGAATCGCAGATCGGCGACCTGTTTGAGCGGCTCAACCACGCCGTCAACGTGGCGGTGGAAGATGCGGCCTACGACATCTATTTCTACGGCGCATACGACCGTTTCGGCGACAAAGCGCTGGAGCGGTGTGAATTCGCGCTGCTCAAAGGCGACAAAAGAGGCCTTGCCGAAACGGCGGAAGTGGAGAAGATGCTCCAAAGCTACAAAAAAGAGCTCACCCTGACCCAACGTCTGAAAGAGGCGATGGTCAAAGACGAGATCATCCCCTACTACCAGCCCATCTACGCCAACGGCGACGTCAAGAAAATCATCAAATACGAAGTGCTGATGCGGGTGCGATGCGACGGCGAGCTCCTCTCCCCGGCGCAATTTTTGCCCACCCTCAAAGAGGCGCCCTTTTATACCGAATTTACCAAATCGATTCTGCTCAAGGCCTTCGAGCTTTTCAAAACCAACGACCTTACCTTTAGCGTCAACTTCACCCTTACCGACATCAAAGACCGCGGCGTGCGACTCTTTTTAAAGACCCTGGCCGACAAATACCCCGACACCGCCAAACGCCTCACCGTAGAGATCACCGAAGCCGACGCCCTGAAAGAGTTTGACGAGCTCAACGACTTCATCCACACCTTCAAACGTTACGGCATCACCTTTTCGCTGGACGATTTCGGAAGCGGCTACTCCAACTTCACGCAGTTCGCCAAACTGGCCATCGACTACATCAAGATCGACGGCACCATCGTCCAGGAGTTACCCACCAGCGAAAAGATGCGAAAACTTCTCGACTCCATCCTGGAGTTCGCCCGCAGCTTCGAGCTGGGGGTCATCGCCGAGTATGTCAGCGACGAGACCCTTTTTGAACTGCTTCGCAACAAGGTCGATATGCTGCAGGGCTACTACATCGGCAAGCCGCGCCCCTACCTCAGCGACCCCTTCGCCGAAACGACCGACCAGTAACCGTCCGGATCCGCACGAAACGCTTCCACGTGCCCGACATCCCGAAAAAGGGTCACGTCGGCCGTGGGGCAGCCGGCGAACAGAGCCTCTCGCTGAAAAGCGGGCAACAGCGCGTCCCGCTCCTCGAACAGATAACGAATATCTAGAGCACAAAGCGCGCGAACCCGTTGCCGGTTGTCCGCGGCCTCGAAATCCTGTCCCAGCAGTTTCCGGGCGATCCATCGCACATAAGGGTAACTCCAGGCCGGCAACCAGGCCCGCTTCCAAAGCTCCTGCTTCACCAACGCCTCAAAATCGATCCAGGGGGCGTCAACGATCACCGTATCGAAACGATCGGGCGATTTTTGGGCCATGATCATCGCCGTCACCGCCCCCATGGAGAAACCGTGCACACGCCAGCGGTAACGATTTTTGGGATCGATCTTCCGCATCCACCCCAGTAGATCCGCGCTCTCTTTTACCCCAAAACCCACAAACCGACCTTCACTCTCGCCGTGGGCCCGCATATCCACCATCATGACATGCC
>JAADEJ010000104.1 GCA_013153475.1 Campylobacterota bacterium
TTTTTCAAGCAGAAATTCGCCCAGGTGACCAACCCGCCCATCGACCCGATCCGCGAGAAAGTGGTGATGAGTATCAACACCGGGTTTGGCGAGATTCACAACATTCTGGACGAAGATCCCGACCACGCCCAGCGGCTCAAGACCACCTCGCCGATTCTCACTTTTGAGAAGCTGGAAGTGCTCAAAAGCTTTGGTGATGAAAAACACCCCCGTTATCAGGCCTGCTACAAAAACCGCACCTACGTCACCACCTTTGAGGAGAACCTCAAAGGAAGCCTGGAAGATCTGGTCTATGACATCGTCGAAGATGTCAAAAACGACGGCGTGCGGATCGTGGTACTGGATGACCGGACGCTGAATGAGAAGGTCAAAACCATTCCCATGGCCATGGCCGTGGGACGCCTCAACTACGCCCTGCTGGACGCGGGGGTGCGCCATCTGGTGAGTATCGTGGCCGTCACCGGCGAGGTGATCGACTCCCACTCCACGGCGTGTCTGCTGGCCTACGGCGCGTCGGCGGTTTATCCCTATATGCTCTATGCCACCGTCTACAAACTGCTGGCCAAGAAGAACCTCTCCGATTACGAGATGCGCAACGAGTTTAAAAAGGTGCACGCGGCCCTGGGCGCGGGGATTTTGAAGATCATGTCCAAAATGGGTATCTCCACGGTGGCCAGCTACCGCAACTCGGCCCTCTTTGACGTCCTGGGGCTCTCTACCGAGATTGTCGAGGACTGCTTCCGCAACTCCCACGCCCTGATTCCGGGCCTGGGTTACGCCGACATTGAGGCAAGGATCGAAAAGTACCACAAAGAGGCTTTTGAGCAGGATCATACCCGCCATCTCTTCCCCCTCAACGTGGGCGGCTTTTACAAGTATGTCGACGGGCAGGAGTACCACGATTTCGCGCCTCTTACCATTCGTCAGCTTCGTGACGCGGCGGCCAGCGGGAAGTGGAAAGATTACGCGGTTTTGAAGCATATCATCGAAAACCGCGACAAGAAGATGATTCGCGATTTCTTCGCGCTCAAAAGTGACCGCGAGCCGATTTCGGTGGATGAGGTGGAGCCCAAAGAGGCGATCTTCAAGCGCTTCGCTTCCGCGGCGATGAGTCTTGGCTCCATCTCACCCGAGGCGCACGAGGCGATCGCGGAGGCGATGAACCGCATCGGCGGCCAGTCCAACAGCGGCGAGGGCGGCGAGGACGCCAGTCGTTTTGGCACCATGAAAAACTCCAAGATCAAGCAGGTTGCTTCGGGACGCTTCGGCGTCACGCCCGCCTATCTGCGAAGCGCCGAGGAGATCCAGATCAAGATCGCCCAGGGGGCCAAACCGGGCGAGGGCGGCCAGCTACCGGGGCATAAGGTAACGGCGCTGATCGCGCGTCTGCGCCACACCATGCCCGGCGTTACCCTCATCTCCCCCCCGCCGCACCATGATATCTACTCCATCGAGGATCTGGCGCAGCTGATTTTCGACCTCAAGCAGGTCAACCCCGAGGCGCAGATTACCGTCAAGCTGGTCTCCACCGCCGGCGTGGGTACCATTGCCGCGGGGGTGGCCAAAGCCTACGCCGACAAGATCATCATCTCCGGCGGCGACGGCGGTACCGGCGCGGCGGCGTTGGGTTCTATTAAATTCGCGGGTAACCCGTGGGAGATCGGCCTGGCCGAGGCCCACAACGCGCTCAAAGCCAACCACCTGCGCCAAAACGTCCACCTGCAGACTGACGGGGGGCTCAAAACCGGTATGGATGTGATCAAAGCGGCCCTACTGGGAGCCGAGAGCTACGCTTTCGGTACCCCCGCGCTGGCGATGGTGGGGTGTAAGATGCTGCGCATTTGCCACCTCAACCGCTGTTCGGTGGGTATCGCCACCCAGGAGCCGATGTTACGCGAGCACTTTGAAGGAAGCGTTGAGCGGCTGGTCAACTACTTTACCCTCCTGGCCGAGGATGTGCGCCAGATTATGGCGAGCCTGGGTTATAAAACGCTGGAGGAGATGATCGGGCGCAGTGACCTGCTGGAAGTCATTGATGACGATTTTGCGAAAAAATTTGATTTTAGCTCTGTTTTGACGCGCCTGGAGGGGCCCGATACCTGCCAGGTGGCCTCCAACGAGCCATTTGACAGCAACGCGTTTGAAAAAGATGTGCTCAAAGAGGCGGCCGAGGCGATTCAAAACCCCAACAACAAAATGGTAATCGAGCGCACCATCTGCAACCTCAACCGCAGTTTCGGCGCGCGCATCAGCGGCGAGATCGCCAAATATTACGGCGACGCCGGATTGCCTGACGATACCATCCACATCAAGCTTAAAGGGATCGCGGGGCAGGCTTTCGGCGCTTTCTTAATTGACGGCGTGACCCTACGCATTGACGGCGTGGCCAACGACTATGTGGGCAAGGGTATGCACGGCGGCAAGATTGTCATCGCGCCTCTGATTCAGGGTGAGCAGTATTCGGCGGCGGGTAACACCTGCCTCTACGGCGCCACCGGCGGTAAGCTCTTTGTGGCCGGTAACGTGGGCGAGCGCTTCGCGGTGCGCAACTCCGGGGCCCTGGCCGTGGTGGAAGGGACGGGCGACCACGCCTGCGAGTACATGACCGGCGGGGTCGTGGTGATTTTGGGCAGTACCGGCGTGAATTTTGGCGCGGGTATGACGGGCGGTCTGGCCTTTGTCTACGACACCGAACACACCTTTGTCGAAAACATCAACCAGGAGCTGGTGGAGGCCAGACGGATCGATACCGACGATACCGACGAGGCGCGCCACTACCTCAAACGGCTTTTGAAAGAGTATTACAACGAAACGGGCAGTGTCAAAGCCAAGCGGATTCTGGAGAGCTTCCGCATGGAGATCCGCAACTTCTGGATGGTGCGGCCCAAGGAACTGCGCAAAGTACCGCTGAATCTGGACGAGGGGGAGTAAGAGTATGCAGAATTTTGTCAATATCGAACGGATCGATCCCAAAAAACGCAACGTCGTCGAGCGGATCAAGGATTTTAACGAGATCTACGAAGTCTACCAGACCAACGAGGCGGCGGGTCAGTCGGAGCGCTGTATTCAGTGCGGCGACCCCTATTGCCACAACAAGTGCCCCCTGCACAACTTCATTCCCCAGTGGCTCAAGGCGGTGGCCGACAAGGATCTGGAGCTGGCGTTCAACCTCTCCAATGAACCCTCGCCCTTTCCCGAGATCATGGGGCGTATCTGCCCCCATGATCGCCTTTGTGAAGGGGATTGTACCCTCAACGACGGCTACGGCGCCGTTACCATCGGGCCGGTGGAGACCTTTATTAACGAAAAAGGATTCAAAGAGGGGCTCAAGCCCCGTTTCGCCGAGAAAAAAGTGGGTAAAAAGGTGGCGATTGTCGGTAGCGGCCCAGCGGGCCTGTCGGCGGCCACTTTCTTGCTTAGAGCCGGGATTGACGTGGAGATTTTTGAGAAAGCGGACCGCCCCGGCGGCCTGCTTACCTACGGAATTCCCGGTTTCAAACTGGACAAAAACGTTCTCTTTCGCCGTGTCAAGTGGATGGAAGAGGCGGGTTTGAAGATCCACTACGGGGTGGAAGTGGGCAAGGATAAACCCTTTGATGAGCTGGTGCGCGATTTTGACGCCGTCTTTATCGGCGTGGGGGCCTCCAAAGAGAAAAGAGCCGGTATCCCCAACGAAAACGCCAAAGGGTGCATGAGCGCCATGACACTACTGACCAACGTGCAAAAGAAGCTCTTTGGCGACGCGTATGACAAAAGCGTGGATGTGCGTGACAAACGGGTGGTCGTGATCGGCGGGGGCGATACGGCCATGGACTGCGTGCGCACAAGCCTAAGAGAGGGCGCGCGCAGTGTCACCTGTCTTTATCGCCGCGACGCGCGCAATATGCCGGGCTCACGCAAAGAGTACAACAACGCCAAGGAGGAGGGGGTTGAGTTTGTCTTCAACGCCGCGCCCAAACAGGTGCTTGTGAATGACGAAGGGGAAGCGGTAGGGGTGGAGATGCTCAAAACCGCCCTGGGTGAGCCGGATGAGAGCGGACGGCAGAGACTCAAAGTGATTGAGGGAAGCGAATTCAGGGTTGACGCCGATGTGGTGATTTTCGCCCTGGGATTCGATCCGGTTCCTTACGGTTTCCTTTCCGCCAACGGCATCGAGACCAACGAGTGGGGCGGCATTGAGATTGATGAGAACTTTGAAACCTCCTGCAAAGGGGTCTATGCCGGCGGCGACTGCCGCAGGGGAGCCGATCTGGTGGTCACCGCCGTCTATGACGGCCGTGAGGCCGCCAAGGCGATGATTCGGCGGCTGATCGGTTAGGTGAAGAGATGACCCCTTTTGTGCAGGCGGTAAAGGAAGCGGCGGGGGAGCTCTTTGCCGAATTGCAAAAGGGGTGGCGGCCGGAACTGGCCGAGCACGGGGGCGCCGTCGGCGCGGGCGGGGATGAGAGCACCCGCGTCGACCGCCTGGCCGAGGCGATCTATATCCGCCATCTGCAGCCTTTCGGAAAGATCGACTCGGAAGAGTGCGGGCTGGTCGGTCAGGGGAAAGCGACGGTGGTGTTGGATCCCATAGACGGCAGTTCCAACCTCCTTTCGGGATTGCCCTATTACGGTTCGTCTGCGGCGCTTGAGCGTAACGGTCGGGTGGAAGAGGCCGTGGTGGTCAACCTGGCCAACGGCGACTTTTTTTTCAAAACCTCGCAAGGGTTTTTCCGTCAAAAGCTGTGGGAAGAGGAGGCCGTAGGCTTGACGGTGCGCCCCAACGGCAAGATCGGTCTTTTTGAGAAGGTTTACGAAGCGCCGGAACTGGCCCTTTCGCTGATGCGCCGAAAGATCAAGTTCCGTGCCCCGGGGGCCGTGGCCCTTTCACTGGCCTATGCCCATGATGTGGAATTTGTGATCTTCGCAGGCCCAAGGCGCCGGTACGACTTTGCCGCGGCGCTTTGGATGTGTGAAGAGCTGGCCCTGCATCAGGAGCGTGAGCTTCTGATTGTCAGCAAATCCGCCCAGACGCTTGAAAAGATTCGGCGATTGGTTCAAAATGAGGAGAGGGTATGAATTTCAGCAACTTTTTCAAAAGCATCCGCAAAGAGCATCCCAAGCAGTCGGAAGCCCCGGCGCACTGGATCAAGTGTCCCAAGTGTAACGCCCTGATGTACTATAAAGAGATCGAGGCCAACCACTACGTCTGCCCCAAATGCGGTCACCATATGCGCCTAAGCGCCGACCAGCGCATCAAACTCCTGGCCGACGAGGGGAGCTTTACGGAGCATGACGCCGATCTGGAACCGGTGGACCCGCTGAAATTCGTGGATAAAAAGAGTTACAAGAAGCGTCTGGAGGAGGCAAAGAAAAAGACGGGGCGCACCAGCTCCGTCATCGCCGGCTCCTGTGCGATCGGCGGTGAGCCGGTGGAGCTGGCGGTTTTTGATTTCGCGTTCATGGGCGGAAGTTTGGGATCGGTCGAGGGTGAGAAGATCGTGCGGGCGGTCAACCGGGCGCTGGAGAGAGGGTGCGGGCTGGTGATCGTAAGCGCCAGCGGCGGGGCGAGAATGCAGGAGAGTACCTTCAGCCTGATGCAGATGGCCAAAACCAGCGCGGCTCTGGCGAAACTGGATGAGGCGAGATTGCCCTATATCTCTATTTTGACCGACCCCACGATGGGCGGGGTGTCAGCCTCTTTCGCGATGCTGGGTGACGTGATTATCGCCGAGCCCGACGCGCTGATCGGGTTTGCCGGGCAAAGGGTGATCAAGCAGACCATCGGGGCCGACCTGCCCGAAGGGTTCCAGCGGGCGGAGTTTTTGCTTGAGCACGGGCTCATTGACAAGGTGGTGCACCGGCGGGATCTGAAAGCGACGGTGGCCGAATTGCTCAAACTCTTTAACCGTCAAAGCGCGTGAGCCGGCTTTATGCCCTGTTAGATCGCGCGACACTGCGCCAGAAAGGGTGGAGCCTGGAGCGTTTTGTCGCCCGTGCCGAAGCGTTGGGGGCGGCACTGCTTCAGTACCGCGACAAGGAGGGGGACGATGAGTCTGTGGCCGAGGCTTTGCGCTTTTTAAACGCGCGCTTTGGGGGACGGGTGATTGTCAACGACCGTCCCGAACTGGCCCCTCTTTGCGGCGGAGTGCATCTGGGGCAGGAGGATCTGGCCCGCTACGGCGCCGACAAAGCCGAGGCGATCAAAAGGGTGCGCGAGATTATCGGCGAAGGGCGCTGGCTGGGGCTTTCGACCCACAACAAGCAAGAGGTTCTGGAAGCCAACGATCTTTGGCTTGATTATATCGGTTTGGGGGCCTACAGAGCCACGGCAACCAAAAACGATGCGCGGGTTTTGGGGCCTAAGGCCTTGGAAGAGATTGCCGCCCTCTCCCGCCATCCCGTGGCGGCGATCGGCGGGGTGCGGGTGGATGACAACATTGCCCACGTGCGCTGGAACGTGGTAGGAAGCGGTCTGTATGAAGATTAACGTTGTTGCGATTGCCAAACCCGAAAAAGACGAGTACGCCGCCATTTGCGAGCGGTTTGTCAAGATGGCGGGGCGCTTTGGGCGCATTGAGACGGTGGAGCTTTTTGACGCCAAAACCCGCAAGGCCCAGGAGAGCGGTGAAACAACAGCCAAAGCCCGTTACGCCGAGCTCTTTTCCCCCTGGCTGAAGCGGGGCTATACCGTGGCGTTGGACCCTTCGGCCAAAACACCGACAACCGAAAAATTCGCCAAACTGCTCGAAGGCAGGGGTGAGGTGACCTTCTTTATCGGCGGCGCCTACGGCCACGGGGAGGCTTTTTTAAAAAGCTGTGACGCCCGGGTGGGGCTTTCGCCGCTTACCATGAGCCACAAGGTGGCCAAAGTGGTATTGTTTGAGCAGATCTACCGGGCGTTGACACTGATCAATCACCACCCCTATCACAAATAGTGTGTGACAAAACGTAACATTTTTCTTCGTTAAACTCTTATATAAAAAAGTTATGCCTTTCCCGTCAATTTTTAAGTCCTTTTGGGTAAAATTCGATAATTTTTTAATCATTCCATACAGGAGAGACTCTTTGAGAGAGAACGATATCGCCTATTTCAAGCAGATGCTTGAGGCCCGAAAAGCGCAGATTCTGAAAAATATCGACGGCAGTTCCAAGGAGCTGGACGAGTTACACGGCAACCGGGATGTGATGGATGAGGGGGATTTCTCCTCTGTCGCCACCGACAACATGATCAACGAGGAGATTCTGGCGGCCCAGCAAAGAGAGCTCAGGGAGATCGAGGAGGCGTTGGCCAAGATCCAGGAGGGCACCTACGGCATTTGCGAGATGTGCGAGGAGCCCATCGGTATCCAGCGGCTGAAGGTCAAACCCTTCGCCAAATACTGTATCACCTGTCGGCAGATCGCCGAAAAGAGTCCCGCGTAAGGGGGCGCTAACGTCTTTTCGGTTAAGATAGACAAAACCGTGCGTTAAAGGAGAGCCGCCCATGCAGATCAAACGTTATATGTTCGCCGCTTTGTTGTTGATGGCGGGGGTCTGGTACTATGTGCAGAAGATGGTGACGGAAGGGGAGTACTCCCTGGAGATTTTCGGCGTGCATGTGACGTTGCCGATCGCGGTGTGGGCGATCGTTCCCATGGCGCTTCTGTTTCTCGCTTCAGTCTTTCACATGGCCTACTACGGTTTCAAAGCCTATATGCGCCGCAGACGTGTCAGCAAAGATGTGGAAAAGCTGGCTGACGCGCTCTTTTGGGCCATTCTCAAATCTCCCAAAAAGCACAACTATTTCGATAAGCGTATCAAGCCCGTGGGTGCGGTACTGGACAACGGGTGTGATGATTTTTCGCATCTGGAGAAGAGCCGGGTGCATGACGTGGTGCGCGACGCCATCGACATCGTAAGCGCCGTCAACCACGGTGAAGTGTTGGATTTGAGCAAATACAAGCTGGAAAAGTCCAACCCCTTCATGGTTCGCAACCACCTGAATATGTTGCAAAAAGAGCCCGAAAGGGCCGAAGAGGTGCTTCGCCGCGCTCCCTATTACGACGCGAAGGTGCTCAAAGAGGCGATGCTCATTTTTGTCGAGAGCGCCAACGAGAGCGATATTGACCGTTTTGGCGAGCTGATGGACAAGCGGGTGCTGATGCGCCTACTCGATACGCTGGATGCCCGTCAGGAGAAGGGAACGCTTCCTTCTCTGGAAGCGATGGAGCGCTGGATCGAGAAGATTGCCCCCGACGGCCGGGACTATATGACCATCGCCCGCAAACTGATCAAGCACTATACCCCCAATGAGCTGCTGGCCTTTTTCGAGCGTCTCTCCAGCCGTGACGAAAAAGCCTTTAAAGCCTATTTGCTGACTCTGTTGGAGTTTGAGATGCTCGATCGTGCCAACGAGTTGCTTCAGGATACCCATGCCGACGAGTATCCCGAGTTCAAAGCCTACCTGGATTTGAGGAAATCGGGCAAACACTACCCCATCGATCTTCTGCTTCACGCGTGTTGAAACTCTTTGATACCTCTTCTCCCCTTTACGTGCTTGCCCCCCTGGCGGGGTTGACCGATCTACCGTTTCGCAGTGTCGTCAAGAAGTTTGGCGCCGATCTGACCGTCAGTGAGATGATCAGTGCCAATGCCCTGGTGCACGGCTCCAAAAAGAGCTTCAAAATGTTGGAAAAATCGCCCCTTGAGACCCCGTATGCCGTGCAGATCGCCGGCAATGATGAGGAGATTGTGGGCCGGGCGGTGGAGATTTTGAATGAGCGGGAAGGGATTGACATTATTGATCTTAACAGCGGCTGTCCCGTCCCCAAAGTGGTCTCCCACGGCTCGGGAAGCGCCCTGCTGAAAGATCTGAGAAAGTTGGAGCGGATTGTTGGGACAATCAAGGAACGTAGCCAAAAACCGCTAACCAGCGTGAAGGTGCGGATCGGTTTTAGCGAAAAGTATCCCGTGGAGATCGCCAAAGCGGTAGAGGCGGGCGGGGCCGATTTTATCGCCGTGCACGGGCGTACCCGCAGCGGTCAGTTCAAGGCGCCTGTCGATTACGACGCCATCGCCGCCATCAAACGCGCCGTCAACATTCCCGTTATCGCCAACGGCGACATTACCGATTATGCCAAAGCCAAGTGGGTGCTGGCGCATACGGGTGCCGACGGGGTGATGATCGGGCGGGGGGCGGTGGGCAAACCGTGGCTCTTTTACCAGCTCAAGCACGGTGTGCCCGACGAGGCCATCGACCCGGCATTGAAGCGTGAGGTGATTGTGGAACATCTGCGGCAGATGGTCGCCTTTTACGGTGATTACGGCGTGGTGCTTTTTAGAAAGCATCTGCACACCTACTCCAAAGCCGGTTACCGGGGCGCTTCGGCCTTTAGAAACCGCGTCAACGCCATGACCGATCCCGGGGAGATGGAAACGGCGGTTTGGGACTTTTTCGACCCCGCCAATACTACGGTTTAGGAATCTCCTCCCTGGAAGCGTTGGCCTTGAAGGCTTCGTAGGCGTCGGGCATTTCGCTCTGGATAAAACGGTCCAGGCGCTGGCGGTTGGCCTCAAAAACCTGTACGAACTCATCTTCGCTCTCAATCCCTTCGCTCTCCCCGAAACGGTCCAGCAGCAGGTTGCCGTTGCCAACCACCAGCAGGTACTGGCGGCCGCCGTACTCTACCAGCATCAGTTTGTTACGGTTGTCAAGCGCCTTTTGAAAACGGACGGTCGCTTCGGCCGGCAGCTTGGCTCCCAAGTTTTTTGGCATAAGCCAGTTGTCGCCGCTTTTGCCGGTTTGAAAGAGCATCTTTTTGCGTATCATCCATAACGCGCCGGCCATCAGCAGAAGGAGTGCCATAACGGCCCAGTAACGCCAGCCCGGAAGTGTTTCGCCGCTTTTGAGTTTTAGCGGTTTGTCATTGGTTGTTGCCCGGACGGTTTCATTTTGTGTTGTGAGGGGGCTTTTTTTCGCGCCTGAGAGGGGGTAGATGCGAAGCCGTAGTCCAAATCCGTCAACAGTGCGGGAGGCCTGTACTCCGACCGAGGCGCTACGGGGAAGAATCTTTACCAGGGCGCTCTCCTCACCCGATTTGGTGACGGCAACGGAGGCCACCAGCGGATGGCGGAGCGATTTGTAGTAGGGAGTGGTGACTTTGACGTTTTCAAGCACGATGGCGATGGAGCGGTCGGAAGCGGTCCGCTTTTTGAGCGGCCCCTTAAATGGCGTGTCGAAAGAGAGCATCAGATCCACCCGGTTTTGCCGCTCGTAGAGATTGACGTTCAATAGCGTGGCGGCATAGATGCCGTCAAGCAGCAAGATCAGCAGTAACAAAACTCTTAGCATGGTCATTTCTCTTTGGAAAGGTAGTAGATAACGGCGTCGGCATCGAGAATCTCGTTGATGCGGATGGCCAGATTCTTTTCGTAAACCATCACCTCTCCTTTGCCGATAATACGGCCGTTGACATAGGTTTCGACGCTTTCGCCCGCCGGTTTTTGCAGGTCGATCACCGAGCCGACATCGAGTTTGAGAATCTCGTCGAGGGTCAGTTCCGTTTCGCCCAGGTAGGCGGTGATGACCACTTCAATATCGAGCAACCGCCGAAAATCGAACTGACGGCGTTTTTCTTCCGTTTCGTCGGTGTGGGGGTGTTGCTCAGGAGGCGTGGTCGCCATCGGAACCTTTCAGTGTCAGTGCCATGCACCGGCCCTCGATTTTGAAGAGAAGCCTACGTGTGCCTGCGGGAAGGGGGCCGTGTCCGAGAAAGCGGGGCGTGCCCATTTCACAGGCGATCTGTCGGTCGCTGGCGGCCATTTTGGCGTGGCCGACGACAAAATTGGCCAGCTCCGCGCATAGGTCTTTCAGTGTCTCTTCGTCGGGATTCTCCTCGAAAAGAAGAACCTCTGCCGTTTTTTTCAGGGTTTTTGCCTGTATCCACAAAATCGCCTCCTGCGCTCTTCCCTCGTAGGAAAAGGGGATGGCGGCCATGTATCCTTTCCCTTTCGGGCGACTTTTGCAAGGTTGCGTCTGGATGCCGAGATGCTGGCGAAACACCTCTTCGACGGATTGGCCGAACAGTTCGGTCACGCGCTTTCCTTCGTAATGGAATTCTTCTGATTATAGACTAAATTGTTTAAATTACGCCTTACCCGATGCCCCCTTTTCAAAACCCTTTTGAGTATAATATCCGGTTTACAGGAGAGGGATGATGGAACTGTCTTTGATCGTGGTGGGTGCCGTTATCGGCGCCATGTCCGGGTTTTTCGGTATCGGCGGCGGTACCATGCTGGTGCCGGCGCTCATCTTTTTGGGGTTTGACATCAAAACGGCTGTCGGCATTTCGGTGACGCAGATGGTCTTTAGCTCCGTCTACGGCTCCTGGCTCAACTACCGCCGGGGCAAGCTCAACCTCCAGGAGGGCACGCTGATCGGCGTAGGCGGTTTTGTCGGGGCGCTGGGGAGCGGGTGGCTTTTGAAAGTTGTGCCCGACATCGCGTTGGAGGTGGCCTTTGTGGGGGTGGTGGCTTTAGCGCTCTATCGCTTTTTCCACGCCGTCGAGCCCGATCCTTCGCTTGAGCATGACCTGCCCGCCCGGGTGCTCTTTGGCGTCGGGGCGGGGATCGGCCTTTTTGCCATCAGCATGGGGATCGGCGGTTCGGTTCTATTGACGCCGATTTTGGTGGGGATACTGCACTATCCGCTCAAAAAGGCGGTGAGCGCGGGGCTCTTTTTCGTGGTCTTCTCCTCCGTCTCGGGGCTGATCAGCCTCTCCGTGACGGGGCATATCGACTACTATCACGGGGTGATCGTCGGGGTCGCCTCACTGCTGGGGGTGCAGGCGGGTATTAGGCTGGCCTCCAAAACCGGCAACGCGAAACACAAAAACGCCCTTATCGTTTTGTATACGGTGATTTTGGCGTTGATGCTCAAAAAAATCTTTCTGGGGTAGTCTATGGAGCGTATTAAAATTTTCGGCGCCAGGGAGAACAACCTCAAAAATATCGACCTGGAGATTCCCAAAAACGCGCTGGTGGTCTTTACGGGGCTTAGCGGCAGCGGCAAGAGTACGCTGGCTTTCGAGACCCTATACGCCGAGGGGCAACGGCGCTACATTGAGTCGCTTAGCGCCTATGCCCGGCAGTTTCTCGATCGGGTGGGCAAGCCCGATGTGGACAAGATCGAGGGGTTGACGCCCGCGATTGCTATTGACCAGAAGACCACCTCCAAAAACCCCCGCTCCACGGTGGGTACCATTACCGAGATCTACGACTACCTGCGACTGCTCTTTGCGCGGGTGGGTACCCAACACTGTCATTTGTGCGGCCGGGAAGTGTCGCAGATGAGCGCGGCGGATATTATCGAGCAGGTGCTGGGGCTTCCCGAGGGGGCCAAGCTGGTCATTATGGCGCCGCTGGTGCGGGAGAAGAAGGGGACCTTTGCCGATCTGATCGAATCGCTGAGGCACAAAGGGTATGTGCGGGCGATGATCGACGGGGTGATGGTGCGGCTGGATGAGGAGATCGAGCTAAGCAAGACCAAAAAGCACACCATCAAAGCGGTGATCGATAGGGTGGCGGTCAAAGAAAGCAGTCGTGAGCGGATCGCCCAGGATATTGAAAAAGCGCTGGGGGAGAGTTACGGCGAGGTGGAGATCGAGGTGCTCAACTTTGAAGAGATGAACACCGAGAGGCTGATCCACTACAGCGAGCACCTGGCCTGTTTTCACTGTAAAGTGAGCTTCGACCCGCTGGAGCCTTTGAGCTTTTCGTTCAACTCCCCCAAAGGGGCCTGTCCCGCCTGTGACGGGCTGGGTATGCGCTATACGCTGGATCTCAAAAAGGTGATCGACCCGCATCTTAGCGTGGGTGAGGGGGCCATCAAAACCCTGTACGGCTATAACCGCAGTTACTATTTCAAGTTTTTGACCGCCTTTTGCGAGCAGGCGGGCATTCCGACCGACGTGCCGTATGAGACGTTGGAGGAGCACCAGAAAAAGCAGATTCTCTACGGCAGTGCCGAGGTGGTGCATTTTACCTGGAAACGCCACCGGCTGGAGCGGGTCTGGCCGGGGGCGGTGAAGATCAGCTACGATATGCTCAAGGATGATCGGGAGTTTGGGGAGTATATGATCGAGAAGGTGTGCGACAAGTGTCGGGGACACCGGCTCAAGCCCGAATCGCTGGCGGTGCGGGTGGCCGGGCGTACCATCGCCGAGATCATCGATATGCCCATTGCCCAGTGCTACGAGTTTTTCCGCGACAAGAGCCGATTTGAGACGCTCAACGATCAGCAGAAAATGATCGCCGAGCCGATTCTCAAAGAGATCCGCGAGCGTCTCTTTTTTCTGCATGACGTGGGGCTGGGGTATCTGACGCTGGGGCGTGACGCGCGAACCATCAGCGGCGGGGAGGCCCAGCGGATTCGCATCGCCAGCCAGATCGGATCGGGCCTGACGGGGGTGATGTACGTGCTGGATGAGCCCAGTATCGGCCTGCATGAACGCGACACCCAAAAGCTCATCCGCACCCTTAAATCCCTGCGGGACAAAGGCAACAGCGTCTACGTGGTAGAGCACGACAAAGAGACCATAGAGTCTGCCGATTTTATTGTCGACATCGGCCCCGGCGCGGGGCGCTACGGCGGAGAGATTGTCTTTGCGGGGCCGCTAAAAGCGCTCAAAAAGAGCGATACCCTGACTGCCGAGTACCTGACCGGGCGCAAAAAGATCGAGTATTTTCACCGTCGTCCCCAGGAGGCGTGGATCGAGATCAGGCACGTCAATATCAACAATATCCGCGACCTGTCGGTGAAAATTCCGTTAAGAAACTTTGTCTGTGTCACGGGTGTGAGCGGCAGCGGCAAGAGCTCTTTGATCTTGCAAACCCTGTTGCCGGTGGCCAGGGAACTGCTGAACCGGGCCAAACGGGTGCAAAAGGTTGACGGCGTGGCGATCGAGGGGCTGGAGCAGCTCGATAAGGTGATCTACCTGGACCAAAGTCCCATCGGCCGTACCCCGCGCTCAAACCCCGCCACCTACACCGGCGTGATGGACGAGATCCGCCAGCTCTTTGTCAAGACCAAAGAGGCCCAGATTCGCGGCTACAAGCCGGGGCGTTTCAGCTTCAACGTCAAAGGCGGGCGGTGCGAGAAGTGTCAGGGGGAAGGGGAGATCAAGATCGAGATGCACTTTCTGCCCGATGTCATGGTCAAGTGCGACGCCTGCGGGGGCAAGCGCTACAACCCCCAGACTCTGGAGATCTACTACAAAGGCAAAAATATCGCCGACGTGCTGGCCATGAGCGTGGAGGAGGCGATGCGCTTTTTCGAGGCCCATCCCAAAATCTTCAACAAGCTCAAAACCCTTTACGACGTGGGGTTGGGCTACATTACCCTGGGCCAAAACGCCGTCACCCTCTCCGGCGGCGAGGCCCAGCGCATCAAACTGGCCAAGGAGCTCTCCCGCCGGGATACGGGCAATACCCTCTACATTCTGGACGAGCCCACCACGGGGCTCCATTTTGCCGACGTGGACAGGCTGACAAAAGTATTGCACCATCTCACGGAGCTGGGTAACAGTGTGCTGGTGATCGAGCACAATATGGATATGATCAAAAACGCCGACTATATCATCGACATGGGGCCCGAAGGGGGTGACGGCGGCGGCAAAGTGGTGGCCGTGGGCGACCCCGAAACGGTGGCGAGATCACATGAAAAAACGGGAAGCTACACCGGCCGTTTCCTGGCCAAGGAGCTTGGAATAGTTTAACGATCGGTTTGCTATACTGGTTCTCAAAAAACGAGGACAAGGCCCATGATCAACAAGAAGCTGGTGGAACGCATCAACTCTCTTCCGCCCCTTCCCCAGACGGTAACGGAGCTGGAGAAAGCGTATGCCGATCCCAACGTGGATGTGAAGAAGATCGCGGCGGTGATCGAAAAAGACCCGATGGTCGTGGCCGACCTGCTCAAAACCCTCAACTCCGCCTATTACGGCCTGCGAAAAGAGATCAGCAGCGTGGAGCAGGCGGTGGCGTTGCTGGGCATGAAGGCGGTCAAAGACCTGGTGGTGAGCCTTTCGGTGCGCAATATGCTCCGCTCCGACCTCTCACCCTACGGTATCACCAGCGAGCATCTGGCCAAAATCTCCACGTTTCAAAGCCTGCTGGCTCAGAAATGGATGCAAAAGCTCGATCCGTCCAAGGCGGATCGTATCCGGTTGCTGGCGCTTTTGCAGGAGATCGGCAAAATCGTCATTGCCGACGAACTGCTGCTGGAAGGCGAGGACGCCACCTTCCGGGCCGAACTGGAGGCGGGATGGGATATTCGCGAGATCGAGCGCAACTACCTGGATGTCACCACCGCCAAAGTGAGCGCGGCGATGCTCAAACATTGGGAGTTCGATCCGCTTTTTGCCGATATCATCATGTGGTCGGATCAACCGAACCAGGCGGATACGGCGGTCAAACTGGACGCCTGGGTGCTGCGCATCAGCAACGAGGCGGTCAACGTAACCGCCCCCCTGGCGGAAAAGAGCGTGAAACGGGCGACGATGATCGCCAAGAAGGGTGGACTGGACGATGAAACGCTGATGGAGGTGCTTGAGGATCTCAAAACGCAGTGGGACGCATGAAGACCCTGACGCTGATCGATACCTTCGGCTTCTTTTTCCGAAGCTACTACGCCCTGCCGCCGCTCAAAAGCGCGGAGGGGTTTCCCACGGGACTGCTGACCGGTTTTGCCAACCTCATTCTCAATCTTGAAAAAGAGTACCCCACCGACTACCTTCTCTTTGCCCTGGACGCTCCGGGGCCGAGTTTTCGGCAGGAGATTGATCCCCAATACAAAGCCAACCGCCCCGAAGCCCCCGAGGAGCTCAAAGCGCAGTTGCCCGTGGCGATCGGGTGGATCGAGAAGATGGGGTTGGCGAAGATGGCCAAAGAGGGGTATGAGGCCGACGACATTATCGCCTCCATGGTACGGTGCGCCAAAGAGCGGGGGCTGAAGGTGCGCATTGTCAGCCACGACAAAGACCTCTACCAACTCATCGACGACGGCAGGGTGGTGCTGTTCGATCCGCTTAAAAAGGTGGAGATTGACGAAAAGGCGGCGTTTGAGAAGTACGGTATTCACCCCCGGCAGTTTACCGATTACCAGGCGCTTATCGGCGACAGTTCCGACAACGTCCCCGGTGTCAAGGGGATCGGCCCCAAGACGGCGGTGAAGCTTTTGACGCAGTTTGGAAGCCTGGACGCCATATATGAGAGGCTGGATGAGGTCAAGCCCGAACGGATCCGCCGACTGCTTGAGACCCACAAAGCGGAGGCTTTTCGCAGTCGGGAGCTGGTGACGCTCAAAGATGACCTGTTTCAGACATGCGACCTCCAAAGCCTGGCCCTGCCCGAAGAGGAGCCGCTTTTAAAGATCAAAGAGGATCTGCAACGTCTGCAGATGCGGGCGATCTTGCGGCGGCTGGGGCCTTCGACGCGGGTCAAAGAGGCGCCTAAAGCGCCGACAAGCCGCTTTGAGGCTTTGTTGGTGGATGATGAGAAACAGTTGGCCGAACTGGTGGCCTCCATCGGGCCCGACACCCCTGTGGCGATCGATACAGAAACCGACTCGTTGGATGTACGGCAGGCCGATTTGGTGGGCTTTAGCTTCTGTTTTGAGGAGGAGAGGGCCTACTATGTGCCCGTGGGACACTCCTATCTTGGGGTCGGCCGACAGGTGAGCATCGAGGCGGCCAAAAAGGCGCTGGAAGCGTTGATGGCGCGCCCTTATATCGGTCACAACCTCAAGTTTGACCTGGGGGTGTTGCGCCACCGGATGGGGCTGGATTGGCGTCAGCCGCTGGCCGATACGATGATTCTGGCCTGGCTGGCGGATCCCGAGGGGGCCGTGGGGCTGGACAAGCTGGCGGCGCGCTACTTCAACCACGAGATGATCGCTTACGACAAGACGGTCAAGCGGGGTGAGACCTTTCGTTCCGTTCCGATTGAGGAGGCGGTCAAATACGCCGCCGAGGATGCCTGGATGAGTTACCGGCTCTATTTCAAGCTGAGCGAGCGGCTCAGGCTCCAGGGGGCGGAGGCGTTGCTTCGTGAGGCCAAAGAGGTGGAGTACCCCTTTATTAGGGTGTTGATGGGGATGGAGGATCGGGGCATCGCGCTGGATGTGGATCGGCTAAAAAGCATAGGTGAGGAGATCGCCGGGCGCATTGTCGCGCTTAAAAGGGCCATTTATGAAGAGACGGGAAGGGAGTTTAACCTCAATTCGCCCAAGCAGATGGGCGAGGTGCTCTTTGGTGAGCTGGGACTGCCCGGCGGCAAACGGACCAAAAGCGGCGGCTACAGCACCAATGAGCAGGTGTTGGAAAAGCTAAGAGACGCCCACCCGGTGATCGGGAAAATATTGACCTATCGGGAATTGCACAAACTTCAAAGCACCTATGTTGAGCCCCTTTTGAAGCTGGCCGAAAGCGACGCGAAGCGCCGGGTACACACCTCTTTCGTGCAGACCGGTACCGCCACGGGGCGGCTGGCGAGCAAAAACCCCAATCTGCAGAACATTCCGGTGCGCACCGAAGAGGGACGGCGGATACGGGAGGCTTTCGTGGCTGGGGAGGGCAAACGGCTGATCGGTATTGACTACTCCCAGATCGAACTGCGTCTGTTGGCGCACTTTAGCGAAGACCCGGTGTTGACAAAGGCGTTTGAGGAGGGCAAAGATATCCACATGGAGACGGCGATCAAGCTCTTCGGCCCCGAGGAGGCCGAGGCCAAGCGGGATATCGCCAAGACGGTCAATTTTGGCCTGCTTTATGGCATGGGAAGTCGCAAACTGGCCCAGACGCTCGGTATCTCCACGGCGGAAGCCAAGAGGATTATTGAGAACTACTTCGCCTCTTTTCCGACGGTCAAGAGCTTTCTGGCCGAGGTGGAGGCACGGGCGAAAGAGGAGGGGTATGTGCAGACCCTGCTGGGGCGCCGCCGCTACTTCGACTTTGCCCGCGCCACGCCGATGCAACAGGCCGCCTATTTGCGGGAGGCGGGCAATACCGTCTTTCAGGGGAGCGCGGCCGATCTGATCAAACTGGCGATGCTCACGATCGACGAGACGATCCGGCAGGAGCGTCTGGACGCGGCCATTTTGCTACAGATTCACGATGAGCTGATCATCGAAGCCGACGAGGCGCAGGCCCAAAACCTGGCGGAGCGCTTCGCGGCCATGATGCGTCGGGCCGCGACACTGCGGGTACCGCTGGAGACCACTCTCTATGTGGGTAGGCGCTGGAGTGAGCTGAAATAGAGCTTATGAACATGAGATAGATAGCCGATTAACCGCCCGGCTATCACCTTTTGGATACTATAATCCCAACTTAATGACGGAGTCACTTCCTATTATGAAAAAAATTGTCCAATTCCTTCTTTCCATGCACGGCGCCATCGTGATGATGCTGGTTTTCGCCTTTGCCATCGGGGCGGCCACCTTTATTGAAAACGATTTTGGCACCCAGACCGCCAAAGCCCTGGTTTACAACGCCCGCTGGTTCGAGTTTCTACTCTTTTTGTTGGCATTGAACCTGGTGGCCAATATCGTGCGTTTTAAGATGTGGCAACCGGGCAAGCGGCTCATCTTCATTTTTCACGCCGCCTTCTTGATCATTCTTGCCGGGGCGGCCATTACCCGGTATGTCGGATATGAAGGCATCATGCATATCCGTGAGGGGGCCGTCAGCGACACGATTATCAGCGACCGTACCTATCTGCAGTTGGAAGCGGTCAAGGGGAACAAACGCTATACCTACGATCTGCCGGTGCTTTTTTCCAAAATCGGCGACAACCGGCTTAGCCGAAAGATCCGTCTGGGAGATGAGACCCTGACGCTTTCGGTGCTTGAGTATGTGCCGGACGCGGTGGAGAAGGTGGTGGAAGATCCCAAAGGGGAACCGATGGTGGCGATGATGGTAGCCGACGGCGCCGCTTCCCGCCAGGTGCGTTTGACACCCTCCGATCCGGTGGAGACCCCCGCCTTTGTCATTGCCCTGCAAAAGGCGCCCCAAACCCAAAAACCGGTCATTCTGCTTCGTTTCGAGAAGGGAAAACTGGTGGCCGATCTGCCCTTCGCGCTTCAAACGCTCGATATGGCCGACCGGCATGCCGGTATGGTGCCGCAGGGCAAAGCGGTGTTGCAAACCCGTATGCTTTACAGCGGTTCTGGGGTGAACTTTGTGATCAAAGCGGCCTATCCCCACGCGCGGGTGACGCTTGTGAGCGCCAAGAAAAACGCAAACGCCCCGATGCAGAGGGTGCAGGACGCGGTGAAAGTAAAAGTGGCATTGGATGGAAAAGCCAAAGAGGTGACGGTGTTTGGAACCCACGGTCAGCCCGGCGATCCGGCGACGGTACGCCTTGGGGAGTGGCACGTTTCGGTGCGTTACGGCTCACGCGTCATCAAGCTCCCTTTCGCCCTGAAGCTGATCGATTTTCAGCTTGAGCGCTATCCCGGTTCCATGAGCCCCTCTTCCTACGCCAGCGAAGTGGAGGTGATTGACAAGGAGAAGGGTGTGAAGATGCCCTTTAGAATCTACATGAACCATGTGCTTGACTATCGGGGATACCGCTTCTTCCAAAGCTCTTACGACATGGATGAGAAGGGTACCATCCTCTCGGTCAACCACGATCCGGGTACCCTGCCCACCTATATCGGTTACTTCCTGCTGGCGTTGGGGATGTTCGGTTCGCTCTTTGTCTACAAAGGGCGCTTCCAGGGTCTGGCAAGGCGGGCGAGAAAGCTTCAGTCCAAAAGCGCGGCCGTCGTGTTGACGGCGGGACTGGCCCTTTGGGGGGCGCAACCCATGTACGCGGCCCCAACACCGGATCTGCCCAAAATCTCCGCCGAGCACGCCGAGAAGTTCGGGGCGTTGATGGTGCAGGACAACGGCGGGCGTATTGAGCCGCTGGATACCCTGGCCAGAGAGGTTTTGCGCAAAGTGACCCGAAGCGAAGAGCGTTTCGGCATGAACGCCGACCAGGTCTTTTTGGGGATGATCGTGCGCCCCAAAGCGTGGCAGAACGTGCCGATGGTGAAGATCTCTTTGCCGGGGGTAAACAAACTGATCGGCATTGATCCGTCCAAAAAGTACGCGACCTTCAACGACTTTTTTGACGCCGACGGCAATGTCTACAAACTGGCTAAAAGGGTAGAGGCCGTTACCCGCAAGCGACCCGCCGAACGCTCCAAACTGGACAAAGAGATTCTCAAAGTGGATGAGCGGGTCAACGTGATGTACATGACCTTTACCGGCTCACTGCTTCGCATTTTCCCCAATCCCAGAGACAAGACGGGTCGCTGGTACGCCCCCATTGACGCCATCAAACACTTCGATCCCAAAAGCGGCGCCTTCGTGCAGGCGATTTTGGCCGGGTATTTCGGCAGTGTGGACGAGGGGATCAAAACCGGCAAGTGGGACAAAGCCGACAAGGCGCTGGATGTGATACGCGAATACCAGGATTTCTACGGCGCGGCCATTATGCCCTCCAAGGGGCGGGTTAAAGCGGAGCTCTTTTTGAACAAGGCCAAACCGTTCCAGCGGCTGGTGCCCCTTTACCTGCTGGTGGGATTGGCCCTGCTCTTTCTGGCCATCTTTCACATTATCAAACCCGCCTTCAACCTCACCTGGCCCACCCGCATCGGCATGGCGGTGTTGATCGCCGGCTTTTTGATTCAGACGGCGGGGTTGGGGCTTCGCTGGTATGTGGCGGGTCACGCCCCCTGGTCCAACGGATACGAGTCGATGCTCTATATCGGGTGGGCGACCCTGTTGGCGGGGTTTGTCTTCTCCCGCCGCTCTCCCATTACCCTGGCAGCCACGGCGATTCTGGCGGGGCTTATTTTGTTCGTGGCGCATCTAAACTGGCTCGATCCCGAGATCACCAACCTGGTGCCGGTGCTCAAATCCTACTGGCTCATGATCCACGTGGCGGTCATTACCGCCAGTTACGGCTTTTTGGGGTTGGGGGCGCTTCTTGGGTTCATCACCCTGTGGCTTTACATCATTAAAAAGGGTGAGAACCGGGCCAACATTGAGCGCTCCATCCGTGAGCTGACCTATATCAATGAGATGGCGTTGATCGCGGGGTTGGCCCTGCTGACGGTGGGAAACTTCCTGGGCGGCGTGTGGGCCAACGAGAGCTGGGGACGCTACTGGGGCTGGGACCCCAAGGAGACCTGGGCGCTGGTGACCATTCTGGTCTACGCGGCGGTGGTCCATCTGCGTTTCATCCCCTCCATGAAAGGGATCTTTGCCTTCAACGTCGCCTCACTGCTGGCTTTTAGTTCGGTCATCATGACCTACTTTGGGGTCAACTACTACCTTAGCGGTATGCACTCCTACGCCAAAGGGGACCCGGTACCGGTACCCACCTTTGTTTATTATGTCATCGCCGTGGTGGCGCTTACCATCGCGTTGGCGTGGCGGAAACGGAAACTATTGCCCGCCGCCTAACCGCGCTCATGTTATAATGGGGGATGCGGCCGATCGATACGTTGCTTCGTTCACTGGATATAGTCGAGGATGAAGCCTATTTAGAGAGAAAACTGAAAGACAACGGCAGATTTGCGGCCAGACTCTACCTCTTTGGCGCTTTTCTGGGGTTGTCGCTTTGGGGTTGGGATTATGTGACCGACCCGATCGGAGCCAAGCGGACGTGGACACTCCGTCTCTTTTTTCTCGTTCTCGCGGTGATTCCCCTCCTTTTTAAAAAGATTGAAAGCAGACGCCTTTTGACAATCTGCGTCGTCGGGTTGACGCTGATGACCGAAATCGTCTATCTGTTGATTTTGAACCGTTTGGAAGGGGGGATGGTCTACGGCCTGGCGGGTTTTATGTTTTATATGATGGTGCCTTCGCTCGCATTTGTCGCTTTCTCTTTTCTTTCGGGATTGATCTATATTCTTCTGGCGGCTCTTTTGCCCCATCTGCTGGCGATGACGGGTATCGTACCGGGATTTTCCCATCTCCACTATGCCGTTTTGATCTGGCCGGCCGCGATACTTTCCGTTTTGATCGAATATACCCATACCCAGGAGTATCGGCGTCGGTACACCCTGGAGAGAAAACTGGAGACATTGAGTCAGGTGGACGCTCTTTCGGGGTTGTGTAACAGACGATGCTTTTTTCAAAAACTTGAGGAAGAGGTCGCCAGAAGCCGTCGAACGGATCTGCCGCTCTCCATTCTGATGGTGGATATCGACCGCTTCAAAGCTATCAACGACCGGTACGGCCATCCTGTCGGCGACCGGGTCATACAACGTCTGGCAACGGTGATGAAAGGATCGTCAAGACGTATCGATACCGTCGCCCGCGTAGGCGGTGAGGAATTTGCGTTGCTTCTTCCCGGAACCGATCTTGTCGCCGCGGTGGAGGCGGGTGAGCGGATCCGGTCGGCCGTGGCGTGTTCGGAATTGGTAACGGATCGGGGTGAGCGGATCGCTTATACGATCAGTGTGGGAGCGGCCCGGTGGCATACCCGTGAAAAACCGTCCCAGTGTTATAATCGGGCGGATCGGGCTTTGTATCTTGCCAAAAAAGGTGGGCGCAACCGGGTGGTTTCGCTTCAGGCGTGACGGGAGACGGTCAGAATCTCACCCTCTTCAACACAGTAGGCGCTAAGCTTTCCCATTCCTTTTTCACATCGATAACATCCCGTATCCACATTGACGTAGTGGGGTTGAATATCGGGACCGAACGGGGTGGGCGTATGGCCGAAAATATTGAAAACGGGGGCGTTTTCATCCGGCTCCCGCCTGTTCCAGAGGGCTATGTCGCGGAAGGTCTGAGACATCGCTTCGCTTAGGCGCATATGCCAGTGTGTCGCCACCGGAGCGTGGGAGACGACGACGGGGCGGTTCGCTTTTTTAACGGGAAGCTCCAGGTAGAGGGGTAGGTTGGCCATCCACGTAAGATGCGCTTCAAAGTGTTGCAGGGCGGTCCGGTCATAACAGGCGCGGGGACGTCCCTCGATCAACTCGACCAGGCCGTAGGAGCGTAGGGTGGCGATGCCGCCGTTTCGGCACCAGAGGGTATCGAAGCGGGGAGGATGGCCCGCTTTGACGGTTTGAAAGATAGCGGCGCCTTCGGTCAGCATAAGGTATTCGTGATTGCCCATGACGCACGCGGCTCTTCGGCATTTTTTTACCCATACCACTGTCTCGAAGCTTTCGGGCCCCCTGTCAATCAGGTCGCCCACGAAGATCAGACGGTCTTTGGGAGGGATTTTGGAGACGAGCTTTTCAAGACAGGTCAACTCTCCGTGCACATCCCCGATAACCCAATGCCGCACTACTTTTTAAACCACCCTTTGATCTTCTCGAACGCCGACTCGAAGACGCTTTCGTGCGGCTGGGACTCAATGCCGAAGCTCTCCTGGAGTTTGTGCAGGAGCTCTTTTTGCTCGTCGTTCAGTTTTTTGGGGTAGACAATGCGGATTTGCGCGATCAGGTTGCCAAGCTGGCCGCTGTGGACGTTGCGGACCCCTTCGTTTCTGAAGACAAACTGCTGTTTGTCCCTGGCCCCCTGGGGCAGTTTGAGCTCTTTTTTGCCCCTTAACGTGGGAATCTCGATGGTATCGCCCAAAACCGCCTGAGTAAAGAAGACGGGCACCTCCAGGTAGATATCGTCCCCGTGGCGGACAAAGTGCTCATCCTCGTCGACGTAAAAGGTGACGTACAGGTCGCCCCGTCTGCCGTCGTTGGCCACGTTGCCCGCCCCCGGAACCCGTAGGCGGTTGCCGTCGTCGACCCCTTCGGGGATGTCGACGGTCACGGTGGTCTCCACCTCCTCATAGCCCCGACCGGCGCACTTGGCGCACTTTTTCTTGACGGTTTTGCCCGCCCCGTGACAACGGGGGCAGGTCTGGGCGAAGGTCATGAACCCCTGGCGCATATAGACCTGTCCCTGTCCCTGGCAATAGTCGCACACCTCTACCTCGCCCCCTTCGGCCCCGGTGCCGCCGCACGCTTCGCAGGGTTTTTTGTAGCGGTAGCGCAGCTCCTTCTTGCATCCAAAGACCGCCTCTTTGAAGCTGATCTCCATCTGGGCCGAGAGATCGAGGTTGTACTTTTCACCCGATCCTTTGGACCGTCTGCCGTTAAAACCGCCGCCAAAGACCGACTCGAAGATGGCGGAGAGATCATCCATAATATCTTCATAACTTTGGTTCTGGTAGCCGTGGAAACCCTGCCCCTCAAGGCCCGCTTTGCCGTAGCGGTCGTAGACGGCCCGTTTCTCCTCGTCGCTGAGCACCTGGTAGGCTTCGTTGATGAGTTTGAACTTCTCTTCGGCCTCTTTGTCCCCCGGGTTGCGGTCGGGGTGGTACTTGAGCGCCAGTTTGCGGTAGGCCTTTTTGATCTCGGCCTGGGTGCAGGTGCGCTCCACCTCCAAAATTTCGTAATAGTCCATCTCTGTCAAGGGAAAGCTCCTGAAGTAGTCTGAAGAAAGATTTTTCTGCGCGATTTTATCATAATTGAAGTACAATGGCCATGAGATGGAAAAACGAAAACGAAACAAGATCGAACGGCTCAAAGCGGCACGGCGCCCATACGACGCCCAAAGCGTGCTCAAAGAAGAGAGCGGCGCGCGGATGGATGAGGACTTGCGCTTTTTTTTAAAAAACTTCGGCATTTACGGTCATAAACTGGCGCCGGAGCGTTACGTTTTGCGCCTGCGGATACCGGGAGGAAAGCTAAAAACGGAACATTTCGCGAAAACGGTGGAGACGGCCGAGGCGCTGGGTGCCGCTTTGACGGTGACGGCCAGGGCCCAATTGGAACTGCACGGACTGTCGTTTCCTGACGCGCTGGAAGCCTACCGCCGTTTGGAGGCGGCGGGGTTGACCAGCTGGCAGACCTTTACCGACAACGTGCGCAATCTTCTTGTCCATCCCCTCGACGGCATCGGCGCCGACGGGTTGATCGCGTGTGGGGAGGCGCTTGCGGCCATGGAGCGGGTGTTTCTCAAACAACCCGAGTGGGTGGGGATGTTGCCGCGCAAGTTCAACACGGTACTGGCCGGACACCGCCATATGCCCTTTTCACCTTTTGGCAACGACCTGGCCTTTGTGGTTGCCCAAAAAGAGGGGGAAGTGGGCTTTAACGTCTACGCGGGGGGCAAGAATACCGAAGGGGCGCGCTCACTGGATCTCTTTGTCACGCCGGATGAGGCCCCCGCGCTCTTTGAGGCGGTGCTGAAATTTTATAAAGAGGCGGGGCCCCGGGAGAGCCGCAGTCGCGCCCGGCTCTTTCATATGATGGAGAGCATGGGATTCAAAGCTTTTCGGGAAGGGGTAACGACCCGTTTTGAGGCAGACGCGAGGGCTGAGGGCGAGAGCCTTTTTGAGGGGGTGAGGGTTTTAAAAGAGCAGGAGCCTCTTCAAAACGGCAAGGCCGCTTTGCGCTACATGAGCCGGTGGGGCGAGCTGGATATGGCCATGGCCAAAGAGGTACTGGCGATCTGTCGGGAGCAGAAAATCGAGACCATCCGTCTGGGGGCCGACCAGAACCTCTACCTGCCGGGTACCGAAGGGGTGACCCCCCGTTTGCAAGCGCGTCGCTACGGCGGGATGCTGGCCTGCACCGGCGCGCGGCGGTGTGTCTATTCGCTTACTGACAATCAGGCGGTGTGCGAGGCGTTGGATTTAAAAGAGTGCGAGCGGCTGGGTATTACCGTGGGGCTGAGCGGTTGCCTGAAAGGGTGCGGCCGGCACGCCTTTTCGGATATCGGGCTGGTGGGTATCCGTACCAAACTCTACGGGCCGACGGTGGAGCGGGGGGTGCGGCTCTATCTGGGGGCCGAGCCCTCCCGACCGGCGCGTCCCGGCCGGCTGATTTTGTACGGCGTGCCTCTTAGAGCGCTTAATGAGATGCTGGGGGTGATTGCGGCGCTGTTTGAAGCCTCCGGTCACCGCTCTTTTGAGTGCTTTGCCAAAGAGGATCTCAACCGTTTCAGTGAGCCGGCCTTGGCCTTTTGGCTCCTTTACAACCTGGCGCTAAGCCAAAAAGAGGCGTCCCTTTTGTCCCTGCCCAAAGAACGGAACGCGGATGAGAAAGCGCTGTTTATCCCTCTTGTCACAGATGAGACGGTGCGTCGGGCTTTGGAGACGCAAGAGGCGTACCCCTTTAGAGAAGCCATTGTGTTGCTGGAACGCAGACTCTTTCAGAT